>NZ_JBSGQV010000019.1:0-100990 GCF_053606025.1 Streptomyces sp. NPDC055254 | reverse complement strand
GGGCTCTTGCTTGCTTTTCTGTTGTTCTGTTTTCCATTTCACTTACTCACACACGTTCCCCCCCGGGCCCCCCCGGGTGGGGGGCCCCCGCTTCTCGTCGTGCCCACCGGGCGCCACCTGGTGCCACCGGGCGGAACGGCCGAGCGTCGGCGGGGACCGCTGCGGTACCCTGACGCCATGCGTGCCGTACGCCTTCTGCTTACCGAGCCGCGCTGATCAGTACCGACCCCACAGACGGTCGGCATCGGCGCGGCGTCCCCTCCTGTGCGAGGGGTTTTTTCGTTTGGGCAGGCAGAGCCGGCAGAGACGATCGATGGAGCTTCAGAAATCATGAGCGAGACGAACACCCCGGCCCCCGAGGCGGCCGAGGCGCACCGCTACACGGCTGCCATGGCCGCCGACATCGAGGCACGCTGGCAGGACGTCTGGGACGAGCAGGGGACGTACGAGGCCCCGAACCCGACCGGTGACCTGGCCGGGGACCCGGCGATGGCCGCACGGCCGAAGAAGTTCATCATGGACATGTTCCCGTACCCGTCCGGTGCGGGGCTGCACGTCGGCCACCCGCTGGGGTACATCGCCACCGACGTCTTCGCCCGCCACCAGCGGATGACCGGCCACAACGTCCTGCACACCCTGGGCTTCGACGCCTTCGGCCTGCCGGCCGAGCAGTACGCGGTGCAGACCGGTACGCACCCGCGGGTGTCGACCGAGGCGAACATCGAGAACATGAAGGTCCAGCTGCGCCGGCTGGGTCTGGGCCACGACAAGCGCCGCTCGTTCGCGACGATCGACCCGGACTATTACAAGTGGACCCAGTGGATCTTCCTGCAGATCTACAACTCCTGGTACGACGCCGACGCGAAGAAGGCCCGCCCGATCGCCGAGCTGGTCGCCGCCTTCGAGGACGGCTCCCGTGAGGTTCCCGGCGGCCGTGACTGGGCCGGGCTGTCCGCGGGCGAGCGGGCCGACGTACTGAACGCGTACCGGCTGGCGTACGCCTCGGACGCGCCGGTCAACTGGTGCCCCGGGCTGGGCACCGTACTGGCCAACGAGGAGGTCACCGCGGACGGCCGCTCCGAGCGCGGCAACTTCCCGGTCTTCAAGTCCAAGCTGAGCCAGTGGAACATGCGGATCACCGCGTACGCCGACCGGCTGCTGGACGACCTGGACGCGCTGGACTGGCCCGAGGCCATCAAGCTGCAGCAGCGGAACTGGATCGGCCGCAGCGAGGGCGCGCGCGTCGACTTCGCGCTGGGCGACGAGGCCATCACCGTCTTCACCACCCGCCCGGACACCCTGTTCGGCGCCACCTACATGGTCCTGGCGCCCGAGCACCCGCTGGTCGAGAAGTTCATCCCGGCCGCCTGGCCGGAGGGCACCCGCGACGTGTGGACCGGCGGGCACGCCACCCCGGCCGAGGCCGTCGCGGCGTACCGCAAGCAGGCGGCGTCGAAGTCGGACGTCGAGCGGCAGGCCGAGGCCAAGGACAAGACCGGTGTCTTCACCGGCGAGTACGCGGTCAACCCGGTCAGCGGCGAGAAGGTGCCGGTCTTCATCGCCGACTACGTGCTGATGGGCTACGGCACCGGCGCGATCATGGCGGTCCCGGCGCACGACGGCCGCGACTTCGAGTTCGCGCGCGCCTTCGAGCTGCCGATGCGGTGCGTCGTCCAGCCGTCGGACGAGCGCGGCACCGACCCGTCGACGTGGGACGACGCCTTCGTCTCGTACGACGCGGAGCTGGTCAACTCCTCCGGTGAGGGCATCTCGCTGGACGGTCTGGGCGTCGTCGAGGCCAAGGCCGCGATCACCGACTGGCTGGCCGAGCGCGGCATCGGTGAGGGAACGGTCAACTTCCGTCTGCGCGACTGGCTGTTCAGCCGGCAGCGCTACTGGGGCGAGCCCTTCCCGATCGTCTACGACGAGGACGGTGTCGCGCACGCGCTGCCCGAGTCGATGCTGCCGCTGGAACTGCCCGAGGTCGAGGACTACTCGCCGCGCACCTTCGCGCCGGACGACGCGGACTCCCAGCCGGAGACCCCGCTGTCCCGCAAGGCGGACTGGGTCGAAGTCGAGCTGGACCTGGGCCGCGGCGACGGCGTCCAGCGCTACCGGCGCGAGACCAACACCATGCCGAACTGGGCCGGTTCCTGCTGGTACGAGCTGCGCTACCTCGACCCGACCAACTCCGAGGCGCTGGTCGACCCGGCGATCGAGCAGTACTGGATGGGGCCGCGCGAGGGCGCGCCGCACGGCGGCGTCGACCTGTACGTGGGCGGCGCCGAGCACGCGGTGCTGCACCTGCTGTACGCGCGCTTCTGGTCCAAGGTGCTGTTCGACCTGGGTCACGTCTCCTCGGCGGAGCCGTTCCACAAGCTGTTCAACCAGGGCATGATCCAGGCGTACGCGTACACCGACGCGCGCGGCGTGTACGTCCCGGCGGCCGAGGTCGAGGAGCGCGACGGCGGCTACTTCTACCAGGGCGAGCCGGTCAAGCGCGAGCACGGCAAGATGGGCAAGTCCCTGAAGAACGCCGTCACCCCGGACGAGATCTGCGAGGAGTACGGCGCGGACACGCTGCGCCTGTACGAGATGGCGATGGGTCCGCTGGACGTCTCGCGGCCGTGGGACACGCGCGCCGTGGTCGGTCAGTACCGGCTGCTGCAGCGCCTGTGGCGCAACATCGTGGACGAGGAGACGGGCGCGGTGACGGTCGTCGACGCCGAGCCCGCCGAGGGCACCCTGCGTGCGCTGCACAAGGCGATCGACGGGGCCGGCGCGGACCTGGCGGGGCTGCGGTTCAACACGGCCATCGCGAAGATCACCGAGCTGAACAACGCCCTGACGAAGGCGGGCCGGCCGCTGGAGCGCTCGGTCGCCGAGCGGCTGGTGCTGCTGGTCGCGCCGCTCGCCCCGCACATCGCGGAGGAGCTGTGGCACCGCCTGGGCCACAGCGAGTCGGTGGTCCACCAGGACTTCCCGGTCGCGGACCCGGCGTACGTCGTGGACGAGAGCGTGACGTGCGTGGTGCAGGTCAAGGGCAAGGTCAAGGCGCGGCTGGAGGTGTCGCCGACGATTTCGGAGGCGGAGCTGGAGCAGCTGGCGGTGACCGACGAGGGCGTGGTCGCGGCCCTGGGCGGTGCGGAGATCCGCAAGGTGATCGTGCGTGCTCCGAAGCTGGTGAACATCGTCATCTGACGTCGGCCGGCGTGGTGGGGCGTCCCGGTATGAGGGATGTCCCGTACGGGCAGGTTGGGGGTACGACGGGAACCCCTGGCCTGCCCGTGGCGTTTACGGTGGGGGAAGAAGGAAACAGCTGTCCGGCACTGGGGAAGGGACACTCATGGAGGCCGCGTTGATCATCTTCGCGCTGATGGTGCTTTTCGCCTTCCTGGGCCTGGGGGCCTACGCCACCGTCAAGGCGGTCGGGGCGGCGAAGCGCGGGGTGGACCGGACCATCACGCAGGCGCGCCGGACGGTCGAGGACACCACGTTGAAGGCCAAGAGCCTGGGACAGGTCGGGGTCGCGGGTGCGCTGGCGCAGCTGCGGCTGGACCTGCGGACGTCGATGCGGTCCACCGAGGCGACCCTGCACCACGGGGTCCGGACGGACTCCTCGCTGAGGGAGTCCATCGGGCTGTTCGAGCGGCTCAGCGCGCACGGGCGGGAGCTGGACGACGAGCTGAAGCGGCTGGAGCAGGAGCCGGACCGCAAGCGGACGGCGGAGAGCCTGCCCGCACTGCGCGAGCGCGTCGCGCAGATCACGCAGGCGGCCGAGTCGCTGCGGTGGGCGGCGCGCGACCGGGCCCGCCGGTTCGCGAACGACGACCTCTCCACGCTGTCGGCGCAGATCGAGGTCGAGTCGGGCGCGCTGCGCGACTGGTCCCGTGAGCCCGTGGACGACCTGGCGGCCGCTGCCGAGGCGTGGGACGCGGCGCAGGCCGCGGGGGCCGGGGCCGGGCCCGCTGCGGCTCGCGGGGACGCGCCGGGCAGCGCACCGGCGGCGGGTGGACGGGGCCCGGGATCGCAGCAGGCGGCCCTGGACCAGGCCGCACCGACGACGCCGTACCCGTGGCAGAAGACGCGCCGGCCGGAGAGCACGACCTGAGGCGGGGCGGGGGCCGCGACGGGGCGCGGCCCGGGGTCGCGTAGGGGTTTCGAGCACGTACGATCCGGGGCCGGGCGGGGGGACGAGGTCCGCCCCGTGCAGCCGACCCGGGGCCCAGGCTGCCGCAGTGCCTCCACGGGCGGTACCCTCCGGCTCATGTCCCGCCATGTCGCCATCGTCACCGATTCCACGGCCTACCTGCCCCGACCGGCCATGGCGAGGCACGGGATCACCTCCGTTCCGCTCACCGTGGTCCTGGGCGGCGAGGCACTGGAGGACGGCACCGAGATCTCGGCGCGCAGACTCGCCCAGACCCTGCAGAAACGCCGGTCGGTCACCACGTCGAAGCCCGGACCGGAGGACTTCGCCCGGGCCTACCGGGCCGCCGCCGACGCCGGCGCGAGCGCGGTCGTCAGCCTCCACCTGTCCGCCGAGCTGTCGGGGACCTACGACTCCGCCGTGGTCGCCGCCAGGACCGCGCCCGTACCGGTGCGCGTCGTGGACACCGGCATGGTCGCGATGGCCCTCGGCTTCTGCGCCCTGTCCGCGGCCGAGGTGGCGGAGGCCGGAGGTTCCGTCGACGAGTCCGTGGCCGCCGCCGAGAAGCGGGCGTCGGACATGGGCGCCTACTTCTACGTCGACACCCTCGAATATCTGCGGCGGGGCGGTCGGATCGGGGCCGCGCAGGCCCTCTTGGGCTCGGCCCTGGCGGTGAAGCCGCTGCTCATGCTGAACGACGGGCGGATCGAGATGCTGGAGAAGGTGCGGACGGCCTCCAAGGCCATCGCCCGCCTGGAGGAGCTCGCCGTGGAGCGGGCGGGCTCGGCCGACGTCGACGTGGCCGTGCACCATCTGGCGGCCCCCGAGCGGGCCGAGAAGCTCGCCCAGCGGCTCCGCGAGCGCATCCCCGGCCTGGTCGAGCTGCACGTGAGCGAGGTCGGCGCGGTGATCGGCGCGCACACCGGGCCGGGGCTGCTCGCGGCGGTCGTCTCGCCGCGCTGATCACCGGAACGAGTGGTCCGGTTATCCACAACGGGCGCGTCATCCACCGGAATTGAAGGTTCCGAGCGGGCTTCGCGAGGCGTCCCTACCGTCGTGGCATGACTCTTCGATCGCGTACTCCGTATCGCTCCGGGGCCACCAGCGGACCCGGACGTGCCCGTCTCTCCGACAGCCGTCTCTCCGACGGCCGCTTCCCCGACAGCCGCTTCTCCGACGGCCGCTTCTCCGGCGGTCGGTTCCGGCGCCGCCGAGGCCGCCGGGCCCCCGATCCGGTTGCGGGCGCGGAGCGGCGGCGGGCCGAAGCGCTCCTGGGCGGTGCGGCCGGGCCCGCGACCGCGCCTGTGCCGCCTCCACCTCCACCTCCGCCTCCACCTCCGACCGAGCGGGTACCGGGCTCCGACGTGCCCTCCGGGACCGTGGAGCCGCTCCCTGAGTCGGTGGGGCAGGCACCCGGAGACGGCGCGGGCCTGTCGGCGGGAGCCGCGCGGAGGCTGGCCGTTCGGGAGCGGCTGCCCGTGTGGCTCCAGGCCCGCTGCGGGATGGAGCCGCGCACGGTGGCCGCCGTGGCGGTGGTGCTGGTCGGTGCGGTCGGCTTCGCCGCGCAGCAGTACTGGTCGGCGCGGCCCGCCGTGGTCACGCCTGCGGCGGTCGTCGCACCGGCACCGGCACCGGGCACGGGACCGGCCTCCGCGCCGGGTCCGGGTCGGGGCCCCGGGCAGGCGTGGACGGATCCGCTCCCGGCGGCGGCCGTGGCCGGCGCGGCGGTGCCCGCCGAGGGCGGGGGACGGATCGTCGTGGACGTCAGCGGCAAGGTCCGCGACCCCGGGGTGCGCAGGCTGCCCGCCGGTTCGCGCGTGGAGGACGCGCTCGCGGCCGCCGGGGGAGTGCGGCCTGGCACGGACACCACCGGTCTCAACCGGGCCCGCGTGCTCGTGGACGGGGAACAGGTGCTCGTGGGAACTCCGGCGCAGCCGCAGCCCGGCGGGACCGGTCCGGCGCCCGGCCCGCTCAGCCTCGGCTCGGCGACCGTCGAGCAGCTCGACGGTCTGCCGGGGGTCGGGCCGGTGCTCGCCCAGCACATCGTGGATTTCCGCACCGCGCGCGGAGGCTTCCGTTCCGTGGAGGAGCTCCGCCAGGTCAACGGCATCGGTGAGCGGCGCTTCGCCGACCTGCGCACGCTGGTGCGGCCGTGAACGGGCCCGAGCGCCCCGGCCCGGTGGACCTGCGGATCGCGGGCCCGGCCCTGGCCGCATGGGGCGCCGCGGCGCTCGCGCTCGACGCGCCCGCCGGATGGGCCGCGACCGGGGCGGGTCTGGGGGCGGCCGGCGCGGGGCTGCTCCTGCTGGCGGGGTACCGACGTCCCGGCAGCCGGTGGCGGGCCGGGACGGCCGTGGCCGCCGCCCTGTTGTGCGCGGCGGCCGGTGCGGGGGTGGCGGGGCTCCAGCGGGCCGAGGCGCGGGCCGGACCGGTCACCGGGCTGGCCCGGGAGCACGCCCGTGTCCTCACCGTCTTCACCGTCGCCTCCGACCCGCGCGTCACCAGGAGCGGAAGCGGCCCGCCCGTGGTGGTGCTGGACGCGGTCGTGCGGGAGGTCACCGGGCCCGACGGGGCCCGCACCCGGGTCGAGACCCCGGTGCGGGTGCTCGCCGGGCACCCGGGATGGGCCCGGCTGCTGCCCTCCACCCGGGTGGAGGCCGTGGCCCGACTGGCTCCGGGGCGGGACGGGGAACGCGCCGTCGCACTGCTGCGGCCGGCCGGGGACGCCCCGCCCCGGGTGAGTGCCGGCCCCGATACCGCGCAGCGGCTCGCGGGGCGGTTGCGGGCCGGGCTGCGAGAAGCCACCGGGGGACTGGCCCCGGACGCCCGGGCCCTGTTGCCCGGGCTGGTCGTCGGTGACACCTCCCGGGTGCCGCCCGATCTGCACGAGGCCTTCCGCGCCACCGACCTGCTGCACCTGCTGGCGGTGTCCGGGTCCAACCTGACCGTGGTGCTGTTCCTGCTCATCGGGCCCCCGTCCCGTGCTCAGCGGGCCGAGCGGCGGGGGCTCGCGCCGCGCCTCGGGCTCTCCTTGCGGACGACGGCCCTGTGCGGCGCCGCCCTGACGCTGGCCTTCGTGGTCGTGTGCCGACCGGAGCCGAGCGTGCTGCGGGCCGCGGCCTGCGGGGCGCTCACCCTGCTGGCCATCGCCACCGGGCGGCGGCGGTCCCTGATCCCGGCCCTGGGCGCCGCCGTGCTGCTGCTCGTGCTCTGGGACCCGTGGCTGGCCCGCAGCTACGGCTTCCTGCTGTCCGTCCTCGCCACCGGGGCGCTGCTGACCCTGGCTCCCCGGGCGAGCGGGGCCCTGCGGCGGCGGGGCGTGCCGCCCCGGTTCGCCGAGGCGCTCGGGGCCGCCGCCGCCGCCCAGGCGGTGTGCGCACCCGTCGTCGCGGTGCTGTCCGCCCGGGTCAGCCTCGTGGCGGTGCCGTGCAACCTGCTGGCCGAGCTCGCGGCGGGTCCGGCGACCGTGCTCGGTTTCGCCGCGCTCGCGGCGGCCCCGCTGTGGATGCCCGCCGCGGAGCTGCTCGCCCGGTGCGCTGGGGTGCCGGCCGGGTGGATCGCCGCCGTGGCCCGGACCGGGGCGAGGCTGCCGGGTGCGGAGCTGGCCTGGCCCGGCGGGCTCACCGGCGGCCTGCTGCTCGCCGCCGCGACCGCGGCCCTCGTAGGGCTCGGGGCGCGGTACGGGCGGCGGCCTCGGGTGCGGCCGTGGGTGTGCCCCGCCCTGGCCGTGCTGCTGCTCCTGGCGGTGCTGCGGCCGCCGCAGCTGACCCGTACCCTCACGGGCTGGCCGCCACCCGACTGGAGCTACGTGCAGTGCGCGGTGGGCCAGGGGGACGCCGCCGTACTCGCCGTCGGTCCCGGGGAGGCGCTGGTCGTGGACACCGGCCCGGATCCCGGCCCGGTGGACGCGTGCCTGCGGGCGCTGGGGGTGCGCCGGGTCCCCCTGCTGCTGCTGACGCACTTTCACGCCGACCACGTGGGCGGGCTTGCCGGGGTGTTGCGGGGCCGGTCGGTGGGTGTGATTCAGACCACCGTGTGGGAAGAGCCCCCCGGGCGGGCGGAGTTCGTCCGCAGGACCGCCGCGGCCGCGGGCGTGCCCGTCGTACGGGCGCTGGCGGGGGAGCGTCGCCGGGCCGGGCCGCTGGAGTGGCGGGTGCTGTGGCCGCAGGCGGCCGGGCCGGCGCCCGGGGGACCCAACGACGCGAGCGTCACCCTGCTCGTGCGCTCCGCGGGACTGACCCTGCTGATGCTCGGTGACCTCGAACCACCCGCGCAGCAGGCCCTCTTGAGGAGCCGTCCTGAGCTGGGTCCGGTCGACGTCCTCAAGGTCGCCCACCACGGGTCCGCCCACCAGGACCCCGCGCTGCACGCCAAGGTCCGGCCAAGGCTGGCCATCGTGCCGGTGGGAGCGGGCAACGGGTACGGCCACCCCGCGCCGGGCACGCTCGCGCTGCTGCGGGCGCTGGGTGCGACGGTGCTGCGCACCGACACCGACGGGGCGGTCGCTGTCACGGGAACGGGCCCGGAGATGCGAGCATTTACCGTCGACCGGCGGCGAAACCGGCGCGGGTACGGAGGGCGTGTCCCTCCTGGTTGCCCGCGATCCGACCACATGATCGAATGCGTCTTCGCCGACGCGGTCCAAGTCCACAGAGCACGGGGGTGCATCAGCCATGTTCGGTCGCCGACGGGGGATGGAGACGGCGGGAGGTTCCAGCCCGAACACGTCCGCCACACTGACGCTGCCGCCGACGGCGCGGTTGCTCAGCTGCCGGGTCCTCGACACGGTGCAGCAGCCGGTCCGGCAGGCCAGGTTCGAGGTGACCGATCCGATCGGGCGCCGGATCGTCAGTGGGGAGACCGATCCGTACGGCGGCTTCACGGCGGCCCTCCCGGAGGGGGAGTACCGCCTGTCCGTGACGGCCGAGGGGTACGCGCCCTTCCACGGGGCGACGCTCGTCGGGGAGCCGGCCCGGCCCGGTACCGCAGAGATCGTCCTGGACGCGGTGGAGCCGCCGCTGCTGCCGCAGCCCGGCCACTGGGAACTCGACCCGGCGCACTCGACCGTCGCCTTCACGGCCCTCCACATCGGTTTCGCCCGGATCGGCGGCCGGTTCAACACGTTCGCGGGGGCGGTGCGGATAGCCGAGCGCATGGAGGACTCCTCCATGCGTGTGATCATCGACGCGGCGAGCATCGACACCGGAGTGCGGCTGCGGGACGACCACCTGCGGTCCGCGGACTTCCTGGACGCGGCCAGGCACCCGACGGTGGAGTTCTACAGCGACCGCTTCATCCACCGCGGCGGCAGCCGCTGGGCCGTCGCGGGCGCCCTCACGCTGCACGGGGTCAGCCGCTCGGTCACCCTGGACACCCGGTACCTGGGCCTCGGTACGGGGCTGGAGGGCGAACCAAGGGCCGCCTGCCGGGCCACGACCGAACTCCACCGCGAGGACTTCGCCCTCAACTGGCAGTCGGTCCTGGCGCACGGGATCGCGGCGATCGGTTCGAGCGTGGAAGTGGAGCTGGACGTACAGATCGTGCACAAGGCCTGAGGCGCCGGCGCCGGTCCCCAGACCGGCGCCGGGGTCCGGACGGAGCCCTACGGGGCTTCGAGCCAGCCCTCGTACCCGGCGGCGAGCCCGTCCAGCGCGGCGGGGTCGAGCCGCTCCCGCGGGTCCTCGACGACCACCAGCCACTGGGCGTCCTCGGCGTCGTCCTCACCCGCCAGGGCGTCGCGGACCAGTCTGGGTTCCTCCGGGAGGCCGAAGCGGTCGACGGCCTCCCGCGCCACCTCCTCGGCGGCGTCGCGGTCGGGCAGGACGAGTACATGGCGCGCGTTCACCGGTCCATTCTCGGCTACGGGGCGCGATGGACTGTCAGTGCGGCGTGGGATGCTGGATCCGATGGCCACCAGGAAGAACTCCACCGACGATCCGCTTGCCCCGCTCACCCTCGCGGTGGGGCAGGAGGACCTGCTGCTCGACCGTGCCGTACGGGAGGTGGTCGTGGCCGCGCGCGCCGTGGACGCCGACACGGACGTGCGCGACCTCGCCCCCGAGCAGCTCCAGCCCGGCACGCTGGCCGAGCTGACGAGCCCCTCGCTGTTCTCCGAACGCAAGGTGCTGGTCATGCGCAACGCGCAGGACCTCTCCGCGGACACCGTCAAAGAGGTCAAGGCGTACCTCGGCGCGCCGTACGAGGAGATCATCCTCGTCCTCCTCCACGCGGGCGGTGTCAAGGGCAAGGGCCTGTTGGACGCGGCGCGCAAGGCGGGCGCGCGCGAGGTCGCCTGCCCGAAGATGACGAAGGCGGCGGACCGGCTGTCGTTCGTGCGCGGCGAGTTCCGCACACTGGGCCGGTCGGCGACTCCCGAGGCGTGCCAGACGCTGGTGGACGCGATCGGCAGCGATCTGCGGGAGCTGGCGAGCGCGGCGGCCCAGCTCTGCGCGGACGTCGAGGGCACCATCGACGAGGCCGTGGTCGGCCGCTACTACACCGGCCGGGCCGAGGCTTCCAGCTTCACCGTCGCCGACCGGGCGGTCGAGGGACGCGCGGCGGAGGCCCTCGAAGCCCTGCGCTGGTCCCTGTCCACCGGGGTGGCGCCGGTCCTGATCACCAGCGCCCTGGCCCAGGCGGTGCGTGCCATCGGCAAGCTGGCCTCCGCTCCGCGCGGGGCCCGCCCGGGCGATCTCGCGCGGGACCTGGGGATGCCGCCGTGGAAGATCGACCGTGTCCGCCAGCAGATGCGGGGCTGGTCCGCGGACGGCGTCTCGGACGCCCTGCGCGCGGTGGCCGCCGCCGACGCGGGGGTCAAGGGCGGCGGTGACGACCCCGAGTACGCGCTGGAGAAGGCGGTCGTGGCGGTGGCCCGCGCGGCCCGCCCCCAGCGGGGCTGACGACGCCCGCGCAGCCGTAGCCGTAGCGGCAGAGTACGACCGCAACGCGAAGGCCCCGGCCGCCTCCCTGGGGAAGGGTGGCGGCCGGGGCCTTCGGTCACTGCTCGCACTGCTTGCGCAGCTCGTACTGCTGGTGTGCGCCGCACCCGCGTGGCGAACGCTTCGTGTGCGGAGCGGGGTGCCGGTCAGGAGCGGGAGAGAGGGCCCGCTGGGTCCTCACCGGCGATTCACATCGAGAGCTCAGCCCTGCAGGGAGGCAACCTTGACCGCCAGCGCCGACTTCTTGTTGGCGGCGGCGTTCTTGTGGATGACACCCTTCGAGACAGCCTTGTCGAGCGCACGCGCGGCGGCACGAGAAGCCACGGTGGCCTTCTCGACGTCACCGGCGACGACGGCCTCGCGGGCCTTGCGGATCGCGGTCTTGAGCGAGGACTTGACGGCCTTGTTGCGCAGGCGCGCCTTCTCGTTCGTCTTGTTCCGCTTGATCTGGGACTTGATGTTCGCCACGAAAGAGCCTTTTCAGGTTCAGAGTTTGATCTTCGGATTGTATCCCGACAGCCGAGAGGGCATACGAGACACAGCTGCCCACGCTACCAGGCACGCTCGGGGCGGCCCAAACCGAGCGCACTCCCCCGTCCATGGGACCATGGGAGCCTGCGTACAGATCCGCCGTCGCGCCGACGAGAGCGACGGGACCGGAGTTGTCCCCAGACCGACGTCCCGCCCCATGTCTTTGACTGCGACCCGAGAATCAGGACACTGCGTGCCCGCGACCCCCAGCCACGTGCCCGAGCCGAGCCGTACCGACCCGGCGCTGATCCGCAACTTCTGCATCATCGCGCACATCGACCACGGCAAGTCGACCCTTGCCGACCGGATGCTCCAGATCACGGGTGTGGTCGACCAGCGGCAGATGCGCGCCCAGTACCTCGACCGCATGGACATCGAGCGTGAGCGCGGCATCACCATCAAGTCCCAGGCGGTCCGACTGCCCTGGGCCCCCACCACGGGCGAGGGTCAGGGCAACACCCACATCCTCAACATGATCGACACCCCCGGGCACGTCGACTTCACGTACGAGGTGTCCCGCTCCCTCGCCGCGTGCGAGGGCACGGTCCTCCTGGTGGACGCCGCCCAGGGCATCGAGGCGCAGACCCTCGCCAACCTGTACCTGGCGATGGAGAAGGACCTCGCGATCGTCCCGGTCCTGAACAAGATCGACCTGCCGGCCGCCCAGCCGGAGAAGTTCGCCGAGGAGCTCGCGAACCTGGTCGGCTGCCAGCCCGAGGACGTCCTGCGCGTCTCCGCGAAGACCGGTCTCGGCGTGGACGTGCTGCTCGACAAGATCGTCGCCACCGTCCCGGCCCCGGTCGGCCCCAAGGACGCCCCGGCCCGCGCGATGATCTTCGACTCCGTCTACGACTCGTACCGCGGCGTCGTGACGTACGTGCGTGTGGTCGACGGACAGCTGAACAAGCGCGAGCGCATCCGGATGATGTCCACCGGCGCCACCCACGAGCTGCTGGAGATCGGCGTCTCCTCCCCGGAGATGACCCCGGCCGACGGCATCGGCGTCGGCGAGGTGGGCTACATCATCACCGGCGTGAAGGACGTCCGTCAGTCCAAGGTCGGTGACACCATCACCAGCCTGCACAACGGTGCGACCGAGGCCCTCGGCGGCTACAAGGACCCGCGTCCGATGGTCTTCTCGGGCCTGTACCCGCTTGACGGCTCGGACTACCCCGACCTGCGCGAGGCCCTGGACAAGCTCCAGCTCAACGACGCCGCGCTGGTCTACGAGCCGGAGACCTCGGCGGCGCTCGGCTTCGGCTTCCGCGTCGGCTTCCTCGGCCTGCTCCACCTGGACGTGGTGCGCGAGCGCCTGGAGCGCGAGTTCGGTCTCGACCTGATCGCCACCGCGCCGAACGTGGTCTACCGCGTCGTCATGGAGGACGGCAAGGAGGTCTCGGTCACCAACCCGAGCGAGTTCCCCGAGGGCAAGATCTCGGACGTGTTCGAGCCGGTCGTACGGGCCACCCTGCTCGCGCCCTCCGAGTTCATCGGCGCGATCATGGAGCTTTGCCAGCAGCGCCGCGGCACCCTCCTCGGGATGGACTACCTCTCCGAGGACCGGGTCGAGATCCGCTACACGCTCCCGCTCGCGGAGATCGTCTTCGACTTCTTCGACCAGCTGAAGTCCAAGACGCGCGGCTACGCATCCCTCGACTACGAGCCCACCGGCGAGCAGTCCGGCAGCCTGGTCAAGGTCGACATCCTGCTGCACGGCGACAAGGTCGACGCCTTCTCCGCCGTCTGCCACAAGGACGCCGCCTACGCCTACGGCGTGCGCCTGGTCGCCAAGCTGCGCGAGCTCATCCCGCGGCAGGCCTTCGAGATCCCGATCCAGGCGGCCGTCGGCTCCCGCGTCATCGCCCGCGAGACCATCCGCGCCATCCGCAAGGACGTCCTCGCCAAGTGCTACGGCGGTGACATCTCCCGTAAGCGGAAGCTGCTGGAGAAGCAGAAGGAAGGCAAGAAGCGGATGAAGATGGTCGGCTCCGTAGAGGTCCCGCAGGAGGCCTTCATCGCCGTCCTCTCCAGCGACGAGTCGAGCAGCAAGAAGAAGTAGCGGCACCGAAGGAAGCAGGCCCCCGAGCGAAAGCGCGGGGGCCTCTTTCGTTATGAACCGGCCGCTCGCGGGCTCTTACGCGCCGGGCGGACGGCCTCTAGTCTGATCACGGCTCGATGGTTACTCGCCAGTCACTAGCCCGCAACGTCTCAAACCCGCCTGTCCCAAGCGCCCCGCAAGCGCCCCCACGCCCACGCACTGCCGCGTGAACCGGTCCGGAGGATGTCGTGAGCGACACACAGACCTTGATCGAGAACCGTCCGCCCACCGTGGCGGCCCTCTTCCTGGAGCGCGTCGCCGCCACGCCCCACGGGGAGGCGTACCGTTTCCCGGTGCCCTCGGCCGGCGGCCCGGGCGCTCCCGACGACTGGAAGTCGCTCAGCTGGGGCCAGGCGGCGGAGCGCGTCTTCGCCATCGCCGCCGGGCTGATCGACCTCGGCCTGCGCTCGGAGGACCGGGTCGCGCTCGCCTCCAACACCCGGGTCGAGTGGATCCTCGCCGACCTCGGCGTGATGTGCGCGGGCGCCGCGACCACCACGATCTACCCCAGCACGAACGCGGAGGAGTCGGCGTACATCCTCGCGGACTCGGCGAGCCGGGTACTGATCGCCGAGGACGGCAAGCAGCTGGCGAAGGCCCGCGCCCACCGCGCGGACCTGCCCGAGCTGCAGCACGTCGTGGTCCTGGACGCGGCCGACGCGATCGCCGCCGAGGGCGACCCGGAGGGCTGGGTGCTCTCCCTCGCCGAACTGGAGAAGCGCGGTGCGGAGCACCTCGCCAAGCACCCGGAGGCGGTCAAGGAGCGGATCGCGGCCATCACGGCCGACCAGCTCGCCACCCTGATCTACACCTCGGGCACCACCGGCCGCCCCAAGGGCGTGCGGCTGCCGCACGACAACTGGTCCTACATGGCCAAGGCGACCGTGGCCACCGGCCTGATCACCAAGGACGACGTCCAGTACCTGTGGCTGCCGCTGGCGCACGTCTTCGGCAAGGTGCTGACTTCCGGCCAGATCGAGGTCGGCCACGTCACCGCCGTCGACGGCCGCATCGACAAGATCATCGAGAACCTGCCGGTCGTCCAGCCGACGTACATGGCGGCGGTTCCGCGCATCTTCGAGAAGGTCTACAACGGGGTCGCGGCCAAGGCCCGGGCCGCCGGCGGCGCCAAGTACAAGATCTTCCAGTGGGCGGCCGGTGTCTCCCGCGAGTACGCCAAGGTCAGCCAGGACAACTTCCGGCGCACCGGGCGGGCGGCGGTCCCCTTCGGACTCTCCACCAAGCACAAGGTCGCCGACGTGCTCGTCTACTCCAAGCTCCGCGACGCCTTCGGCGGCAACCTGCGGGCCGCCGTCTCGGGCTCCGCCGCCCTGGCCCCGGACATCGGCTACTTCTTCGCCGGTGCGGGCATCCACATCCTGGAGGGCTACGGCCTCACGGAGTCCAGCGCCGCCTCCTTCGTGAACCCGGGCGAGGCCTACCGCACCGGCACGGTCGGCAAGCCGCTCCCCGGCACCGAGGTCCGGATCGCCGACGACGGCGAGATCATGCTGCGCGGCCCCGGCATCATGCAGGGCTACCACGGGCTGCCGGACAAGACCGCCGAGGTGCTGGAGGCCGACGGCTGGCTGCACACCGGTGACATCGGCGAACTCTCCGCCGACGGCTACCTGCGGATCACCGACCGCAAGAAGGACCTGATCAAGACCTCCGGCGGCAAGTACGTCGCCCCGGCCGAGGTCGAGGGCCAGTTCAAGGCGATCTGCCCGTACGTCTCCAGCATCGTCGTGCACGGCGCGGACCGGAACTTCTGCTCGGCGCTGATCGCGCTCGACGGGCCGTCGATCCTGGGCTGGGCCGCCGATAACGGGCTGGAGGGCAAGACGTACGCGGAGGTCGTGGCCGCGCCGGAGACGAACCGGCTCATCGAGACGTACGTCCAGACCTTGAACGAGGGGCTCCAGCGCTGGCAGACGGTGAAGCAGTTCCGGCTGCTGCCGCGCGACCTGGACGTGGAGCACGGGGACCTCACCCCGAGCCTCAAGCTGAAGCGGCCGGTGGTCGAGCGGGAGTTCAAGTACCTGATCGACGAGATGTACGAGGGGTCCCGCGAAGCCTGACGCCTCGCGGCGAGCCACGCCCGGTGCGGGGCACCTCCGCCCCGCACCCCCGCCGGGCCGGCGCTCGGGGGCCCGCTTCGGGTGGGTGGGGCGGGGGTGGGGGCGGGTGCGGGACAATGGGGTATGCCTTCCGCACTGCCCGATGGTGAACCCATGCCCGAAGACGGCTCGCTGCCGGCGCACGCCCTGGCGGGTGCGGGGGAGCGGCCGCTCGGCTTCTACCTGCACGTCCCGTACTGCGCCACCCGCTGCGGGTACTGCGACTTCAACACCTACACGGCCACCGAGCTGCGGGGGACCGGCGGCGTGCTCGCCTCCCGGGAGAACTACGCCGACACCCTGATCGACGAGGTCCGCCTCGCCCGCAAGGTGCTCGGCGACGACCCCAGGGCCGTCCGGACCGTCTTCGTCGGCGGCGGCACCCCCACGCTGCTGCCCGCCCGGGACCTCGTACGGATGCTCGCCGCGATCCGCGACGAATTCGGCCTGGCCGAGGACGCCGAGATCACGACCGAGGCCAATCCGGAGTCGGTCGATCCGCAGTACCTGGCCGAACTGCGCGCCGGCGGCTTCAACCGGCTCTCCTTCGGCATGCAGAGCGCGAAGCAGCACGTCCTGAAGGTGCTCGACCGCACGCACACGCCCGGACGCCCCGAGGCCTGCGTCGCGGAGGCGCGCGCGGCCGGCTTCGAGCACGTGAACCTGGACCTGATCTACGGCACGCCCGGCGAGTCCGACGAGGACTGGCGCGCGTCGCTCGCGGCCGCCCTGGGAGCCGGACCGGATCACATCAGCGCCTACGCGCTGATCGTCGAGGAGGGCACGCAGCTCGCCCGGCGGATCCGCCGGGGCGAGGTCCCGATGACGGACGACGACGTCCACGCCGACCGCTACCTGATCGCGGACGAGGTCATGGCGCAGGCCGGGTACTCCTGGTACGAGGTGTCGAACTGGGCCACTTCGGAGGCCGGCCGCTGTCTGCACAACGAGTTGTACTGGCGCGGCGCCGACTGGTGGGGCGCCGGGCCGGGTGCGCACTCGCACGTCGGGGGCGTGCGCTGGTGGAACGTGAAGCACCCGGGCGCGTACGCCGCCGCACTGGCGCAGGGGCGTTCCCCGGGCGCCGGCCGCGAACTCCTCTCCGAGGAGGACCGGCGCGTGGAGCGGATCCTGCTGGAGCTGCGGCTCGTGGACGGCGTACCGCTGTCCTTGCTGGCTCCGGCCGGGCTGGCGGCCTCGCGCCGCGCACTGGCGGACGGCCTGCTGCACCCCGACCCGTACGAAGCGGGCCGCGCCGTGCTCACCCTGCGCGGCCGCCTCCTGGCCGACGCCGTCGTGCGCGACCTGGTCGACTAGGCCGGGCCGTCTTCTCCGGCATCCCGCGACGGCCCGGCCCCGCCCGCTAGTAGCCCCAGCGCGCCTGGCCGCCGTCCTGGCGGCAGTGGATGATCCGGCCGTTCCCGGCGTGCGTGGAGCGGCCGATGTCGGCCTTGCGGCAGAACTGGCCCGCGTTGTAGCAGTTCCCCGCGTTGGAGACGATCTCGCAGTCCGCGGCCACGGGCTCGGACGGCGGCGCCGGGGCCTTCGTCGCGGGTTGCGGGGTGGGCTTGGTCGCCGCCCGGGTCGTGGGGGCGGCGGGCGCCTTCTGGTCGACGGCGGGGGCGGTGACCGGCGGGGCCGGGACCTGCGTGGGAGTCGGCGAGGGCGGCGGTGTCGGGGACGGAGTCGGTGTCGGGGAGGCCGTCGTCGGGGCCGCCGACGTGAGGGACGGCGGCGCGGGCACCGCGGGCCCCTCGCTCGCGGCCGGCCCGCAGGCGACGGCGGCGCCCGCCACCAGGAGGGCGACCAGCGCCCGCCGGATCCGGTCCCCCGGACGTCCGCGGCCCCTGGAGCCGTCGCCGGTCCCGCTGGAGCCGCCGGTCCCGCTGGAGCCGCCCGTTCTGCTGTCGCCGGTTCTGCCGCCCTCGGTGCTGTGCATCGGTGCCCCCACCTGGAAGTCGCGAAAGGAGGCACATCATAGGAACATCCGTCCGGCGAGGGAGGGGGTTTCGCCGCGATCGTGACCTAGCCCTACGAGGGCGCCGTCACGTGGTCGATGAGGTGTTCCACCGCGCCCAGCAGGGTCGGTTCCAGGTCCTTGTACGAGGTCACGCGCGACAGGATGTGCTGCCAGGCGGCCCCCGTGTTCTCCGGCCAGCCCAGGGCCCGGCAGATGCCCGTCTTCCAGTCCTGGCCGCGAGGGACCGCCGGCCACGCGGGGATGCCGAGCGCGGACGGCTTCACCGCCTGCCAGACGTCCACGTACGGGTGGCCCACGATCAGGACGTCGGGGGAGGTCACCGCCGCCGCGATGCGGGACTCCTTCGACCCCGGCACCAGGTGGTCCACCAGGACGCCCAGGCGGGCGTCCGGGGCCGGGCCGAATTCCGCGACGACGGCGGGAAGTTCGTCGATGCCCTCCAGGTACTCCACCACCACGCCTTCGATCCGCAGGTCGTCGCCCCAGACCCGCTCGACCAGCTCGGCGTCGTGCCGCCCCTCGACATAGATCCGCCCGGCCCGGGCCACCCGAGCCCGGGCGCCGGGGACGGCGATGGACCCGGACGCGGTACGGGCCGCGGCCGCCGGCCCCCGGGGCGGGCGGACCAGGGTGACCACGGCGCCCTCCAGCAGGAAGCCGCACGGATCCATCGGGAAGACCCGCCGCTTGCCGAACCGGTCCTCCAGCGTCACCGTGCCGGCCTCGCAGGCCACCACCGCGCCGCAGAAATCCGTACCCGCCACCTCGACCACCAGGTCGGGCTCCGCCGGCACCTCCGGCACGGCCTTGGGGCGCTTCCACTGCGGGGTCAGGTCGGGGGAGTACTCGCGCATCCGGCCGACAGTAGGAGAGCGGCGCCGGTCACGCCTCCGACACGCCGAAACGGGCCGCCAGTGTGGCGCGTTGCGCACGGACGAAGTCCGCGCCGACCACCGCTCCGTGACCCGGCACGTACAGCGCGTCGTCGCCACCGAGCGACAGCAGCCGGTCCAGGGCGGCGGGCCACCGGGCCGGCATCGCGTCCCGGCCGGCCTGCGGCTCGCCCGACTCCTCCACGAGGTCCCCGCAGAACACCACCTCCCGCCCGCCGGGCACGAAGACCGCCAGGTCGTGCCCGGTGTGCCCCGGTCCCACGTTCGCCAGCAGCACCTGGATCCCGCCCAGCTCCAGCGTCCACTCGCCCGACACCGGGTGGCGGGGCAGCACCAGCAGTTCGACGGCCTCCGCCGCCTCGTCCTGCGGGAGCCCGTGCTCCACCGCCGAGCGCCGCAGCGCCTCGCGGTCACCGGCCAGCACCCCCGCCAGCCCCACCGCCCCGTACACCTCGGCGCCCGCGAACGCCGCTCCGCCCAGCACGTGGTCGAAATGTCCGTGCGTGAATGCGATATGAGTCACGTGCCGCCCGGTCAGCCGCTCCGCCTCGGCCCGCAGCAGCGCCCCCTCCCGGAGGGACGACCCCGGATCCACCAGGAGGACGGAATCGTCCCCCACCACCAGCCCCACGGTGCAGTCCCACACCGGCAGCCGGCGCCGACCGGCCCGTCCGCTCAGCCGTTCCCAGCCCGCCTCTTCCCAACGCACGTCCATACGGCGACGCTACCCTGGCGGGCCTCCCTTGCCAGGGGCTTACTACCCGGCCGTACACTGAGCGGGGGATCTCTGGCACTCGAACGCTCGGAGTGCCAACGGAGCAGGCAACGGACCACAGCTGGAGGTGTGCGCGATGCTCAGTGAACGCAGACTCGAAGTGCTGCGCGCCATCGTCCAGGACTACGTCGGGACGGAGGAGCCGGTCGGCTCCAAGGCGCTCACCGAGCGGCACCGGCTCGGCGTCTCGCCCGCCACCGTGCGCAACGACATGGCCGTGCTGGAGGAGGAGGGCTACATCGCCCAGCCCCACACCAGCGCCGGCCGGATCCCCACCGACAAGGGCTACCGCCTCTTCGTCGACAAGCTGGCGGGGGTCAAACCACTGTCGTCGCCGGAGCGCCGGGCGATCCAGAACTTCCTCGACGGCGCCGTCGACCTCGACGACGTGGTCGGCCGTACGGTGCGGCTGCTCGCGCAGCTGACCCGGCAGGTCGCCGTCGTCCAGTACCCGAGCCTGACCCGGTCGACCGTCCGGCACGTGGAGCTGCTCCCGCTGGCTCCCGCGCGCCTGATGCTCGTACTGATCACGGACACCGGGCGGGTCGAGCAGCGGCTGATCGACTGCCCGAGCCCATTCGGCGAGGCCTCGCTCGCGGACCTGCGGGCCCGGCTCAACAGCCGGGTCGTCGGCCGTCGGTTCACCGACGTGCCGCCGCTCGTCCAGGACCTTCCCGAATCCTTCGAGGCCGAGGACCGCGGCACGGTCTCCACGGTGCTCGCGACCCTCCTCGAAACCCTGGTCGAGGAAGCCGAGGAACGGCTGATGATCGGCGGTACCGCCAATCTCACCCGCTTCGGACACGATTTTCCCCTGACGATCAGGCCGGTGCTGGAGGCGCTGGAGGAGCAGGTCGTGCTCCTCAAGCTGCTCGGCGAGGCCAACGAGTCGGGAATGGCCGTACGGATCGGGCACGAGAACGCCTACGAGGGGCTGAACTCCACGTCGGTCGTCTCGGTCGGTTACGGTTCGGGCGGCGAAGCAGTCGCCAAACTCGGCGTGGTCGGACCGACCCGCATGGACTACCCCGGAACGATGGGAGCGGTACGCGCAGTGGCACGTTACGTCGGACAGATCCTGGCGGAGTCGTAAGTGGCCACGGACTACTACGCCGTTCTCGGCGTGCGCCGCGACGCATCGCAGGACGAGATCAAGAAGGCATTCCGGCGGCTCGCGCGCGAGCTGCACCCGGATGTGAACCCCGATCCCAAGACGCAAGAGCGTTTCAAGGAGATCAACGCGGCGTACGAGGTGCTCTCGGACCCGCAGAAGAAGCAGGTCTACGACCTCGGCGGCGACCCGCTGTCCTCCTCGGGCGGCGCCGGCGCGGGCGGCTTCGGAGCGGGTGGCTTCGGCAACTTCTCCGACATCATGGACGCCTTCTTCGGCCAGACCTCGCAGCGCGGGCCGCGCTCGCGGACCCGGCGCGGCCAGGACGCGATGATCCGCCTGGACCTGGAGCTGGACGAAGCCGCCTTCGGGACGACCAAGGACATCCAGGTCGACACGGCGATCGTCTGCACCACCTGCTCCGGCGAGGGTGCCGCCCCCGGCACCTCGGCGCAGACATGTGACATGTGCCGCGGCCGCGGTGAGGTCTCGCAGGTCACCCGGTCCTTCCTGGGCCAGGTCATGACCTCCCGCCCCTGCCCGCAGTGCCAGGGCTTCGGCACCGTCGTCCCGACCCCGTGCCCCGAGTGCGCGGGCGACGGCCGGGTCCGGTCCCGCCGCAGCCTGACGGTCAAGATCCCGGCGGGCGTCGAGAACGGCACCCGCATCCAGCTCGCGGGCGAGGGCGAGGTCGGCCCCGGCGGCGGCCCCGCCGGCGACCTGTACGTGGAGATCCACGAGCTGCCGCACCCGACGTTCCAGCGGCGCGGGGACGACCTGCACTGCACGGTCACCATCCCGATGACGGCGGCGTCCCTCGGCACCAAGTGCCCGCTGGAGACGCTGGACGGCATGGAGGAGATCGACATCCGGCCCGGCACCCAGTCCGGCCAGTCGATCCCGCTGCACGGGCGCGGCGTCACGCATCTGCGCGGCGGCGGGCGCGGCGACCTGATGGTCCACGTCGAGGTCACGACCCCGAGCAAGCTCGACCCGCAGCAGGAGGACCTGCTGCGCCAGCTCGCGAAGCTGCGCGGCGAGGAGCGGCCCACGGGCCAGTTCGCGCCGGGCCAGCAGGGCCTGTTCAGCCGTTTGAAGGACGCTTTCAACGGTCGCTGACGGGCGAGCCGAACACCGTACGAGCCCGGCCGGGGACGCCCCCGCGCCGGGCTCGGCGCATGTCCGGCGGAGCTCGGTGAAGCGGACTATGCCAGGCGAATGCCATGATTCGGCCCCCCGCACGGGACGTGGCACGATGCGTCCATGTCCTCCTCGCCGAACGGTCTCACCCCTTACCCGATCGTGCAGGCTCCCATGGCGGGCGGCGCCTCCAGCCCGCTGCTCGCCGCCGCCGTGTGCGAGGCGGGCGGGCTGGGGTTCCTGGCCGGGGGGTACAAGACCGCCGACGGCATGTACCAGGAGATCAAGCAGGTCCGCGCCCTGACCCGGCGCCCGTTCGGCGTCAACCTCTTCATGCCGCAGACCGGCTGCGCCGACCCGGCCGCGGTGGAGGCCTACCGGGGGCAGCTGGCCGGCGAGGCGAGCTGGTACGGGATCTCCCTCGCCGACGAGGACGTCTACAGCACCTGCGACGACGGCTACGACGCGAAGCTCGCCATCCTGCTCGAAGACCCGGTCCCGGTCGTCTCCTTCACCTTCGGCTGTCCCGGGGCCGCGGCGCTGGCGGCGCTGCGGAAGGCGGGCACCCGCACCACCGTGACCGTGACCTCCGTCGAGGAGGCCCGTACCGCGCAGCACGCGGGAGCCGACGCCCTGTGCGTGCAGGGCGTGGAGGCGGGCGGTCACCAGGGCACCCACCGCGACGACCCGCAGGCCGACGGCACGGCGTCCGTGGGGCTGCTCGCGCTGGTGGCCCAGGTGCGGGAATCCGTGTCGCTCCCGATCATCGCGGCGGGCGGTCTGATGCGCGGCTCGCAGATCGCCGCGGTGCTGGCGGCGGGCGCGGAGGCGGCGCAGCTCGGCACCGCCTTCCTGGCGTGCCCGGAGTCGGGTGCGGACCCGCTGCACAAGAAGGCGCTGACGGACCCGCTGTTCGTCCGGACCGAGCTGACCCGGGCCTTCTCCGGGCGGCCGGCGCGGGGACTGGTGAACCGGTTCGTGCGCGAGCACGGTCCCTACGTCCCCGCCGCCTACCCTCAGGTCCACCACCTGACCTCGGCCCTGCGCAAGGCGGCCGCGGCGGCCGGGGATCCGCAGGGCATGGCCCTGTGGGCGGGGCAGGGGCACCGGCTGGCGCGGACGTTGCCGGCCGGTGAGTTGGTGGAAGTACTGGCAGCCGAACTGGCCGAGGCGAAGAGCGCGTTGAGAGCAATGCAGATGAGGAGTGCGTCATGACCGCCCCCGTGTTCGTGGTCGAAGAGGTCCCGGCGGGACCGGAGTTCGTCCTGGACGGCCCCGAGGGCCGGCACGCGGTGTCCGTGAAGCGGCTGAACCCGGGTGAGGCGGTGGTCCTGACGGACGGCCGGGGCGGCTGGGCCGACGCGGTCGTCAAGGCGGCGGAGGGCAAGGACCGGCTGGTCGTGGCCGTGTCCGCGGCCGGCCGCGAGCCGGAGCCCGGGGTGCGGATCACGGTCGTCCAGGCCCTGCCCAAGGGGGACCGCGGCGAGCTGGCCGTCGAGACCATGACCGAGACCGGCGTGGACGCGATCGTGCCCTGGCAGGCCTCGCGCTGCATCACGCAGTGGCGCGGGGACCGGGGTGCCAAGTCCCTGGCCAAGTGGCGGGCCACGGCCCGCGAGGCGGGCAAGCAGTCCCGCCGGGTCCGCTTCCCGGAGGTGGCCGAGGCCCTGTCGACCAAGCAGGTGGCGGCGCTGCTGGCCGACGCCGATCTGGCGATGGTCCTCCACGAGGACCGCGACACCCCCTCGGAGGCGCTGGCCGCGGCCCCGCTGCCGCAGGCCGGCTCCATCGTCCTGGTGGTCGGCCCCGAGGGCGGGGTCTCCCCGGAGGAGCTGGCCGTCTTCGCCGGGGCGGGGGCCCGCCCCTACCGCCTGGGCCGCTCGGTGCTTCGCACCTCCACGGCGGGCACGGCCGCGACGGCGGTCCTGCTGGCCCGGACGGGACGGTGGTCCTGACGCGCGGACGGGACGGTGGTCCCGACGGGTGGCCGGGACGGGTCGTGACGGGCGGCCGCGACGGTGGTCCTGAACGGCGGCCGGGCCGGGGGCGTCGCGGTGCGGGACGGGCTGGATACGATGCCCGGACCGATCACCACCGTCACGGGAGGCACCGCAATGGCCGGGGAACCGCAGGCCGACTGCCTGTTCTGCAAGATCGTCACCGGGGACATCCCGGCGACCGTGGTCCGGGAGACCGAGACGACCGTCGCCTTCCGGGACATCAACCCGCAGGCGCCGACGCACGTCCTGATCATCCCCAAGGCGCACTACCCCGACGCGGCCTCGCTCGCCGAGGCCGAACCGGCCCTCGCCGCCGACCTGCTGCGGGAGGCCGGCCAGATCGCCCGCGACGAGAAGATCACCGAGCACGGCTACCGGGTCGTGTTCAACACGGGATCCGGCGCCGGCCAGACCGTCTTCCACACCCACGCGCACGTCCTCGGCGGCCGCGGCCTCCAGTGGCCGCCGGGATAGCCGTGTCCGTACGAGAACTCGTGGTGCTCGGGACCGCCAGCCAGGTCCCGACCCGCCACCGCAACCACAACGGCTACCTGCTGCGCTGGGACGGGGAGGGCATCCTCTTCGACCCGGGCGAGGGCACCCAGCGCCAGATGCTGCGCGCCGGGGTGGCCGCGCACGACATCAACCGGATCTGTGTCACCCACTTCCACGGTGACCACAGCCTCGGCCTCGCCGGGGTGATCCAGCGGATCAACCTCGACCGGGTCCCGCACCCCGTGGCCGCGCATTACCCGGCCTCCGGACAGAAGTTCTTCGACCGGCTGCGGTACGCCACGGCCTACCGGGAGACGGTCCTGCTCGAAGAGGGGCCGGTGACCGGGAACGGGACGCTGGCGCGCGGGGCGTCGTACGTCCTGGAGGCACGGCTGCTGTCGCACCCGGTGGAGTCCTTCGGCTACCGGATCACCGAGCCGGACGGGCGCCGCATGGTGCCGGAACTGCTCGCGCGGCACGGGATCAAGGGGCCCGACGTGGGACGGCTCCAGCGCGACGGGCGGCTGGGGGAGGTGACCTTGGACCAGGTCAGCGAGCCCAGGCCGGGGCAGCGGTTCGCCTTCGTCATGGACACCCGGATGTGTCCCGGCGTGGAGGCGCTCGCGGAGGGCTGCGACATGCTGGTGATCGAGTCGACCTTCCTCGACGAGGACGCCGGCCTGGCCGCCGACCACGGCCACCTGACCGCCGGCCAGGCGGCGGGCGCGGCCCGTGACGCGGGGGTCCGGCACCTGGTGCTGACGCACTTCTCGCAGCGGTACGCGGACCCGTCGGAGTTCGAGCGCCAGGCGCGCGCCGCGGGCTTCGAGGGTGAGCTCACGGTGGCGGCGGACCTGATGCGGGTACCGCTGCCGAAGCGGACCTGAGGCCGGGTCCCCGGCCCGTTTCGAGCCTCCCGCCGGGGCCCCGGTCAGCCGCGGCGGCTCCGCCGCGCCCCCGGGGGACCTCGCGGAGAAGAGCATTCCGGGAGTGATCTGGGACACACTGTGTTTTGGGCCCGTCCGGGCCGGGCGGGCCTGGCGGCTTTCCACCGGAAACCCTCGCGCAGAAACGACCCTTCAAGAACGGGGAGTACACCGTGACCAGTCGGGACGGCCTCGACAGCCGCTCAGCAGTGGACCCGCTCGGGCCGGTGCGGGATCCCGAGGAACCGGGCTGTGACGTCTTCCTGACCGGAACGGTCTTCCTCGACATCATCTTCACCGGCCTCGACTCGGCTCCCGTGCGCGGTACGGAGTCCTGGGCGCGCGGCATGGGATCCAGCCCCGGCGGGGTGGCCAACATGGCCACCGCGCTGGCCCGGCTCGGCCTGCGCACCTCGCTCGCCGCGGCCTTCGGGGACGACCACTACGGCGAGTACTGCTGGGACGCCCTCGAACAGGGCGAGGGCATCGACCTGTCGATGTCCCGCACGGTCCCGGGCTGGCACAGCCCCGTCACCGTCTCCATGGCCTACGAGGGCGAGCGCACGATGGTCTCGCACGGCCACGAGGCCCCGCCGCCGGCGGGCCCCGGACCGTTCCCGCAGTGCCCGCCGCGGGCCCGGGCGGCCGTGGCCTCGCTGGGACCGGGCCGGGGCGAGGACTGGGTCGGCGCGGCCGCGCGGCGCGGCTCGCGGGTCTTCGCGGACGTCGGGTGGGACGAGAGCGGCCGCTGGGACCTGGGCGCCCTGGGCGACCTGGAGCACTGCGAGGCCTTCCTGCCGAACGCGGGCGAGGCCATGCGCTACACCCGGACCGACTGCCCGCTCGCGGCCGCCCGGGCACTGGCGGAGAAGGTGCCGATCGCGGTGGTGACGATGGGGCCCGAGGGCTCGTACGCGGTGGACGGGCGGACCGGCGAGACGGCGCGGGTCCCGGGAATCACGGTGGACGCGCTGGATCCGACCGGGGCGGGCGACGTGTACGTGGCCGGCTTCGTCACCGGAACCCTGGCGGGCTGGCCGCTGGCCGACCGGCTCGCCTTCGCCGGCCTGACGGCGGCGCTCTCGGTCCAGGAGTTCGGCGGTTCGCTGTCCGCCCCCGGCTGGCCGGAGGTGGCCCACTGGTGGCGAGCCGCCCCGGACGAGCTGCGCGGCCGCTACGGCTTCCTGGACGACCTGATCCCGCCCGGCTCCACCCCCGCCGCGCGCCGCCGGGCGGTGCCGACCATCGGATTCCGGTACCCGGTGTAGTGGCGCGCCGACGCGTGGGTGCCGCCACCTCGGGGGGACCGCCGGTGCCGGGCCGGGCGCGGGACCCGTCCGGGCCCGTAAAACCTCTCGGGGAAGCCGCTGCGGAGACGTACGCTTGGTAGTCCGGAGGTCGTCGATCGGCGCGGCCCCTCAGCGGGAGGTATGCGCAGGCCACAGTGCCGGCCCATGACTCAGACACCGACAGCCCACATCCCCGCGCCGGGGCAGGCGCGAGCCCACTTCACCGTACCGGCCACGCACCCGATGGTGACCGTACTCGGCTCGGGTGACGCCCTGTTGCGCGTGATCGAGAAGGCCTTCCCGAAGGCCGACATCCATGTTCGGGGCAATCAGGTCAGCGCGATCGGCGAAGCGGCGGAAGTCGCCCTGATCCAGCGCCTGTTCGACGAGATGATGCTGGTGCTCCGCACCGGGCAGCCGATGACGGAGGACGCAGTGGAACGCTCCATCGCCATGCTCAAGGCGAGCGGCAACGGCAACGCGAACGGCGACGGGCCGCAGGAGACCCCGGCCGAGGTCCTCACCCAGAACATCCTCTCCAGCCGGGGCCGGACCATCCGTCCCAAGACCCTGAACCAGAAGCGCTACGTCGACGCGATCGACAAGAACACGATCGTCTTCGGCATCGGCCCCGCCGGTACGGGCAAGACCTACCTGGCCATGGCCAAGGCGGTGCAGGCCCTGCAGTCCAAGCAGGTCAGCCGGATCATCCTGACCCGGCCCGCCGTCGAGGCGGGGGAGCGGCTCGGATTCCTCCCGGGCACCCTCTTCGACAAGATCGACCCGTACCTGCGCCCGCTCTACGACGCGCTGCACGACATGATCGACCCGGATTCCATCCCGCGCCTCATGGCCGCCGGGACCATCGAGGTGGCCCCGCTGGCCTACATGCGCGGCCGCAGCCAGCCGATCTTCACGAACGTGCTGACGCCGGACGGGTGGCGGCCCATCGGCGATCTCCGCGTCGGGGACCTCGTGATCGGGTCGAACGGCGAGCCGACGCCGGTCCTGGGCGTGTACCCCCAGGGCGAGAGGGACATCTACCGCGTCACCGCCCAGGACGGTTCCTGGACCCTGTGCTGCGGTGAGCACCTGTGGACGGTCCGTGCGGCATCGGACGGGCGCGGCGACGAGCCGTGGCGGGTCCTTGAGACGAAGGACATGATCGGCAACCTCCGGGCGGCGCACGCCCGCCGGTACGAGCTGCCGCTGCTGACCGCTCCGGTCGCCTTCCCCGAGCGAGAGGTCCCCATGGACCCGTACGCGCTGGGTCTGCTGCTGGGCGACGGGTGCCTCACCGGATCCACCACGGCGTCCTTCGCCACGGAGGACGAGGAGCTCGTCCGCTCCCTGCGGGCGCTGCTTCCCGGCATCACGGTCCGGCACAGCGGTGGTCCCGACCACGTGCTCGACCGGGCGACGGCCCCCGCAGACGTGGTCACGCTGGAGGACCCCGTCACCGGGGCCATGCGCGAACTGGATCCGCACCGCGGTCGGTCGCACTCCGAGTCCGTCCCGGACGACTACCTCTTCAACACGGCTGAGGTCCGTCTGGCGGTGCTCCAGGGGCTGCTCGACTCGGACGGCGAACCGGTCGCTCAGCGGGACCGCACCTGCCGGATCCAGTACTCCACCGCGTCGATCGTCCTGCGGGACGACGTGATCGCCCTGGTGCAGTCGCTCGGCGGCGTGGCCTCCACCCGGCGTCGCGCGGCCGAGGGGCGCCGGCAGGACACTGCCCCGGCCGCCCCCCGGTACGACACGCACGTGGTCGACATCCGTCTGCCCGAGGGCATCGAGCCCTTCCGCCTCACCCGCAAGCGGGACGCGTACCACGCGGCCGGCGGCGACGGGCGCCCGATGCGCTTCATCGATTCCATCGAGCCGGCAGGCCGGGAGGAAGCCGTCTGCATCCAGGTCGCGGCCGAGGACTCCCTCTACGTCACCCAGGATCACCTGCTGACGCACAACACCCTCAACGAGGCGTTCGTCGTCCTCGACGAGGCGCAGAACACGAGCCCGGAGCAGATGAAGATGTTCCTGACCCGGCTCGGCTTCGACTCGAAGATCGTCATCACCGGTGACGTCACCCAGGTCGACCTGCCGAACGGCACCAAGTCCGGGCTGCGCCAGGTCCAGGAGATCCTCGACGGGGTCCCGGACGTCCACTTCTCGCGGCTCACGTCCGAGGATGTCGTCCGGCACAAGCTGGTCGGCCGTATCGTCGACGCGTACGAGAAGTACGACAGCCGGCAGGCCCCGGACGCCCGTGGCGGCCGGGGCGGCCAACACGGGAAGTAGAACTCAGCGCACCATGTCGATCGACGTCAACAACGAGTCCGGAACCGAGGTCGACGAGCAGGCGATCCTCGACATCGCCCGCTACGCGCTCACCCGGATGAGGATCCACCCGCTCTCCGAGCTCTCCGTCATCGTCATCGACGAGGCGGCGATGGAGCAGCTCCACATCCAGTGGATGGACCTGCCCGGCCCCACCGACGTCATGTCCTTCCCGATGGACGAGCTCCGTCCGCCGACGAAGGACGAGGAGGAGCCCCCGCAGGGTCTCCTCGGCGACATCGTGCTCTGTCCCGAGGTCGCGAAGAAGCAGGGCGAGGACGCGCCGACGCAGCACTCCATGGACGAGGAGCTCCAGCTCCTGACCGTCCACGGGGTGCTGCACCTGCTCGGCTACGACCACGAGGAGCCGGACGAGAAGGCCGAGATGTTCGGCCTCCAGGCGGCCATCGTCGACGGCTGGCGCGGCGAGCGCGGCATGACCGGTCCGTCACCGGCCCCGACCGTCTCGTGAACGCCCCGCAACTGATCACCGGTGCGGTCCTGCTCGTGGTGGTGGCATGGTTCGCGGCCTGCGCCGAGTCCGGGATCGCCCGCATCTCGGGCTTCCGCGCCGAGCAGGCGGTGCGCGAGGGCAGGCGCGGCAGCGACAAGCTGCTCCAGGTGGCCTCCGACCCCACCCGCTACCTCAACGTGGCGCTGCTGGTCCGGGTCACCTGCGAGATGGCGGCGGGGGTGCTCGTCACGTACATGTGCCTCGACGAGTTCGGCGAGAACTGGACCGCGCTGCTCGTGGCCATCGCCGTGATGGTGCTCGTCTCCTTCGTCGCCGTCGGCGTGTCCCCCCGTACGATCGGCCGCCAGCACCCGCTGAACACCGCGACGGCGGCGGCGTACGTCCTCGTCCCCCTCGCCCGGGTGATGGGGCCGATCCCGCAGCTGCTGATCCTCATCGGCAACGCGCTCACGCCCGGGAAGGGCTTCCGCAAGGGGCCCTTCGCCTCCGAGGCGGAGCTGCGCGCGATGGTGGACCTGGCGGAGAAGGAATCGCTGATCGAGGACGACGAGCGCCGGATGGTGCACCAGGTCTTCGAGCTCGGCGACACGCTGGTGCGCGAGGTGATGGTGCCGCGGACCGACCTGATCTGCATCGAGCGGTACAAGACGGCCCGGCAGGCGACCACGCTCGCGCTGCGGTCCGGGTTCTCGCGCATTCCCGTGACCGGGGAGAACGAGGACGACATCGTCGGCATCGTGTACTTGAAGGACCTGGTCCGCAAGACCCACATCAGCCGGGAGGCGGAGTCCGACCTCGTGTCGACGGCGATGCGGCCGGCCGTCTTCGTGCCCGACACGAAGAACGCGGGCGATCTGCTGCGCGAGATGCAGCAGGTGCGCAACCACGTGGCCGTCGTCATCGACGAGTACGGCGGCACGGCCGGGATCGTCACCATCGAGGACATCCTGGAGGAGATCGTCGGTGAGATCACCGACGAGTACGACCGGGAGATCGCGCCGGTGGAGGAGCTGGGCGGGGACCGCTACCGGGTGACGGCACGTCTCGACATCACCGACCTGGGTGAGCTGTTCAAGGTCGAGGCCTTCGACGACGAGGACGTCGAGACCGTCGGCGGCCTCCTGGCGAAGGCGCTGGGCCGGGTCCCGATCGCGGGCGCCTCGGCAGTGGTGGACCTGCCGGACGGGCGGCCGCTGCGACTGACGGCCGAGTCCCCGGCGGGGCGGCGGAACAAGATCGTGACGGTGCTGGTGGAGCCGGTCGCGGTGGCGGAGACAGCGGGAGAGGAGGGCGAATGACGCCGGCGGAACTGCGGGACCTGTGCTTGGACTTCAACGCGGCGGTGGAGGAGTTCCCCTTCACCCCGGAGACCTCGGTGTTCAAGGTGCTGGGCAAGGTGTTCGCGCTGGTGGCCCTGGAGGCGGAGCCGTTGAAGGTCAACCTCAAGTGCGATCCGGAGCAGGCGGTGCGGTTGCGAGCCGAGCACGAGGCGGTCGTCCCGGGCTACCACATGAACAAACGGCACTGGAACACCGTGACCGTCGGCGGCCCGGGCGCCCTGCCGGAGGGGCTGGTGCGGGAGCTGGTGGAGGACTCGTACGACCTGGTCGTGGCGGGACTGCCGAAGGCGGAACGGCTGCGGCTCGACCGGGCGTGACGGGCGGCGCCGGTGCCGGTGCGGGTGACGTGCGGTGCGGTGGAGGTGCCCCGGCGGGGTCGTTGCACGGCCCCGCCGGGGCGCTCCCTATGCTTCCGTCCATGACCGACAGCACCGGGATCGACCCCGAGGACAGCAAGATCATCACGCTGGCGCGCAGCGCCCGGGCCCGTAACGGCGTGCCCGAGGGGGCGGCGGTGCGGGACGAGACGGGCCGCACCTACGTCGCCGGCACGGTGGAGCTCGACTCGCTCCGGCTGAGCGCGCTGCGGACCGCCGTCGCCATGGCGGTGGCGAGCGGGGCCCGCTCGCTGGAGGCCGCCGCCGTCGTCAGCGCGGCGGACGCCCCGGCCGAGGCCGACCGCGCGGCCGTCCGCGACCTCGGCGGCCCGGACACCCCCATCCTGCTGGCCGCCCCGGACGGCACCCTCAAGTCCACCACCCCGGCAGGCCCGTAACCCCGGCACCCGATCCTCACCCCGTCCCTCAGGGGCGCGAGCCGGAAACCGGGGCCGGGCCGGGAGCCCGGGCCCGACCCGGAGCCGGCCGGGGGCCGAGTCCGGAACCGGAGTCGACCCGGGGCCCGCCTGGAACCGGAGCCGACCCCGGGCCCGCCTGGAACCGGAGTTGACCCGGGGCCCGCCTGCTATCGGAGTCGACCGCGGGGCTCGGCCGGTGGCCGAGCAGGAGCTTCACACCGGGGCGGGGCCGGGAGGCCGGGGCCCGGGGTGAGGCTCGGGGGCCGCCGGAGGCTGGTGGCGGCGGATGACCATCGACATCAGCGCCGCCACCGCGCACAGCGCGCCCGACGCGTACCAGACGACGTCGTACGAGCCGAAGACGTCCCGCGCCACGCCCCCGAGGAAGGCCACCACCGCCGCGCCGATCTGGTGCGAGGCCAGGACCCAGCCGAACACGATCGCGCTGTCGTCCCCGTAGTGCTCGCGGCACAGGGCGATCGTCGGCGGGACCGTCGCCACCCAGTCCAGGCCGTAGAAGACGATGAAGAAGATCAGCGGCGGCCGCACCGACGGTGCCAGCAGCATCGGCAGGAAGAGCAGCGAGATCCCGCGCAGGGCGTAGTAGACCGCCAGGAGCCGCCGGGCCTCGAAACGGTCCGTGAACCAGCCCGAGGCGATCGTGCCGACGACGTCGAAGACGCCGATCACGGCCAGGAGCCCGGCGGCCGCCGTCACCGGCATGCCGTGGTCGTGGGCGGACGGCACGAAGTGGGTCCTGATGAGGCCGTTCGTCGAGGCTCCGCAGATCGCGAAGGTGCCCGCCAGCAGCCAGAACGGGCCGGTCCGGGCCGCCTTGAACAGGACCGCCACCGCCCGCCGCGCCGCACCGGGGACGGGCGCGGGCTTCTGCGCGTAGTCGCCGCCGTACGGGGCGAGCCCCACGTCCGCCGGATGGTCGCGCAGCAGCAGCCAGACGAAGGGGACGACGGCCAGCGCGGACAGCGCCACGGTCACGGTCGCCGGGCGCCAGCCGTGGTCCTCCACCAACCAGGCCAGCAGCGGCAGGAAGACCAGCTGCCCCGAGGCGCCGGCGGCGGTCAGGATGCCGGTGACCAGCCCGCGCCGGGCGACGAACCAGCGGTTGGTCACCGTCGCCGCGAAGGCCAGGGCCATCGAGCCGCTGCCGAGGCCGACAAGCACGCCCCAGAACAGGATCAGCTGCCAGGCGGCGGTCATCCACACCGTGGCCAACGCACCGCCCGCTATGACCAGCAGGGCCGTCGCGACGACCCGGCGGATGCCGAAGCGGTCCATCATCGCGGCGGCGAACGGCGCGGTGAGCCCGTACAGCGCGAGGTTGACCGAGACGGCGAGGCCGATGGTGCCGCGCGACCACGCGAACTCCGTGTGCAGCGGCTCGACGAGCAGTCCGGGCAGGGAGGCGAAGCCGGCGGCGCCGATGATCGTCACGAAGGCGACGACCGCGACGAACCAGGCGCGGTGAATCCGTCCGGCCGGCCGGGGGGCGGGCGGCGAAGAAGTGGTGAGGGGGGCTGTCTGCGTCACGCAGACAGCTTCCGGTGCCCGGGACCCGACGAGAAAGTGGCCTGACTGTCATCGTTCGCTACGATCGGGCCATGGACGCGAAGCCGCCGCACCACGTCGCCGTGCTCGCCCTCGCCGGGCTGCTGCCCTTCGAGCTCGGCATCCCGCACCGCATCTTCGGCAAGGCCGCGGACCCGGCCGGACAGCCCCTCTACACGATCTCGACCTGCGGCCTCGCCCCCGGCCTGGTGCGCACCGAATCCGACTTCGCGATCGCCGTGGAGCACGGCCCCGAACTGCTGGCCACCGCCGACACCGTGGTGGTCCCCGCCTCGCACGAGCTCGGTCCCGTGTACGAGGAGGGCCGGCTCACGCCGGAGCTCGCCGAGGCCCTCGCGCACATCCGCCCCGGGACCCGGCTGGTCTCCATCTGCACCGGTGCCTACGTCCTGGCCGCCGCCGGGTACCTGGACGGCCGTCCGGCCACCACCCACTGGGCCTCCGCCGAACACTTCCAGCGGCTCTTCCCGGCCGTACGGGTGGACGCCGACGTGCTCTACACCGACGACGGGGACGTCCTGACCTCGGCCGGGGTCGCCGCCGGCATCGACCTGTGCCTGCACATCGTGCGCGCCGACCACGGCGCCGCCGTCGCCAACGACGTGGCCCGGCGCACCGTCGTACCGCCGTACCGGGACGGCGGGCAGGCGCAGTTCATCGAGCGCCCGATGCCGCAGCCGCAGCTCGCCAGTACCACCGCGGCCCGCGCGTGGGTGCTGGACCGGCTGCACGAGCCACTGCGGCTGACGGACATGGCCCGCCAGGAGGCCATGTCGGTACGGACCTTCACGCGCCGCTTCCGCGAGGAGTCGGGGGTCAGCCCGGGCCAGTGGATCGTGGGCCAGCGGGTGGAGCGGGCGCGGCGGCTGCTGGAGCGGACGGACCTGCCGATCGAGCAGGTGGCACGGGAGGCGGGCTTCGGCACGGCCCAGTCGCTGCGCAAGCACGTGCAGGCGGCGCTCGGCGTCAGCCCGACCGCCTACCGGCGCACGTTCCGGGCAGGGGCGGAGACCCCGACGTCCGAGTAGACCCGGACGCCCGAGCGGGAGGAGGAGACCTGGACGCCCGGGCCGCACGAGGAGACGCGGGCTCCCGACGAGAGGCGGGCTTCGGGCGATACGCGGGCTCCGGGCGAGACCCGGGCTCACCGGACTGCCGGCCGAACTGCTCCCGGACGCGGGCTCACCGGACCGCCGGCCGAACTGCTCCCGGGGGCGGGAAGTCCGCCTCAGCGCCCGCTGGGACGGTGCGTTCGCGGCGGAACGACCCGAGGTGACGGTACGCGCCCGGGCGGACGGAACCACAGCTCAGAGCGGTGCCGCCGACGCCGCGCGCCCCCTGCTGCCCACCGTCCTCGCGGCCGGTCCCGCCCTCGTCGCCGCGGCCTGGTCGGCGCTGGGAGCCGCATCGGGGAGAATGGCCCGTATGAGCGATCGTTCCCCCGAGTCCACCGTCCCGCACCGTGCGGGCTTCGCCTGCTTCGTCGGCCGCCCCAACGCGGGGAAGTCGACCCTCACCAACGCACTCGTGGGTACCAAGGTCGCGATCACCTCCAACCGGCCGCAGACCACCCGCCACACCGTCCGCGGCATCGTGCACCGCCCCGACGCGCAGCTCGTCCTCGTCGACACGCCCGGCCTGCACAAGCCGCGGACGCTGCTCGGCGAGCGCCTCAACGACGTCGTACGGACCACCTGGGCCGAGGTCGACGTGATCGGCTTCTGCCTGCCCGCCGACCAGAAGCTCGGCCCCGGCGACAAGTTCATCGTCAAGGAGCTCGCGGGGATCAAGAAGACCCCCAAGATCGCCATCATCACCAAGACCGACCTGGTCGAGTCCAAGGCGCTGGCCGAACAGCTCCTCGCCGTGCACCAGCTCGGCGCCGAGCTGGGCTTCGAGTGGGCCGAGATCGTCCCCGTCTCGGCCGTCGGCGACAGCCAGGTCCAGCTGCTGGCCGACCTGATCGCGCCGCTGCTGCCGGAGAGCCCGCCGCTGTACCCCGAGGGCGACCTGACCGACGAGCCCGAGATGGTGATGGTCGCGGAACTGATCCGCGAGGCCGCGCTGGAAGGCGTACGGGACGAGCTGCCGCACTCCATCGCCGTGGTCGTCGAGGAGATGATCCCGCGCGAGAACCGCCCGGCCGACCGGCCGCTGCTCGACATCCACGCCAACGTGTACATCGAGCGGCCGAGTCAGAAGGGCATCATCATCGGCCCGAAGGGCGCCCGCCTGAAGGAGGTCGGGATGAAGTCGCGCAAGCACATCGAGGCGCTGCTCGGGACCCCGGTCTTCCTCGACCTGCACGTGAAGGTCGCCAAGGACTGGCAGCGGGACCCCAAGCAGCTTCGCAAGCTCGGCTTCTGACCCCTGCCGGCGGCGGGATGGCCGGCCCCCGGCCGGCCGGTCAGGGCAGGCGCCGGACCTTCACCACGTTGTCGGGGCGGGTCCCGGCGCTGCCGTCGGGCGCCTTCATGGTCTGTACGTGTTCCTCCGCGAGCAGGACCTCCCAGCCGCCCTCCGGGAGCTCCAGCTGGTCCAGGACCTCTTGGGGCGTGGGCAGCGCGATCCCCGGGTGGTGCTCGTCCGGGGCCCATGAGGGGCTGCCCGCGTGGCCGACCACCAGGAGGATCCCGCCGGGGGCCACGGCCGCGGCGGCCGTGCGCAGGACCCGGGGCCGCGGGAACTCGCCGTAGGTGTGCAGGAAGCAGGCCGAGACGAGGTCGAACTCCCCGTCGGGGAAGGACTCCGTGAAGTCGTGCCGCTGCCACTCCACGCGGTCGGTGACACCGGCCTCCGCGGCGTGCTCGGCCGCCCGCCCCAGTGCCACCCCCGAGATGTCGGTCCCGGTGACCCGCCAGCCCATCCGGGCCAGCCACACCGCGTCGGCCCCCTCGCCGCAGCCGAGGTCGAGGGCCCGGCCGGGGGTGAGCCCCTGGACCTCCCGCACCAGGACGGCGTTGGCGTTGCCGCTCCAGATGCGGTCGCTCTCGCGGTAGCGGTCGTCCCAGAAGTCCTCGCCCCCGACGGGCCGGCCGTCAAGGGCGTCGTCGTGCGCGTCGTGGGTGTCGTGGGTGTGCGCGTGCTCGGTCACGGCGGCCTCTTCTCTGTCTGCGTGCCTGTGCGACCGATGCTCCGCCGGGGCAGTCGGGGAGGCAAACATCCTTGCCGTTCCGGCAAATCCTTCGGCGGGTCAGGCGGCCGGCGGCTCCGCGATCAGGGCCGTCGCCACCCGGCGGAAGCCGATACGGGCGTAGACGCGCGCCACGTCCTCGTCGCCGGCCGAGAGGAAGACCGTACGGATCCCGCTCTCCCGGGCCCGCGCGACCAGAGCCGCCGTCACCCCGAGGGCCAGGCCCCGGCGCCGCGCCGCGGGCAGGGTGGCGACAGCCACCACCTCGGCGACGTCGTCAACCGGGTTGTACTGCCCCGAGCACAGCACCACGCCGTCCCGCGCGGCCGCCGCCATGACGGTGCGGCCCGATGCCAGCATCGCGGACACCCGCTCGCGGCGGGCCGCGGCGTCGGGCTCCGCCGTCGCCGCCGCCAGCTCGGCGGGGCCCGCTTCGCCCACCCCCGTCCCGGGGTCCGCGAAGGCGAGCACCGGGACCGTCGCCGCGGCCGCCAGCAGCGGGTCGTCCGCGCCGAGCAGGCGCACCTCCGGGAGGGCGGGGACCACCACCGCGGCCGGGTCCAGGACCATCAGGGGATGCGCGTGGACGTGCAGTCCCGCCGCCTGCGCGGCGGTCCGGAGGGAGGGGCTGGTCTCGGCCACCCACTCGAAGGCCTCGGGGACCCCCAACTCGCGCTGACGGGCCCGGACCCGCTCCACGTCGGCAGGCGTGGCGCCGGCGCCGCCGAGGGCGGGCCGCGCGTAGTACGGCCAGCCGTCGCCCTCCTGGACGAACAGGGTCAGCGGGCCGAAGTCCTCGGCCCGCGCCCCGCCCACGCGCGGCACCGCGTCGTAGTACCGCTCGATCTCGGACAGCGTCGTTTCGATCATTTGGTCGGACATCCGGCCATCCAAGCAAAAGGCCGCCGCCCGGGCACCCCGATATCGAGGCGCTCGGGAGCGGGCCCTCGGGCGCCCTCAGGCACCCTCCTTCAGCACGCGCGAGATCAGGGCCCGCTGCGCCTCCGTCAGGTGCGGCTCCCGGCAGGCCACCGTCCGCTCGTCCACCGTGATCCGGTACGAGAACCCGTCCCGTACCCGGTCCGCCGGATCCTGTGGCGGACCCGGCCGCAGGGCCCGTCGCACCAGGGCCTGCCATTCGTCCTCGTCCGCCCGACCCGAGGTGTCCACCTCCGCCCGCCGCTCGATGCCCGCGAAGCCGCCCGTCCGCACCACCTGAATACGCATGGGAGCCGTCTACCCCACGAGCGGGACGCCCACCGCGGACCACGCCTTCTGGAGCGCCCGGTGCTCCGCGCCGCCGTCCCCGTACCGGGCGACGGCCGCCGCCGCCGACAGCCGCGCGAAGTCCCGGAAGTCCGCGTCCGGGGTCAGCCCGCCGCCCGTCAGGGTGTCGTACCAGACCTGACCGGCCCGCTCCCAGGCCTTGCCGCCCAGTTCGGTCGCGACGATGTAGAAGGCGTGGTTCGGGATGCCGGAGTTGATGTGCACCCCGCCGTTGTCCCGCCGGGTCTCCACGTAGTCGTCCATCGTTCCCGGCTGCGGGTCCTTGCCCAGCTCGTCGTCGTCGTACGCCGTCCCGGGCGCCTTCATGGAGCGCAGCGCCACCCCGGTCACGTTCGGCCCGAGCAGCCCGGCGCCGATCAGCCAGTCGGCCTCCTCCGCCGTCTGCTCCAGGGTGTACTGCTTGATCAGCGAGCCGAAGACGTCCGACATGGACTCGTTGAGGGCGCCGGACTGCCCGTAGTAGTCCAGGTTCGCCGTGTACTGGGTCACGCCGTGGGCCAGCTCGTGCCCGATGACGTCCACCGCGACGGTGAAGTCGAGGAAGAGGTCCCCGTCGCCGTCGCCGAAGACCATCTGCCGGCCGTCCCAGAAGGCGTTGTTGTACTCCTCGCCGTAGTGGACGGTCGCGTCGAGCGGCAGGCCCGCATCGTCGATCGAGCGCCGCCCGAAGGCCTGGAGGAACAGCTCGTACGTCGCCCCGAGCCCCGCGTACGCGCGGTTGACGGTGGCGTCCTTGCCCGCCGGGTCGCCCTCGCCGCGCACCTTCTTCCCCGGCAGCCGGGTGAGGTGCTGGGCGTCGTAGAGGGTCCGCTCCGGCCCGTCGGGGACGGGTGCGCCCAGGGTGGGCGCGACCGCCCGCACGGTGGTCACCCGGCGCCGGGTGCGCAGCAGGGAGTCGCGTTCCAGGGTGCGCTGCGCGAGGTCGGCGCGCCGGGAGTCGCCGGACCGGGCCGCCTTGTCGAGCAGGTGCGGGGGCACCACGGTGCAGAAGACGGGGTGGCGGGGGGAGAGGGAGGCATCCATGACCGGCAATGTGGCAGTGAGTCACGTTCCTGTCACTAGCTGCGACCATGATTCATTCGCTCGTCTGACGGTACGGACGCCAGATTGACAGTTCGCGCGGACCTCTCGGACAAAAAAGAAGCTTGGCTTACATTTGATGCAATTCGGACACGAGGGTCTTGCATACTGAAACAGACCCTCGCGTCACGGCGCGGCTCGGCTAGGCTCGGTCCATCATGCGTTTCGGGCTGCTTCTCCTTAGCCGCCGCGGCGAGGGTCTGTAGTCGTAGGCCGACCCCCTCCCCGCGGAGTTCGGTGTGCGGTTCTCACGACCGCGGTCGGCCGTCCCAGCGAACTACACGCGGACACGCGAGGAGCCCAACGCCATGAGCCAGCAGCCTTTTGTCGGTCGCCCCACGCCCATCACCAACGCGACCCACACCCAGAAGCCCTCCGGCATGCCGATCCACAAGTACGGCTTCTACGAGCAGGTCGAGATCCCGGACCGCACCTGGCCGAACGCCCGCGTCACCAAGGCTCCCCGCTGGCTGTCCACCGACCTGCGCGACGGCAACCAGTCGCTGATCGACCCGATGACCCCCGCCCGCAAGCGCGAGATGTTCGACCTGCTGGTGCGCATGGGCTACAAGGAGATCGAGGTCGGCTTCCCCTCCTCCGGCGAGACCGACTTCGCCTTCGTGCGCTCCATCATCGAAGAGGGCGCGATCCCGGACGACGTCACCATCTCCGTACTGACCCAGGCCCGCGAGGACCTGATCGAGCGGACCGTGGAGTCCCTGGTGGGCGCCAAGCGCGCCACCGTGCACCTGTACAACGCGACCGCCCCGACCTTCCGCAGGGTCGTCTTCCGCGGCTCCAAGCAGCAGATCAAGCAGATCGCCGTCGACGGCACCCGCCTGGTCATGGAGTACGCCGGGAAGCTGCTGGGCCCCGAGACCACCTTCGGCTACCAGTACAGCCCCGAGATCTTCACCGACACCGAGCTGGACTTCGCCCTGGAGGTCTGCGAGGCCGTCTGCGACGTGTGGCAGCCGGCCGAGGGCCGCGAGATCATCCTGAACCTGCCCGCCACCGTGGAGCGTTCGACGCCGTCCACGCACGCGGACCGCTTCGAGTGGATGGCCCGCAACCTGACCCGCCGCGAGCACATCTGCATCTCCGTCCACCCGCACAACGACCGCGGAACCGCCGTCGCCGCGGCCGAGCTGGCCCTGATGGCCGGCGCCGACCGCATCGAGGGCTGCCTGTTCGGGCAGGGCGAGCGCACCGGCAACGTCGACCTGATCACCCTGGGCATGAACCTGTTCTCCCAGGGCATCGACCCGCAGATCGACTTCTCGCAGATCGACGAGATCCGCCGCACGAGCGAGTACTGCAACCAGATGGAGGTCCACCCGCGCCACCCCTACGCGGGCGACCTGGTCTACACCGCCTTCTCCGGCTCTCACCAGGACGCCATCAAGAAGGGCTTCGACGCCATGGAGGCCGCCGCGGCCGCCGCCGGCCCGGGCGTCACCGTCGATGATCTCGAGTGGGCCGTGCCCTACCTGCCCATCGACCCGAAGGACGTCGGCCGTTCCTACGAGGCCGTCATCCGCGTCAACTCGCAGTCGGGCAAGGGCGGCATCGCGTACGTCCTGAAGAACGACCACAAGCTGGACCTGCCGCGCCGCATGCAGATCGAGTTCTCCCGGATCATCCAGGCCAAGACCGACGCCGAGGGCGGCGAGGTCACGCCGAAGGCGATCTGGGACGTCTTCTCGGACGAGTACCTGCCCAACCCGGCCAACCCCTGGGGCCGCGTCCAGCTGCGCTCCGGCTCCACGGCCACCGACAAGGACGGCACGGACACGCTGACCGTCGAGGCGGTCGTGGACGGCGTGGAGACCGTGCTGAACGGCACCGGCAACGGTCCGATCTCGGCCTTCTTCGACGCCCTGGCCGGCATCGGCATCGACGCCCGACTGCTGGACTACACCGAGCACACCATGAGCGAGGGCGCCTCCGCCGTGGCCGCCTCGTACATCGAGTGCGCCATCGACGGCCGGGTCCTGTGGGGCATCGGCATCGACGCCAACACCACCCGCGCCTCGCTCAAGGCGGTCATCTCCGCCGTCAACCGCGCGGGCCGCTGACCGCGGCCGACCACTGACCGCGGGCGCCCCGCCCCTCCCGACGGAGGGGCGGGGCGCCCGCGTCGCCGGGCCGGCCGTCGTCACCCGGCCCCGCCCTCGGGGCCGGTCTGCCGTACACCCGAAAGAGGGACCGCCGCGACCGGGCGGGACCTCTCGCTCATGGGGCCGTTCCCGCGGAGAACGGCCGGAACCGGGGGCGCAGACCGGCCAAGTCCGGTCCCCGGCGCAGGTTGTCCTGCCGCATAGCTGACGCACGCTCACCGATGTGGCTAACATCACGCCCACCCGGCGGTGCTGCCGGAAGGCGACGGAGGTGCGACGTGCTGCCAGTTCGGGGTGGGGACGGCCGGAAGCTGACGGTCTGGGGCACCCGTACCACCTGGAGCACCGTGGGCGACGGGGAGTTCTTCTGCCCCGCCTGCGGTGGTGACCGCAACTACCGCCGGCGCACCGGTCGCCGCCGTTTCACCGTCCTCGGCGTGCCGCTGCTGCCGCGCGGGCAGGCCGGACCCGTCATCGAGTGCCAAGGCTGCCGCGAGCGCTTCGACACGGACGCCTTGGACCACCTCACCACCACCCGCTTCACGGCGCTGCTGCGCGACGCGGTGCACACCGTGACCCTGGCCGTGCTCGCCGCGGGCGGTACGGCCTCGCGCAGCGCCCTGGAGGCCGCCGTGTGGTCCGTACGGACGGCCGGCTTCCAGGACTGCACGGAGGAGCAGCTGGAGTCCCTCGTGGAGGCGCTGTCCGCCGACGAGGGCCGGCTGGGGCTGTACGACGTCCCGGAGTGCTGCGGGGCCGCCCTGTCGATCGAGCTCCACGAGGCCCTTGAGCCGCTGGCGCCGCACCTGGCCGGACCGGGCCGCGAGTCGATCCTGCTCCAGGGCGCGCGGGTGGCCCTCGCGGACGGCCCGTACATCCCGGCCGAGCGCGAGGTGCTCGCCACCGTGGGCGCGGCCCTGCGGATCGACGCGGAGGAGGTGGCCCGGCTGCTGTCGGCGGTCCGGGCCCCGTAGCGCGGGTCGGGGCGGTGCACGGTCGGTCCCCTCCTACGACCACCGCCCGCCCGTCCCCGAAACCGGCCGGAATGGCTCCGTACGACGTAACGATCCGGCCTCGCACGTCCGAGATCCGGCGTTCCGCAGACCCTGTGAGGGTGCGGAACCGGCAGTTCCGAGTGCTGACCATCCACCCTTTGGACGGGTGGAGTGGAGGCTCCGGATGTGCGGTGCGCCGCTAGGTGAAGCGGGTTTCCGCAGGTCGTCGCCCCTGCCGTGCGCGGTTGCGCACCTCCGGAGCCGTCGTCGCGGGTTCGCGGACATACGCCTGCGATCCGGTCCGCGCCACTGGAGAAACCTACAGATCGGGTCTCTCTGAGCGTCAACAATTTGTGGAAGTCGACGATATCTGTGAGGCCTCCCACGGGCGTTCAATTCCGGTCACACGGCGAGACGCCGCCGGTAACACGGCGAGGCTTCGATCCACGTGTACGTACGGACGACCCCGGCGGACCAACGGGTTAGCGACCCACTCCGGCCAGGGCTCACAGATCTCTCCCACTCACCTACCTCATTGAAGGGCAAGGCAGAGATGGCACGTGTCGCCGCCCGGCTTTCCTCCAGCGGAGAGCAGAGCACGCACCCGGTCGACGAGGTGCTCCCCCTCCCCAAGCTCGCGCTGTACGGCTTCCAGCACGTACTCGCGTTCTACGCCGGCGCGGTGATCGTCCCGATCATCGTCGGCAACGCGCTGAAGCTGAGCCCCGAACAGCTCGTCTACCTGATCAACGCGGACCTCTTCACCTGCGGTATCGCCTCGATCATCCAGGCCTGGGGCATCGGCCGGATCGGCGCGCGACTGCCCCTGATCCAGGGCGTGACCTTCACCGCCGTCTCCCCGATGATCGCCATCGGGCTCGGCGCCGGAGGCGGCACCGCCGCACTCCTGGTCATCTACGGCGCGGTCATCACGGCCGGCATCGCGACCTTCGCCTTCGCCTGGCTCCCCGCCAAGGCGTTCCGGACGGTCATGCGGCTGTTCCCGCCGGTCGTCACGGGCACCGTGATCACCGTTCTGGGCATCGTGCTGATACCGGTCGGCCTCAACGACGCGGCCGGTGGCCTCGGCAGCCCTGATTTCGGCGACCCGAAGCACTTCGCCTACGCCGGCGGCACGATGCTCTTCATCCTCGTCCTGATGAAGCTGGGCAAGCCGTTCCTCTCCAGCATCTCCATCCTGCTGGGCCTGGTCGGCGGCACCCTGGTCGCCTTCCTCCTCGGGGACGCGAAGTTCGGCGACGTCGGTGACTCCGACTGGATCGGCGTCACCACCCCCTTCCACTTCGGCATGCCGCAGTTCGAGTGGTTCCCGATCGTCCTCATGCTCATCGTCATGCTGATCACCATGGTCGAGACGACCGGTGACACCTACGCCGTCGGCGACATCGTCGGCAAGGAGGTCGACAGCGAGACCGTGGCCCGCGCCCTGCGTGCCGACGGCGCCGCGACCGCGCTGGGCGGTGTCCTCAACTCCTTCCCGTACGTGGCCTTCGCGGAGAACGTCGGCCTGGTGCGGATGACGAAGGTGAAGAGCCGGTTCGTGGTGGTCGCCGCCGGTGTCTTCATGATCGTCCTGGGGCTGCTGCCCAAGGCCGCCGCGATCGTCGCCGCCGTCCCGCACGGTGTCCTCGGCGGCGCCGCGACCGTCATGTTCGGCATGGTCGCCCTGGCCGGTATCCAGACCCTGGCCAAGGTCGACCTCAAGGAGGAGAAGAACGCCCTGATCGTGGGCGTCTCCCTCGCCTTCGCCCTGCTCCCCGCGACGGTCCCGGTCTTCTTCACCGAGCACATGGACGCGGACCTGTCCTCGCTCCTGAACAGCGGTGTCACCCTGGGCGCCACGGCCGCCATCGTCCTCAACCTGATCTTCAACGGGCTGTCCAAGGAGGAGCCGGCGGTCCCGACGGTCGAACTGCCCGCCCAGGTGGCGGCCCCGGCGGACGGCCCGGACGAGGCCCCCGCGGCTGCCGCGGCCGCGGGCGGGGGCGCCCCCGCCCCGAGCGGCACGGCGGACGGCGCGCAGCAGACCCCCGCCCCCTGATCCCTCCTCCCCCGAGGGGCGACGCCCGCCGCCCGGACCCCCGTCCGGACGGCGGGCCGGCGCCGTCCGGGCCCTCCGCGCCCGGGGCCGTCCCCGAGCCGGCCTCCGCACAGGCGACAATGGGCCCATGAGTCTGTTCCGCGACGACGGCATCGTGCTGCGCACCCAGAAGCTGGGTGAGGCGGACCGCATCATCACGCTGCTGACCCGGGGCCACGGCCGCGTCCGCGCGGTCGCCCGAGGGGTGCGGCGCACGAAGTCCAAGTTCGGCGCCCGGCTGGAACCTTTCTCCCACGCCGACGTGCAGTTCTTCGCCCGGGGCAGCGAGCTGATCGGCCGCAGCCTCCCGCTCTGCACCCAGACCGAGATCATCGCCCCGTACGGCAACGGCATCGTCACCGACTACGCCCGCTACACCGCCGGCACCGCCATGCTGGAGACCGCCGAGCGGTTCACGGAGAACGAGGGCGAGCCCTCCGTGCAGCAGTACCTGCTGCTCGTGGGAGCCCTGCGCACCCTCTCGCGAGGCGAACACGAACCGCACCTGATCCTCGACGCGTTCCTGCTGCGCTCCCTCGCCGTCAACGGCTACGCGCCCAGTTTCGAGGACTGCGCGAAGTGCGGGATCCACGGCCCCAACCGCCACTTCTCCGTCGCCGCGGGCGGGGTCATATGCGGGGACTGCCGGGTGCCCGGCAGCGTCGTACCCTCGTCGGAGGCCATCGCCCTGCTCAGCGCACTGCTGACGGGCGACTGGGGGCACGCCGACGCGTGCGAGGCGCGTCACGTGCGGGAGGGCAGCGGGCTGGTCTCCGCCTATTTGCACTGGCATCTGGAGCGCGGGCTACGCTCCCTGCGATACGTCGAGAAATAGGAGCTGGGCACATGGCACGACGCGGGATTCTGGGACGCTCTCGCCGGGAGTACAAGGTTCCCGAGCCGCACCCGTCCGGTGAGCGCCCGCCGAAGATCCCCGGCGAGCTCGTCCCGAACCACGTCGCGGTCGTCATGGACGGCAACGGCCGCTGGGCCAAGGAGCGCGGTCTGCCGCGCACCGAGGGCCACAAGGTCGGCGAGGGCGTCGTGCTGGACGTGCTCAAGGGCTGCCTGGAGATGGGTGTCAAGAACCTCTCCCTGTACGCCTTCTCGACGGAGAACTGGAAGCGCTCGCCCGACGAGGTCCGCTTCCTGATGAACTTCAACCGTGACGTCATCCGGCGCCGCCGCGACGAGATGAACGAGCTGGGCATCCGCATCCGCTGGGTCGGCCGCATGCCGAAGATGTGGAAGTCCGTCGTCCAGGAGCTCCAGGTCGCCCAGGAGCAGACCGTCGACAACGACGCCATGACCCTGTACTTCTGCGTCAACTACGGCGGCCGCGCGGAGATCGCGGACGCGGCGCAGGCGATCGCCCGGGACGTGGCCGCGGGCCGGCTCGACCCGTCGAAGGTGAACGAGAAGACCTTCGCGAAGTACATGTACTACCCGGACATGCCGGACGTGGACCTGTTCCTGCGCCCGAGCGGTGAGCAGCGCACGTCCAACTACCTGCTCTGGCAGAGCGCGTACGCGGAGATGGTCTTCCAAGACGTGCTGTGGCCGGACTTCGACCGGCGCAACCTCTGGGCGGCCTGCCTGGAGTACGCCCAGCGCGACCGCCGCTTCGGCGGCGCCGTCCCGAACCAGGCGGAGGGCTCCGCGGGCTGACAGGCCGCTAGGCTCCACCGCCATGGACATGATGGACCGGGCGGTGGAGCTGCACTACGGCGCGGCCCGCCGCGACGTACGGGAGGTGCTGCGGTGGCGCGCGCTCGGGTCGCCCGCCGGGCGCACGCAGGCGCTGCTGTGGCTGGTGCTGGTTCCCCTGGTGCCGCTCGTGTTGATCGTGGTCCAGCACGGCCGGGGGACGGACCCGGCCGGCCTGGCCTTCGCGGGCGCGGTCGGGGCGGCGCTGGGCGCCCTCTGCCTCTTCCTGGACCTGCGCCGACTCGCACGCCGGATGTACCGCCGGGCGGCACGGCGCCCGGAGTACCGCTGCGTCCTCACCGAGCGGGGCGTCTGCGACCACCGGCCCGACGGCACGGTGATCGCGTACGGATGGGACAAGTACCGGGGCTGGACGGAGACCCGGAACCTGTTCGTCCTCGTCTTCGCCAACGGGGACCTGGGCTGGCTCCCGAAAAAGGCGGCAGCGGCCCCCGGGGACATCGACCGGATCCGTGCGGTCCTCGACCGGAACCTGCCCAGGATCTAGCCGGCAGCAGCCTCTGGCCGGCGGCGGCCTCCGGCTTCTAGCCGGCTGCGGCGCAGTCCGCGCAGGTGCCGAAGATCTCCACCGTGTGGGCGACGTTCACGTAGCCGTGCTCGGCGGCGATGGACTCCGCCCACTTCTCCACGGCCGGGCCCTCCACCTCGACGGCCTTGCCGCACTTGCGGCAGACCAGGTGGTGATGGTGGTCGCCGGTGGAGCAGCGGCGGTAGACGGATTCGCCGTCGCTGGTCCGCAGGACATCGACCTCGCCGGCGTCGGCGAGCGACTGGAGGGTGCGGTAGACGGTGGTCAGGCCCACGGAATCGCCACGGTGCTTGAGCATGTCGTGGAGGTCCTGGGCGCTGCGGAACTCGTCCACCTCGTCCAGCGCCGCCGCCACGGCGGCCCGCTGCCGGGTGGATCGTCCTCGTACTGGCGCGGTATTCATCTCGCCAGGCGCAGTCGCCACCGGTTCCTCCTCGTATCGGCCTCGGCCCATTGTGCCAGGAGACCGCTCCGGCTAGACCTTCACGTCGTCGCCGGTGCAGACCTCCTCGTTGGCACGGGCTGCCTTCGCCCGGCGCCGGGAGAGCGGTGCGGACAGGGCCGTCATCACGACGAAGACGCCGATCGCCAGCAGCACGATCATGGCGCCGGACGGCGCATCGACGTAGTACGTGGTGGCGGTGCCGGTCAGCGAGACGGCGAGGCTGATCGCGATGGCCAGGCCCAGGGTCGCGGCGAAGCCGCGGGTGAGCCGCTGGGCGGCCGCGACGGGGATCACCATCATGGCGCTGACGAGCAGCAGGCCCACGATGCGCATCGCCACGGTGACGGTGACGGCGGCGGTGACGGCGATCAGCAGGTTCAGTGCGCGCACCGGCAGGCCGGTGACCCGGGCGAACTCCTCGTCCTGGCAGACGGCGAAGAGCTGGCGGCGCAGGCCGATGGTGACGGCGAGGACGAAGGCGGCGAGGATGGCCATCGCGGTGACGTCCTCGGACGCGACCGTGGTGATCGAGCCGAACATCGAGCCGAGCAGGTTGGCGGTGGAGCCGCCGCCCACGTTGATGATCATCACGCCGCCGGCCAGACCGCCGTAGAACAACATGGCGAGGGCGACGTCACCGCTGGTCCGGCCGCGGGAGCGGATCAGCTCCATGCCGACCGCCCCGATGACCGCCACCAGCGTGGCCATCCACACGGGGCTGGTCTGGAGCACGAAGCCGAGGGCCACACCGGTCATGGCCACATGGCCGAGGCCGTCGCCCATGACCGCCTGGCGGCGCTGGACGAGGTACGTGCCGATCGCGGGCGCGGTGATGCCCACCAGTGCGGCGGCGATCAGCGCGCGCACCATGAAGGGGTAGTCGAGGAGGCCCATCAGCTCAGCAGTCCCGTCCGCAGGGGTTCGGCGTCGTGCGCCGCGTGGGGGTGTACGTGGTCGTGGCCGGGCAGGGCGTGCTGGCCCACGGCCTCCGGGGGCGGCCCGTCGTGCGTGACGCAGCCGTCGCGCAGGACCACGGCCCGGTCGATGAGCGGCTCCAGCGGGCCCAGCTCGTGCAGGACGAGCAGGACGGTCGTGCCGGCCTCCACCTGGCGGCGCAGGGCGTTGGCCAGGACCTCCTGGTTGGCCAGGTCCACGCCGGCCATCGGCTCGTCCATGATCAGCAGCTCCGGCTCGACGGCGAGCGCCCGGGCTATGAGGACGCGCTGGTGCTGGCCACCGGAGAGCGCGTTGACCGAGGCGTCGGCGTAGGAGTCCATGTCGACCAGGGCCAGGGCCCGCTCGACGGCGGCCTTGTCGGCCTTGCGCAGGACGCCGAAGCGGGTGCGGGCCAGCCGGCCGGCCGAGACGACCTCGCGGACGGTGGCCGGGACGCCGCTGGCGGCGGTGGTGCGCTGGGGGACGTACCCGATGCGCGACCAGTCGCGGAAGCGCTTGAAGTCGGTTCCGAAGAGGGAGATCGCGCCGCTGGACAGCGGGACCTGGCCGACGACGGCCCGAACCGCGGTGGACTTGCCGGAGCCGTTGGCTCCGAGCAGCGCGACGACCTCACCGCGGCGGACGGTGAGGTCGACCCCGCGCAGCACGGGGCGCGAGCCGAGCGAGGCCGTGGCCGCGCGCAGGGATATGACGGGCTGGTCATCCGCCTGTCGGGGCGTGGACTGCATGGCTCGCGCCTCCGTTGCTGCTGGTGTCATTACTTGGCTCCGAGCGCCTTCTGGAGGTTCTTCAGGTTGGACCGCATGACCTCGAAGTAGTCAGCGCCCTGGGACGTGTCGGTGATTCCCTCAAGCGGGTCGAGGACGTCGGTCTTCAGGCCGGTGTCCTGCGCGAGGGTCTTGGCCGTCTTGTCGCTGGCCAGCGTCTCGAAGAACACCGTGGAGACGTTGTCCTTCTTCGCGATGGCCTGGAGCTCCTTCATCCGCGCCGGGCTCGGCTCGGACTCGGGGTCGACGCCGGAGATGCCCTCCTGGTCGAGGCCGTAGCGCTCGGCGAGGTAGCCGAAGGCGGAGTGGGTGGTGATGAAGGTCTTGGAGGCCGTGTTCCCCAGGCCGTTCTTGAACTCGGTGTCCAGCGCGGTCAGCTTGGTGACGAGGTCGGCGGTGTTCTTCTTGTAGTCGGCCGCGTGGTCCGGGTCGGCCTTCTCCAGGGCGGCGCCGACGCCCTTGGCGATCTCCGCGTACTTGGCGGGGTCGAGCCAGACGTGCGGGTCCTCGCCCGCCGCGCCCTGCTCGTGGCCGTCGCCCTCGGTGTGGGCGCCGTCCTGGGCGTGCTCGTCGCCGTCGGTGTGCGCGTGGCCCTCTTCGCCGTGACCGGGGGCGCCGTGGACTTCGAGCCGGGTCAAGGTGGCGGCGTCGACGACGTTCTTCACGCCGGACTGGGTCACGGCCTTGTCGACGGCGGGCTGCAGGCTCTTGAGGTAGAGGACGACATCCGCCTCGGAGAGCTGCGCGGTCTGCTTGGGGGTGATCTCCAGGTCGTGCGGTTCGACACCCGGCTTGGTCAGGGTCTCCACCTTCACGTGGTCCTGGCCGATCTGCTCGGCGAGGAACTGCAGCGGATAGAACGACGCCGTCACGTCGAGCTTGCCGTCCGTGCCGCTCGCGGCACCGGCGTCCGCGGAGCAGGCGGTGAGGGCCGTGGCGCCGAGGGCGACGGCTCCGGCGAGGGCGGCGGTGGGTATGAGGCGTCGTACGTTCATGACATCCATTTTCATCAAAAATGGAAACGATTGTCAAAAACCCAGGTGAGCGGGCCCGGCGGAGGGCCTGGAGGGGGGATCCGATTTGAAAGGGGGGGTGCGGGCGCCGGTAACCTGAGGCATTCGCCGTTCGTCCTCGTAATGAAGAGAGCACCGTGGCCGCCGACAAGATCGACACCATCGTCAGCCTGAGCAAGCGCCGTGGCTTCGTTTTCCCGTGCAGTGAGATCTACGGCGGCTCCAAGGCCGCCTGGGATTACGGCCCGCTGGGTGTCGAGCTCAAGGAGAACATCAAGCGCCAGTGGTGGAAGGCGATGGTCACCGGCCGTGAGGACATCGTCGGTATCGACTCGTCCGTGATCCTGGCGCCCGAGGTCTGGGTGGCCTCCGGCCACGTCGCTACCTTCTCGGACCCGCTGACCGAGTGCACCTCCTGTCACAAGCGCCACCGCGCCGACCACCTTGAAGAGGCGTACGAGGCCAAGCACGGCCGCCTGCCCGCGAACGGCCTCGCCGACGTCAACTGCCCCAACTGCGGCGTGAAGGGCCAGTTCACCGAGCCCAAGCAGTTCTCCGGCATGCTGGAGACGCACCTCGGCCCGACCCAGGACACCGGCTCCAAGGCGTTCCTGCGCCCCGAGACCGCCCAGGGCATCTTCACCAACTTCGCCCAGGTGCAGACCACTTCGCGCAAGAAGCCCCCCTTCGGCATCGCGCAGATGGGCAAGTCCTTCCGCAACGAGATCACTCCGGGCAACTTCATCTTCCGCACGCGCGAGTTCGAGCAGATGGAGATGGAGTTCTTCGTCAAGCCGGGCGAGGACGAGCAGTGGCAGGAGTACTGGATGGCCGAGCGGTGGAACTGGTACCGCGACCTGGGCATCCGCGAGGAGAACATCCGCTGGTACGAGCACCCGGCGGAGAAGCTGTCCCACTACTCGAAGCGCACCGCCGACATCGAGTACCGCTTCAACTTCGGTGGCAACGAGTTCTCCGAGCTCGAAGGCGTGGCCAACCGCACCGACTTCGACCTCAAGGCCCACTCCGCCGCCTCCGGCCAGGACCTCACCTACTTCGACCAGGAGGCCGGTGAGCGCTACACCCCGTACGTCATCGAGCCGGCGGCCGGTGTCAACCGCGCCATGCTCGCCTTCATGCTCGACGCGTACAACGAGGACGAGGCCCCCAACGCCAAGGGCGTCATGGAGAAGCGCACCGTGATGCGCCTCGACCCGCGCCTCGCCCCGATCAAGGTCGCCGTCCTGCCGCTGTCCCGCAACCCGCAGCTGTCGCCGAAGGCCAAGGGCCTCGCCGCCGACCTGCGCAAGAACTGGAACATCGAGTTCGACGACGCCGGCGCCATCGGCCGCCGCTACCGCCGCCAGGACGAGATCGGTACGCCGTTCTGCGTCACCGTCGACTTCGACACCCTGGACGACAACGCCGTGACCGTGCGCGAGCGCGACACGATGAAGCAGGAGCGCGTCTCCCTGGACCAGATCCAGAGCTACCTCGGCAGCCGCCTGCTCGGCTGCTAGGTCCGTCGCGGCGGAGAGAAACCGGGTGGCCCGGTGCGCACGGCGCACCGGGCCACCGCTCCGTCCGGGCGGGGCCGGGTCGGGCCCGCAGGCCCCGGACGACCAGGGCGGTGACCGCCTCGAACTGTCCCGCGGGGAGGGCTATGCCAGGGCGCGCAGGGCGACGGCCGCCGCGGCGAGCAGGGCCAGGACGGCCGCCGGGGCCAGCTCGTAGTCCTTGACCCGCAGGTGGCTGATGACGGCGCCGACGAAGTAGAGGGTCACGCCGATCGCGGCCGCCACGCCGAGCGGCGCGATCCACAGGCCCGCTATCAGCCCGACCGCGCCCACCGCCTTGACCGCGGCCAGTCGTGGCAGCCAGGAGTCCGGCACCTCGACCTTGCGCATGCTCGCGACGATCTGGTCGTTGCGCTGGAGCGTGAAGGTGGCGGAGGCGGTGAGGGTGAGAGCGAGCAGGCCGCCGACGACGGCGTAGGCGATGAACATGGAGAGCTCCAACGGTCGATGAGCTCCAATCATTGAACACTGTCAATCATCTGTCCATCCCCATCGTTTCTCGGTTGTTACGATGGGGAACATGACGGCAGCTCAGGACGGACCGCACCCCCCGCAACGGCTCGGACTGCTGCTCGCCTGGCACGGCTCGGTCACCCAGGTCCGGATGAAGAAGGCCCTCACCGCGGCCGGACTCACCCCGCGGCACGCGATGACGCTGATGCATCTGGCGGACGGTCCCATCAGCCAGCGCGCCCTCGCCGACCGGCTGGAGGTGGACCCGAGCGTGCTCGTCGGGATCCTGAACGACCTGGAGGGCGACGGTCTGGCCGAGCGTCGCCGGGATCCGGCCGACCGGCGACGCCACAACGTGGCCATCACCGAGGCCGGCTCCACAGCCCTGGGTCGGACGAACACGGCGCTCGACGAGGTGGAGCTGGGGCTGTTCGCCGGCTTCTCGGAATCCGACCGGGACGCGCTGCGCGACCTGCTCGCGAGGATCGACGTGCACGCGGACGACTTCGACTGCCAGGAGTAGCGGCAGCGCCGCCCGGACCCGGGCGCGCCGCCTGAACTGGGGCGCGCCGTCCGGACTCGGGCATGGGCGGGCGCCGACCGGGCGAAGGCGGCGTCAGGCGCGCCGCCCGCCCTCAGGCGTCAGGATCACCGTCCGGGCTCACGCGTCCGCCGGCGTGCGGGCTGACCCCGCGGGGTCGAGGGTCCGGGCCGTGCGGGCCGCCGTCTCCCGGGCCCAGGCCCCGCTCGACGCCAGGCCCACCACCAGCACCAGCGCCCCGCAGAGGGTGATGATCCACCAGGCCGGCCGGGCCGCCGTCTCGAAGTCGGAGCCCCCCGCCAGCCCCGCCGCCAGCACCGCGCCGACGATCGCGATGCCCAGCATGCTGCCGGTCTGCCGGCTCGTGGAGGCGATGGCGGCCGCGACGCCCGCCTGGGAGCGAGGCATCCCCGACACCGCCGTGTTCGTGACCGGCGCGTTCACCATGCCGAAGCCCAGTCCGAACAGCACGTACCCGGTGAACAGCAGCGGCATGGACGTCTCGGCGGCGAAGACGGCGAACAGCAGCCCGCTCGCGGCCATCGCGACACCCGCGATCAGCAGCGGGAGCCGGGGCCCCCGGGTCCCCACCATCCGCCCCGACACCGGAGCGAACGCGAACGTCAGCGCCGCCATCGGCAGCATGTACAGACCGGCGTCCAGGGCGCTGAGCCCCTTCACGTCCTGGAGGTACAGGGTGTTCAGGAAGAGGAAGCCGGCCATGGCGGCGAAGGCGCTGACCGCGATCACGGTCGCGCCGCTGAACGGAGCGCTGCGGAAGAACCGCAGGTCGATCAGCGGCTCCTCCCGCCGAGGCTCGTAGATCAGCAGGCCCGCGAGCGAGCCGACGGCCACGACGGCGCAGGCCGCGATCAGCGGCGAGCGCCATCCGGCGGCCGGCGCCTCGATGATCCCGTACGTCAGGCTGCCCAGCAGCGCCATCACCAGCAGCTGGCCGACCGGATCGAACCGGCGCGGCCGCGCCGCCCGGGACTCCGGGATGTGGCGCAGGGTCAGTGCGAGGGCGAGCAGGCCGAAGGGCAGGTTGACCCAGAAGATGGAGCGCCAGCCCACCGAGTCCACGAGCACCCCGCCGATCAGCGGACCCGCGGCCATGGCGATGCCCGCGACCGCGCCCCACGCGCCGATGGCCCGGGCCCGCTCGGCGGGATCGGTGAAGGTGTTGGTGATGATCGACATCGCCACCGGGTTCAGCATCGCGCCGCCGACGGCCTGCACCATCCGGAAGACGACGAGCCAGCCCAGGCTCGGAGCCAGCGAGCACAGCACGGAGCCGGCGGTGAAGAGCACCAGGCCCGCGACGAACACCTTGCGGCGGCCGATCCGGTCGGCCGTGGAGCCCGCGAGCATCAGCAGCGAGGCCAGCACCAGGGTGTAGGCGTCGATGGTCCACTGCAGCCCGGCGACGGACGCGTCCAGATCCCGGCGCATCGAGGGGAGCGCCACGTTGAGCACGGTGTTGTCGAGGCTGACGATCAGCAGACTCATGCAGCAGACCGCCAGGACGATGACGCGCTGCCGGCGGCCCGGCTGACTCGGCTCGATCATGCGGCCGATGGTACGTCTGCCGCACCGGCCCGGCATGCGGGACAATGGGCGGATGACCACGCTCCCGCCGCCTCTCGCGATCGGCCCGCACACCGTGCAGCCGCCGGTGGTGCTCGCGCCCATGGCCGGCATCACCAATGCCCCGTTCCGTACCCTCTGCCGCGAGTTCTCGGGCGGCAAGGGGCTGTTCGTGAGCGAGATGATCACGACGCGCGCCCTGGTCGAGCGCAACGAGAAGACCATGCAGCTGATCCACTTCGACGAGACCGAGAAGCCCCGCTCGATCCAGCTGTACGGGGTCGACCCCGCGACGGTCGGGAAGGCGGTCCGCATGATCGTCGAAGAGGACCGCGCCGACCACATCGACCTGAACTTCGGCTGCCCGGTCCCCAAGGTGACCCGCAAGGGCGGTGGCTCGGCCCTCCCGTACAAGCGGAACCTGCTGCGCGCGATCCTGCGCGAGGCCGTCGCGGGCGCCGGCGACCTGCCGGTGACCATGAAGATGCGCAAGGGCATCAACGACGAGCACCTCACCTACCTCGACGCGGGCCGCATCGCCGTCGAGGAGGGGGTCACCGCCATCGCCCTGCACGGCCGCACCACCGCCCAGCACTACGGGGGCACCGCCGACTGGGACGCCATCGCGCGGCTCAAGGAGCACGTGCCGGAGATCCCGGTGCTCGGCAACGGCGACATTTGGTGCGCCGAGGACGCGCTGCGCATGGTCCGCGAGACGGGCTGCGACGGCGTGGTCGTAGGGCGCGGCTGCCTGGGGCGGCCGTGGCTGTTCAATGACCTGGTGGCGGCCTTCGAAGGGCGCCCGGAGGACTTCCACGAGCCGACGCTGCGCGAGGTGGCCGCGACCATGCACCGGCACGCGAAGCTGCTGGGGGAGTGGATCGGCGACGAGGCCCGCGGGGTGATCGACTTCCGTAAGCACGTGGCCTGGTACTTGAAGGGCTTCTCGGTGGGTTCCGAGATGCGCAAGAAGCTCGCGGTGACCTCGTCCCTGGCCGAGCTGGACGCTCATCTGAGCGAGCTGGACCTGGACCAGGCGTGGCCCGACAGTGCGGACGGTCCGCGCGGGCGGACGTCCGGAAACAACCGGGTTGTCCTGCCGGACGGCTGGCTGAACGATCCGTACGACTGTGCGGGCGTGAGCGAGGAAGCCGAACTGGACACGTCCGGAGGCTGAGCACGGCTGGCAAAGCGTGCCATTGGTGGCGTGACATACGCCACGCATGGGAGGCCTTGCGCTCACATGAGCGCGAAAGTCACGGGTATGACTTCCAAAGGGTGGCACTGGGTGCCACTCTTTGTGTGTTCAATTCTTGAACACAAAGGGATCGATGATCGCTCATCCGAGCAGGATCGAGCCTTGATGAGCACTACTCCCTTCGGGATGTGAAGACTCTTCGTATGTTCGGGCTACCGATGAGTTACTTTCGATCTCCTGGCGCACGGGTGGTTACAGCCGTATGACCGCCAAGTGGACGTACCCAGAAGCCTTCGATCTGGGTATGTTCCTGGCCGTCAGGGCAGCCACCCGAGTCCTCGAGGAGTCGAGACCCGTGTCGGAAAACAAAGATCAGAAGTTCGTCTACGACTTCACCGAGGGAAACCGCGACCTCAAGGACCTTCTCGGCGGCAAGGGAGCCAACCTCGCCGAGATGACCAACCTGGGCCTCCCGGTTCCTCCCGGCTTCACCATCACCACCGAGGCGTGCAAGGTCTACCTCGACAGCGGCACGGCCCCGGCCGCGCTGCGCGACGAGGTCAGCGCCCACCTGGACGCCCTCGAAGCGAAGATGGGCAAGAAGCTCGGCCAGTCGGACGACCCGCTGCTGGTCTCCGTGCGGTCCGGCGCCAAGTTCTCGATGCCCGGCATGATGGACACCGTCCTCAACATCGGCCTCTCCGACGAGTCCGTGACCGGCCTCGCCTCCCAGGCCGGTGACGAGCGCTTCGCGTGGGACTCCTACCGCCGCCTCATCCAGATGTTCGGCAAGACCGTCCTGGGTGTCGAGGGCGAGCTCTTCGAGGACGCCCTCGACGAGGCCAAGGCGGCCAAGAAGGTCACCGTCGACACCGACCTCGACGCCGCGGACCTGAAGAAGCTGGTCAAGCACTTCAAGAAGATCGTGGCGAAGGAAGCCGGCCGCGAGTTCCCGCAGGACGCCCGCGAGCAGATGGACCTCGCCGTCGAGGCCGTCTTCAACTCGTGGAACACCGACCGCGCCAAGCTCTACCGCCGCCAGGAACGCATCCCGAGCGACCTGGGCACCGCCGTCAACATCTGCTCCATGGTCTTCGGCAACCTGGGTCCCGACTCCGGCACCGGCGTCGCCTTCACCCGCGACCCCGCCAGCGGCCACGCGGGCGTCTACGGCGACTACCTCCAGAACGCCCAGGGCGAGGACGTCGTCGCGGGCATCCGCAACACCGTGCCGCTCGCGGACCTGGAGTCCATCGACAAGGCCTCGTACGACCAGCTCATGACGATCATGACGACGCTGGAGAACCACTACAAGGATCTCTGCGACATCGAGTTCACCATCGAGCGCGGCCAGCTGTGGATGCTCCAGACCCGCGTCGGAAAGCGCACCGCGGGCGCGGCCTTCCGGATCGCCACCCAGCTCGTGGACCAGGGCCTGATCGACGAGGCCGAGGCGCTCCAGCGCGTCAACGGCGCCCAGCTGGCGCAGCTGATGTTCCCGCGCTTCGACGAGGACGCCAAGACCACCCTCCTGGGCCGCGGCATCGCCGCCTCCCCGGGCGCGGCGGTCGGCAAGGCCGTCTTCGACTCGTACACGGCCGTCAAGTGGTCCCGCTCCGGCGAGAAGGTCATCCTGATCCGCCGCGAGACCAACCCGGACGACCTCGACGGCATGATCGCCTCCGAGGGCATCCTGACCTCGCGCGGCGGCAAGACCTCGCACGCCGCCGTCGTCGCCCGCGGCATGGGCAAGACCTGTGTCTGCGGCGCCGAGGAACTGGACGTCGACACCAAGCGCCGCCGGATGACCGTGGGCGGGACGGTGATCGAAGAGGGCGACGTCGTCTCCATCGACGGCTCCACCGGCAAGGTCTACCTGGGCGAGGTACCCGTCGTACCCTCCCCGGTCGTCGAGTACTTCGAGGGCCGCATGCACGCCGGCGCCGACGACGCCGATGAGCTCGTCGCCGCCGTGCACCGGGTCATGGCCTACGCCGACCGCGTCCGCCGGCTGCGGGTGCGCGCCAACGCCGACAACGCCGAGGACGCGCTGCGCGCCCGCCGCTTCGGCGCCCAGGGCATCGGCCTGTGCCGCACCGAGCACATGTTCCTCGGTGAGCGCCGCGAGATGGTCGAGCGCCTGATCCTCGCCGACACCGACGGCGAGCGCGAGGAGGCACTCAGTGCCCTCCTGCCGCTCCAGAAGAAGGACTTCATCGAGCTCTTCGAGGCGATGGACGGGCTGCCCGTCACCGTCCGGCTGCTCGACCCGCCGCTCCACGAGTTCCTGCCCGACATCACCGAGCTGTCGGTGCGCGTCGCCCTCGCCGAGTCCCGCAAGGACGCCAACGAGAACGACCTGCGGCTGCTCCAGGCCGTGCACAAGCTGCACGAGCAGAACCCGATGCTGGGTCTGCGCGGCGTCCGGCTGGGCCTGGTCATCCCCGGTCTGTTCGCCATGCAGGTACGGGCGATCGCCGAGGCCGCGGCCGAGCGCAAGAACGCCAAGGGCGACCCGCGCGCCGAGATCATGATCCCGCTCGTGGGCACCGTCCAGGAGCTGGAGATCGTCCGCGACGAGGCCGACCAGGTCATCGCCGAGGTCGAGGCAGCCACCGGCATCAGCCTCACGCTGCCCATCGGCACCATGATCGAGCTGCCCCGCGCCGCGCTGACCGCCGGTCAGATCGCCGAGGCCGCGCAGTTCTTCTCCTTCGGTACGAACGACCTGACCCAGACGGTGTGGGGCTTCTCCCGCGACGACGTCGAGGCCAGCTTCTTCACCGCGTACCTGGAGAAGGGCATCTTCGGGGTCTCGCCCTTCGAGACCATCGACAAGGACGGTGTCGGCGCGCTGGTCCGCAGCGCCGTCCAGGCCGGCCGGGCCGCCCGCCCCGACCTCAAGCTCGGCGTCTGCGGCGAGCACGGCGGCGACCCCGAGTCCGTCCACTTCTTCCACGAGGTGGGCCTCGACTACGTCTCCTGCTCGCCGTTCCGGATTCCGGTGGCGCGCCTGGAGGCCGGTCGCGCGGCCGCCGAGTCGAAGGGCAGCGACAGCCGCTGACCCCCGCCCGAGAGGGCCACTGACTGCGCCTGCCCCCGGGTTCCCTGACACCCTGGGGGCGGGCGCACCCATTTGTTGTTCAACAAATCTTTACGCCAGCAGGCGGTGGACGGATCCCCACCCGTCCACCGCCGCTGTCATTCTGCCGGGCACGTCGGCGCTTCCCGATGCGACCGACCGCCAGGCCCCGCAAAGCCCCCCACGGCCTTCGCGGAGCGTTTCGGTCGCACCGGAGTGTGCCCGGCGGAGTACAGGATTTCGGTTGTCACGCCCCTGCCGAAAGGGGTTTCAACTGTGGCTGAAAGGGCGTGGTGACCACGTGTGACGGCGTGCATACTCATGGGGCGGGGGGATTGCGGTTGCACAGGTGGGGGTTCGGTGCTGCGTATCCATTTCACTGGAGTGGACCTGGCACGCGTACGGATGGCAGGGCGTCCCGATGCGTTGTGGGAAACGATTCTCAGCTTTCACCGGTTAAGGGACCGGCGTGATGCGCGGTTGTTCGGTGAATGGCGGACAGAAACCCGGAGCAGGTTGAATAGTGAAACACGCATGCTCGGTATGCTCATACCGAGTCGCGGCTATTTCCCCGATTTCCTGACCCCCGTGGAGGGGCAGTACGGGTGGGACGTGGCCGTGGACGCCCTGCGCGGCATCAGGCCCGAGCGGATGCGGCGCGAGCTGCTGCTGCTCACCTCGGGGATCGGCGCGAGAGCGGCCGCGGGCTTCGGAGCGGGCCTCGGCGGCTCCGGGAGCCCGGCGGACGCGGGCGGCCGACCCGGCGCGGTCGCGCTGCTGCCGCCCAGACTGCGGGAGTTCCTCGACGACGGCCCCCGGCACCTGCCGAGGCTGCTGGGGGAGCTGCGCGCGTACCACCGGGCGGCCGTGGAGCCGTACTGGACCCACATCCAGGCCCAGATCGAGGCCGAGCGGGCCGCGCGCGGCCGTGCGCTGCTGGACGGCGGCGCGGACGAGCTGCTGGCCTCGCTGCCGCCGATGCTGCGGTGGCGGGCGCCGGTGCTGGAGTGCGACTACCCCGTGGACCGCGACGTGCGGCTGCGGGGGCGCGGGCTGCTGCTCCAGCCGTCCTTCTTCTGCCGGCGCACCGCCGTGACCCTGCACGACCCGGAGCTGCCGCCCGTACTGGTCTACCCGGCCGCCGCGCAGCTGGCCTCGGCACCCGCCGGCGGCGAGGCCGCCCGGCCGGTGGAGGAGCAGCGCCAGCGCACCCTGGGCAAGCTGGTCGGTCACACCCGCTCGGTGGTGCTGCGAGCCATCGGCGACGGGGCCACCACCAGCGAACTGGCCCGCCGGGCCGGGGTCTCACTGGCCTCGGCGAGCCAGCACGCCTGCGTGATGCGCGAAGCGGGCCTGGTCACCACCCTGCGCCACGGGAACGCGGTCCTGCACACGGTGACCCCGCTGGGGGCCGCCCTCCTCAAGGGCGGAGCCGTGGCCTCCTGACCAGGGGCCGCGGTGCCGTCCCCCGGACCGGGTCCGGGGGACGGCCGGGCCCGGTCCTAGACGCGGAAGGGGCCGGTGACCTCGTAGGTGATGCCGCCGGTGGAGCTGCCGCTCGTACCGCGCTGGCTGGAGAAGTACAGCCGGTTGCCGGCCGGGGAGAAGGCCGGGCCGCAGATCTCCGAGGAGGACTGGCCGGTGATCCGCAGGAACGGCGCCACCACGTCGTCCGGGGTGATCACGCAGATCTCCATGTTGCCCCCGTCCTCGGCGACGTACAGGTCCCCGTACGAAGAGCCGGTGACGTTGTCGACACCCGTCAGCGGGGCCGCGCCGCCGGGCACCAGCGAATCGTCGTAGGCCAGCTCGTAGGTGTTGTTGGTGAGGTTGAGCTGCCAGAGCCGGTTGTCGCCCTTGGTGGTGAACCAGACCGTGTCGTTGGCGTAGTGGCAGCCCTCGCCGCCGTTGAACTTCTTCGAGCCGGAGACCTGGCTGCGGGTCGCGGTCGGCGAGCCGTCCGGGTCGGGGACGTCGGCCCAGGTGAAGGAGCCGGAGGTGGCCGTGCCGGCCTTCAGGACCTGGAGGGTGCCGGAGGAGAGGTTGCCCCAGGTGTTCGGGATGAACCGGTAGAAGCAGCCGCTGCTCTCGTCCTCCGTCAGGTAGATCACCCGGCGGACCGGGTCGGCCGCCGCCGCCTCGTGCTTGAACCGGCCCATCGCGGGCCGCTGCACGGAGGCGTTCACGCCGTACGGGTCGGCCTCGTAGACGAAGCCCCGGTCGACCTCCTCACAGGACAGCCACGTGTTCCACGGGGTCTTGCCGCCGGCACAGTTCTGCCGGGTGTTGGAGAGGATGCGGTAGGCGCCGGTGACGGTGCCGGAGGAGTTGAACTTCACCGCGCTGGCACCGCCGCTCGGGTTGATCTCCGAGTTGGACACGTAGATCCAGCCGGAGCCGTCGACGTAGCAGGCGCCGCCGTCGGGAGCGCTGTGCCAGGTGTACGAGGTACCGCTGACGGTCTGGCCGGAGCGGGCGATCACCCGGCTGGTGAAGCCGCTGGGGAGCATGATGCCGTTCGTATCCGCCGCGCCCAGCGCCCCGTAGGGGCCGGGACCGGGCTGGGCGGGCGCCGCGTAGGCGGCGCCGCGCATCAGCGTGCCGCCGAAGGCGGCCGCCGACGTGCCGATGACGGCACCGCGAAGGAAGTTACGACGTTCCACGGTCACTCCTGTGGGAGGAAAGGCCCCGCAGCCGGTCGGACGCGGGGTCGCACGCGTCGAGGAACCTAGAAGACGCCAGTTGACGTGACGTCAACTCCTCATTACGCCCGAGCGACCGGTCGGGGTTCAATCCTCCGGCGGGGTACTTCGGCGCGCCGATGCGCTCCGCGCGCAGAGCCCCGCGCGCCGCCGGCCGGGCCGGTCGTGCCCCAGGAGGGGACTTTGCGCCCTGGGAGCGGGACCGGTGGGGGAGGATGGTGGAAGGATGAACCACTCCGTCGTTGCCGACATCTCCGGCCGCGCCGACCTGGAGGTCGTGCTGCGCCGCTTCTACACGGCCGCCTTCGCCGACCGGCGGATCGGGCCGTTCTTCACCGAGATCGCGGGCACGGACCTCGACGTCCACCTGGCCCGGATCGCCGACTTCTGGGAGCGCGCCCTCTTCCGCACCGCCGACTACCGCCACGACGCCTTCGCCCCGCACGCCGCCCTGAACTCGGTGCGGTCCATGACCGCCGCGGACTTCGGGCGCTGGGTGCAGCTGTGGACCGCGGCCGTCGACGGCCGGCACCGGGGGCCGCACGCGGAACGGGCCAAGGCGCAGGGCGAGCGGATCGCGCTGGCCCTGCACAAGCGGCTGTCGGGAGGCGACGGCGACGGCCGGGGCCCGGGCCCCGGCTCGCTGCGCGGCGAGGGCCGGCTGGGTTTCGTACCCCTGGCGGCGGTGGAGCTGCGCTCGGCCGCCTGAGGACCGTGCGGGGGCCGGCGCGGAGGACCCGCGGGGGCCCGTACTGCGGACCGTGCGGCGGCGCGTACCTTCCGCTCACGGCCCTGGCCTGCTCGTTCGCGCGGCCGCGCGGAAGACGCGAAAAACTTCGCCCGGCACCGATGATTTCCGCCCGGCCCCTCGGTCTGTCCCTCGAAGGCGCCGCACGACGCCCGAGTGATGCGAGAGAAGAGGAACCGAGATGTCCGCCACCATGATCTTCGTCAACCTGCCGGTCAAGGACCTGGACGCGAGCAAGGCCTTCTGGGGCAAGCTCGGCTACTCCTTGAACGCCCGGTTCAGCGACGAGAACTGCGCCTCCGTGGTGATCAGCGACACCATCGTCGCGATGCTGCTGACCGAGGCCCGCTACAAGGACTTCACCCACAAGGAGATCGCGGACGCCACTCGGACCTCCGAGGTCCTGCTCTGTCTGAGCGCCGAGAGCCGCACCGCCGTCGACGAGCTCGTCGACGGGGCCGTCGCGGCCGGGGCGACCGAGCCCCGGCCGGCCCAGGACCACGGGTTCATGTACGGCCGCGCCTTCGACGACCTGGACGGCCACACCTGGGAGATCATGTGGATGGACCCGGCGGCGGTCCAGGGCTGACCCGCCCGCGCGTCGCTCAGGAGGTCGCGGCGGTCCGCACCCGGTAGGTCCGGACCGCCACCTCCTCGTCGTCCAGGCAGCGCCCCGACTCCAGGTCGAAGCGCTGCTTGAGCAGCGGTGAGGCCACGAAGGGCCGCCCGCCCGCGCAGCCCAGCAGCCCCCGCGAGAGCACGTGCGCCCCGGTGAAGGGGTCCTGGTTGCCGATGGCGTACGTACGCCCGGAGCGGTCCACGAACACCGCGGCCTGGCTCCCGTCGGGCAGCAGGGCGGCCACCCCGCGCCCCGGGGTCAGCGAGGAAAGCTCGCACACCGTCAGCCAGCCCTCGGCCACGCGCAGCTCTACGGTCATCGGGTGCCTCCCAGGGATTCCAGCGGCTGAAGGGTGAGGACGGTCAGGTCCGGCTTGACCTGGTCCCGCTCGGGGACGAACCGCACGGTCGGGTCGGGGGCGCCGGGAGCGTTGACGAAGGAGACGAATCGGCGCAGCCGCTCCGGGTCCTCCAGCGTCTCGGCCCACTCGTCGCGGTAGTGCGCCACGTGGTCGGCCATCAGGGACTCCAGCTCGGCGCACAGGCCCAGGGAGTCGTGCACGACGACGTCCCGCAGGTGGTCCAGGCCGCCCTCCAGCCGCTCCAGCCAGGTGGAGGTCCGCTCCAGCCGGTCGGCGGTGCGGATGTAGAACATCAGGAACCGGTCGATGAGCCGGATCAGCTCGGCGTCGGAGAGGTCCTGCGCGAGCAGGTCGGCGTGGCGCGGGGTGGCGCCGCCGTTGCCGCCGACGTAGAGGTTCCAGCCGCTCGCCGTCGCGATGACCCCGAAGTCCTTGCTCTGTGCCTCCGCGCACTCGCGGGCGCAGCCGGACACCGCCGACTTGAGCTTGTGCGGGGCGCGCAGCCCCCGGTAGCGCAGCTCCAGGTCGATGGCCATCCGTACGCTGTCCTGCACCCCGTAGCGGCACCAGGTCTGCCCCACGCACGACTTCACCGTCCGCAGGGCCTTCCCGTACGCGTGCCCGGACTCGAAGCCGGCGTCGACGAGGCGGGCCCAGATGCGGGGGAGCTGGTCGACGCTCGCGCCGAACAGGTCGATCCGCTGGCCCCCGGTGATCTTCGTGTAGAGGCCGAAGTCGCGAGCCACCTCGCCGATCACGATCAGCTTGTCGGGGGTGATCTCACCGCCGGGGATGCGCGGGACGACCGAGTACGAGCCGTTGCGCTGCAGGTTCGCCAGGAAGTGGTCGTTGGTGTCCTGGAGGGAGGCCTGCTCGCCGTCCAGGACGTAGCCGCTCGCGCCCAGCGTCGCGGCGAGCGAGGCGATGATCGAGCCGACGGTCGGCTTGCAGACCTCGCAGCCGTCGCCACCGCGCGCCTCCGGGCGGCCGTGGCCGTCGAGCAGCTGCTCGTACGAGGTCAGCCGGCGGGTGCGGACGATCTCGTACAGCTCGGAGCGGGTGTACGGGAAGCAGCCGCACAGCCCCTGGTCGGCCGCGGCGGGCAGCAGCTGGCCGATCACCTTGAGGCAGCTGCCGCAGCCGGTGCCCGCCTTGGTGCACTTCTTGACCTCGGGGACGGTTGAGCAGGCGGTGATGGCCTTCTTGGTGACGTTGTGGCAGGAGCAGATCACCGCGTGGTCGGGGAGCGAGGAGGGGCCGAGGGCGACGGGCGCGCCGAGGCCGGCGGGCAGCACCAGCTGCTCGGGGGCGACCGGCGGCACGCTGCCGGTGAGCGGGCGCAGCAGCCCGTAGGAGTCCGCGTCGCCGACCAGCACCCCGCCGAGCAGGATGCCGTCGGGGGAGACGACCAGCTTCTTGTAGACCCCGGTGCGCGAGTCGGACCAGACGACGTCGAGGCTCCCGGGGGTGGCGCCGTGGGCGTCGCCGAAGGAGGCCACGTCGACGCCGAGCAGCTTGAGCTTGGTGGAGAGGTCGGCTCCGGTGAACTCCTTCTCCCGGCCCAGCAGGTCCTCGGCGGCCGTCTCGGCCATCTCGTAGCCGGGGGCGACCAGACCGTAGACGCGGCCGTCGCAGGCCAGCGCGCACTCGCCGATGGCGTAGACGTGCGGGTCGGAGGTGCGGCAGCGGGCGTCGACGGCGATGCCGCCGCGCTCGCCGACGTCCAGCCCCGCGTCGCGGGCCAGCTGGTCGCGGGGGCGGACGCCGGCGGAGAAGACGACGAGGTCGGCGTCGACGGTCGAGCCGTCGGAGAGCCGCATGCCGCTGACCGCGCCGTCCTCCCCGGTCACCACTTCCTGGGTGCCGACACCGGTGTGGACGGTCAGGCCCATGGACTCGATGGTGCGCAGCAGGGCGGCGCCGCCGCCGTCGTCGACCTGGACGGGCATCAGGCGCGGCGCGAACTCGACGACCCGCGTGGCGAGGCCGAGGCCCTGGAGCGCGCCCGCGGCTTCCAGCCCGAGGAGGCCGCCGCCGACGACCGCGCCGCTGGTGCGGTCCTTGGCGTACTCCTCGATGGCCAGGAGGTCCTCGATGGTGCGGTACACGAAGCAGCCGGGGGCGTCCTTGCCCGGAACGGGCGGCACGAAGGGGTAGCTGCCGGTGGCGAGGACGAGGACGTCGTACGGGAAGACCTGCCCCGAGCGGGAGGTGACGGTGCGGGCGTCGCGGTCGATGTGCTCGGCGGGGTCGTCGAGGTGGAGCGCGATGCCGTGCTCCGCCATGAACCCGGCCGGGGTCATCGACAGGTCCTCGGGGGTGCTTCCGGAGAAGTACGAGGTCAGGTGCACGCGGTCGTAGGCGGGCCGGGGCTCCTCGCAGAGCACGGTGATCCGGTGGGTCCGGGTCGCACCGCGCTCGGCGAGCGCCTCCAGGTAGCGCTGGCCGACCATGCCGTGCCCGATGAGCACGATCGTGGGCAGGGGCTTGGTCATGTCAGTGGCCTCCGTCGTCGGTGAGCAGATGGAACAGGTCGGCGGGGTCGTGCAGGGGTTCGTCGCCCTCCCAGCCGCGGGCGAGGGCGCCCACGGTGGAGAGCTCCCCGAGCAGCACGCCGCCGACGAGGCGGTCGCCGCGGACGACGACCTTCCGGTAGGTCCGGCGGGTGGCGTCGGCGAGGCGGACCACGTCGTCGCCCGGGAGGGCGGTGGTCTCGCCGAACGCGGCGAGGTCGAAGTGCCCGTGCGCGGTTGCGCCGAGGGTGAGACGGGTCAGGGCCCTGGTGCCGGCGTACGGGACCGGGGCGCCGGGCGGCGGGACGGCGCCGGCGCCGCCATCGGTTCCGGTTCCCGTGTCGGTGTCGGTGCCGGTGAGGACCGAGGCGAGCGCGTCGGCCTGCTCCAGTGCGGCGCCCGCCAGGCCGTACACCCGCCCGGCGTGCTCGGCGCAGTCGCCGATGGCGTGGACGCGCGGGTCGCTGGTGCGGAGCCGGTCGTCGACCACGATGCCCTTGCGGACCACCAGTCCGGCGGCCAGGGCGAGACCGGTGCGGGGCCGTACGCCGCAGGCCAGCACGACGAGGTCGGCGTCGAGCCGGTAGCCGTCGGCGAGCTCGACCCCGGTGACCCGGCGGTTCCCCCGGCCCCCTTCCGCCGACGGACCCTGGTGCGGGGCGCGGGATCCGGGCCGGGATCCCGGCAAAGGGGCCGCGGTGACGAGGCCGCGGACGCGGCACTCCGTGTGGATCTCCACGCCCAGAGCGGTGAGGTGGGTGTGCAGCAGGGCGGAGGCGTCCGCGTCCAGCTGGCGTTCCATCAGGCGCTCGCCCTGCTGCGCCAGGACCACCTGAGCACCGCGTGCGTTCAGGGCCCGGGCCGCCGAGACGCCCAGCAGGCCCCCGCCGATCACCACCGCCCGCACACCCGGGCGGACGGCCGCCGACAGGGCCAGGCAGTCGTCCATGGTGCGGAACGCGTGCACGCCGTCCGGGAGGTCCCGCCCCTCGGGCTCGAACAGCCCCCGCAGCGGCGGCAGCACGGGGTTGGACCCGGTGGCCATCACCAGCGTGTCGTACCGCTCCACCGTGCCGTCGTCGCAGTGCACCGCCCGCTCCGCGCGGTCGACGCGGACCGCCCGGACCCCCCGGCGCAGCACTGGGCCGGGGGACGGGAGCGCGGTGACCTCGGGGGCGTAGCGGCCCGCCAGCACTTCGGCGAGCAGCACGCGGTTGTACGGCGCGTGGCTCTCCTCGCCGAGGACGGTCACCGCCGCGGCCGGGCCCATCCGCTGCGCGAGCCGCAGGCCCGCCAGGCCGCCGCCGATCACCACCACACGCTGCTCCGAGGTCATGGCACGAGCGTGCGGTGCCGCTGTTTCCCCGCCGCATCGCTCCTGTTACCCGGACGGAACGCCGACCTCAGCACTGGGGTTAAGGGTCCGTGAGGCCTTCCTCAAGGCCGACTTAAGGACCATCCGCGTCACCGGCGGTGCCCTTAGCGTGACGCCCATGCGAGATGCTGCGGTGCGGGTCAGGAGCGCGATCCTGGGCGGGACGGGGGTGGTGGCCCTGCTCTGGGCGGTGCAGGTACGGCCCTCCGCCCGGCCCGAGGCCCTCTTCGCCACGGCCGCGCACCTGACGGGCCTGCTCGCCGGGTACGGAGTGCTGGTCGTGCTGTTCCTGATGGCCCGGGTGCCCGCCGTCGAGCACGGGGTCGGCGCCGATCGGCTCGCCCGCTGGCACGCCCGCGGCGGCCGGTACGTCCTGCTGCTCTGCTTCGGGCACGGACTCTTCGCCCTCCTCGGGTACGCCGTGCACGAAGGCGTCGACGTGGTCACCGCCGCCCGGGAGCTGCTCGGCTACCCCGCGCTCGCCGCCGCCGCGGCCGGGACCGTCCTCCTGGCCGCGGTCGGCGCCACATCCGCCCGCGCGGTACGCCGCCGGGTGCCGCACGAAACCTGGCGCGGGGTGCACCTGCTCGCCCACCTCGCCGCCGCGCTGGCTTTCGGCCACCAGCTCGCCGGGCCCGATCTGGCGCCGGTGGCCTGGTTCTGGGCGCTCGCCCACACCACGGTCGCCGTCCTGCTGCTCTGGTACCGGGTCGTGGTGCCCGTACGGCAGGCACTGCGGCACGGGCTGCGGGTCGCGGAGGTCCGGGTCGAGGGGCCCGGGGTGGTCTCCGTCGTCGTCCACGGGGAGCATCTGGCGGAACTGCGGGCCGAGCCGGGGCAGTTCCTGCGCTGGCGGTTCCTCCAGCGGCGGCTGTGGCACACCGCCCTGCCGTTCTCGCTCTCCGCGCCGGTCCGGGGGAACACCCTGCGGATCACCGTCAAGGGCCTGGGCGGCCACTCGCGCCGCATCCGCCGGCTGCGCCCCGGCACGCGGGTCCTCGCCACCGGGCCGTTCGGTGCGCTCACCGCCGCCCGGCGGACCCGGCCCAAGGTGCTGCTCATCGCCGGCGGAGTGGGCATCACCCCGATGCGGGCCCTGTTCGAGACCCTGCCGGGCGGCCCCGGGGACCTCACCCTGCTCTACCGGGCCGGGGGCGAGGAGCACCTGGTCCTGCGCACCGAGCTGGAGGCCATCGCCGCCGGGCGGCGGGCCGCACTGCACTACCTGCTCGGGCCGTCGGACGCGGCCCACGACCCGCTCGCTCCCCGGGCCCTGGCCGAACTGGTGCCGGACCTGGCCGATCACGACGTCTACCTGTGCGGGCCGCCCGGGATGACGGAGTCGACCCGGACCGCGCTGCTGCGGGCCGGGGTGCCGGCCGCCTCGATCCACAGCGAGTGCTTCACCGCCTGAACCCGCCCGCCCGGTTCCGTCACGCCGGGTCCCCGTTCCTCCTCGCGTTCCCGAGAGGCCACCGCTCATGCGCCATCCGCTGCACATCGCCCTGTCCGCGCCCGTCCCGGTGGGCGCTCCGGCCGGCCGCCGCCGCACCGCCCCGCCGCGCCACCGCAAGCCCTCCGCGGCGCGGACCGGGCTGGCCGCACTGGCCGCCGTACCGCCCGCACGGCGGCTGGCGGCCGGGCTCGGGCTGGCCGGCGTACTGGCCGCGAGCGTGCTCACGGCGGCCGTGGACCCGGCCGCTCCGGTGGCCCCGGACCGGGCGCCGGCCAGGCAAAGCTCAACGTTTGCGCAAGTTTCCGGAGATTGATGGGCCGTGCACCGAACGGGTCCATAGGGTCGTGGCCGTGCCTGACATATCAACGACCATGATCATCGTTCTGTGCGTGGCCGCCGCGGCGGCCGGCTGGATCGACGCGGTGGTGGGCGGCGGCGGCCTGCTGCTCCTGCCGGCCCTGCTGCTCGGCCTGCCGAACGCCCACCCGGCCACCGTCCTCGGGACCAACAAGGCGGTGGCGGTCGTCGGCACGGCCGGAGCGGCCGTGACGTACGTGCGCAAGGCGCCGGTGGACGTGAAGCTCGCCGTCCGCATCGGCCTGGCCGCGCTCGCCGGTTCGATGGGCGGCGCCGCCCTCGCCGGGGGCATCAGCAAGGACACGCTGCGCCCGCTGATCATGGTGGTGCTCGTCGTCGTCGCCGCCTTCGTCCTCTTCCGGCCCGGCTTCGGCACCGCCCCGGCCGCCTCGCCCGTCAGCCGGGGCCGCGTGCTGCTCGCCATCGGGCTGGCCGGTCTCGGCATCGGCTTCTACGACGGCCTCGTCGGGCCCGGCACCGGCACCTTCCTGGTGCTCGCGCTCACCGCGCTGCTCCACCTCGACCTGCTGACCGCCTCCGCGACCGCCAAGATCGTCAATGTCTGCACCAATGCCGGAGCGCTCGCGATGTTCGCCTACCAGGGCATGGTGCTCTGGCAGTTGGCCGCGCTGATGGCGGTGTTCAACCTGGCCGGCGGCATGGTCGGCGCCCGCATGGCGCTCAAGAAGGGCAGCGGCTTCGTCCGGGGCGTGCTGTTGACCGTCGTGGGCGCGCTGGTCGTCAAGCTCGGCTTCGAGCAGTGGGGCTGACGGCCGGCCCGGCGGGAAGCCTCAGTACGTACCGGTGAGGTGGGCGAAGACGACCACGTTCCCCCGGTAGCCCGTGCGCGGTGAGAACCCGCCGCCGCAGGTGATCACCCGCAGCTCCGCCCTCCGCGAGGGGCCGTACACACGGGAGTCGGGGAAGGCCCCGGCGTCGTACACCTCCACCGCGTGCACCGTGAAGACGGCCGTACGCCCGTCCGCGCGCGGGATCTCCACGGCGGCTCCCCGGCGCAGCGCGCCCAGGTGGTAGAAGACCGCCGGGCCCGCGGCGTCGTCCACGTGCCCCGCGACGACGGCCGTACCGGTGGCCCCCGGAGTGGTGCCCTCGCGGTACCAGCCGGCCAGGTCGCGCCGGGCGGGCGGGGGCACTTCGAGACTGCCGCCCGGCTCCAGGCCGAGCCCGGTCAGCGGGGCGTCGACCCGGATGGAGGGGATCCGGATCCGGGTGGGCGGTGAGCCGGGCAGCGGGGCGATGCCGGGGCCACCGAAGCCGTCGGCGGTCAGGGCCTCGGCGGGGGAGGGCAGGGGCGGCCCGACGGGCTCGCGGGAGCCGCTGGTCACGAGCCAGACACCGACGCAGGCGGCGAGGGCGACGAGCCCGGCGTGGCGGGCGGTGGGGGTGCTGCGGCCGGACGAGCCCGTACCGCATCCGGATCGACCGCCGCCGGGGCGGGGGTGGCCGCCGGCCGGGTGCCAGGGCCGCGGGCCCCGGCTGCCCGCGGCTCCGAATTCGCCACCCATGCGTAGGACCCCCTCCGCTTCCGTTTCGGGGTGACTGGCCGTCGCCCGGCCCCGCGAACGGGGGGACCTCGCGGGGCGGGCGACGGGGGACGGTACCGGTCGGACCGCGGCCGGAGCCGCGGTGGGCGTCCGTCAGCTCCGCGTGCCGCTCGCCCGGCGACGCAGGAGCCAGGTACCGCCGACGGCGGACACGGCCAGTACGGCCGCTCCCGCCGCGATCTTGACGGGGTCGGTGGTGGTGGTCGTGCCACCGCCCACCCCGGTTCGGACGTGGCCCTGCGGGCCGCGTTCGGTGACGACCAGGTCGCCGGTGGCGAACTTGCCGTTCGCGCAGGTCGCGCCGATGGCGTAGGTGCCGGGGCGGGTGCCGCGGGCGACCTGGAACTGCCCCACGACCACCTCCTTGTGCGTGCCCGGCACCAGCTTGAACCGGCCGCCGCCGACCGTCGTGGCATCGCCGTCGGCGTGGCTGCCACGGCCGCAGGCGGTGGTGTTCACGGTGACCGTGCCGCCGGGCGCGGCCGACTTGGGCCACACCTCCAGCGCGGCGAAATCACCGGGGGCGAAAGTCGCCGTACCCAGCTCCGCCGCCGCCACCGCACCGGCGACCGGGCAGGTGAACGCGGCGGCGGTCAGCGCGGCTGCGGTCAGCGCGTGGGCGGTACGTCGGCGCATGGCGGCTCTCCTGGAGACACGGGGTCGTGTTTCCGAGGTAACCCGGGCCGGGCGCCACCCGCCTGCTGAGGTCCCGTCAGCTCGGCCCGTTCGCCCTCCTCGGGCCGTCCGTCCCCGCAGGTCAGTGCCGATCCTGCGGCCATCCGGGGCGCCCGCGCCGTCCGGGTGACGCCGCTGCGGTCCCGACTCGCGTCGGACGGCGGCCGGTGCGCCCGAGCGGTACCGGCCCACGGGCGGCGGGAGGCCGTCCGGCAGCGGTGCGTACGGTGGTGGTGCGCGGGCGATCGGGGACGTCGGTCCGAGCCCGCCGACCGTGCCCGCACACCCGAGGGAGGGCCCCGTGACACCGGTCGTCCGGCCGAACGATCCCGGCGCGCCGCTGCCGTTCTTCGTCTACGGCACCTTGCGCCCGGGCGAGGTCAACCACGCCCTGTTCCTGCGCGGCCGCACGGCCTCGGAGGAGCCCGCCCGGCTCCCCGGCGCCGCCCTCTACGACGGTCCGGGATACCCCTTCGCGGTGGAGCGGCCCGGTTCCTCCGTGGCCGGCGAGCTGGTCACCGCCGCCCCGGGCGGCTACCCGGAGCTGCTGGCCGCGCTGGACCTGCTGGAGGAGTACGGGGGCCCGGGCCGCCCGGGGAACGTGTACGACCGGACGGCCCGCGAGGCCCTGCGCCCCGACGGCACCCCGGTACGGGCCTGGGTCTACCTGGCGTCCCCGCTGCTCGCCCGCGACCTGCGGCGATCCGGTACGGAGATACCCGGCGGGGACTGGCTCGCGCGCTGACGCGGCCGCGGGGCTACAGGCCCTCGGCGCCGCGGTTGCGCAGCCGCTGACCGTACTGCTGGAGCACCCACAGCTCCTCCTGGACCGCGGCCAGTTGCTCCGGGGGGGCCTGCGGGCCGAGCCGGGACAGCGTGCCCTGGATCTCGTGGACCCGGCGGTCGACGGCGCGCAACCGCACCTGGACCAGCTGGACCCCCGCGTAGATCTCGTCCACCGTCTTGGCGTGGATGGCCTCGACGGCCAGCTCCGTGACGAGCGCGCGGACGGTGTCGTTCGGCGCGGCCCCACGGACGCGCGCCAGGTAGTCCTCGGTGCCGAGCGAGGCGCCGCCCGCGTCCTGGATCGCCTGGCGCACGGCCGCGTAGGGCGGAGCGGTGAACTCGTCCATCCCGTACGCGTCGAAGGCCGGGGAGACCAGGGCCGGCCGCTGGAGGGCCAGCTTCAAGAGCTCCCGCTCGGTACGGTGGGCCGGGCTGCGCAGGTTCAGGGCCGGACCGCCGGCCGGCCGCGCGGCGGGCTCGGGGGCGGCCGCGTAGGACTGCCGGCCGCCGCCCCGACCCTGCTGCGGGGGCTGGTTGCCGCGCTCCCGGGCCCAGCGCGCGAGCTGCGCGACCCGCTTGACGACGAACTGCTCGTCGCGGATGCCCAGCATCCCCGCGAGCTGGACCGCCGACTCGTGCTGGATCGCGATGTTCTTGATGTTGGCCACCACCGGAGCCGCCTCGTCCAGCGCCGCCGCGCGGCCGGCCGGATTCTCCAGGTTGTGCCGGGCCACGATGTGCCGCAGCGCGAACTCGAACAGCGGAGTGCGGGACTCCACGAGCCCGGAAACCGCCGCGTCCCCCTGCGCCAGGCGCAGGTCGCACGGGTCCATACCGCCGGGGGTGACCGCGATGGAGGTCTCGGCCGCGAACTTCTGGTCGTCCTCGAAGGCGCGCAGCGCCGCCTTCTGGCCGGCCGCGTCGCCGTCGAAGGTGAAGATCACTTCGGCGGTGGCGTTGTCCATCAGCAGCCGGCGCAGGATCTTGATGTGGTCCCCGCCGAAGGCCGTGCCGCAGGTGGCGATCGCGGTGGTCACCCCGGCCATGTGGCAGGCCATCACGTCGGTGTAGCCCTCGACGACCACGGCCCGCGAGGTCTTCGCGATCTCCTTCTTCGCCAGGTCGATGCCGTACAGCACCTGGGACTTCTTGTAGATCGCCGTCTCGGGCGTGTTCAGGTACTTGGGGCCGTTGTCGTCGTCGCGCAGCTTGCGCGCGCCGAAGCCCACCACCTCGCCGCTGATGTCGCGGATCGGCCACATCAGCCGGCCCCGGAAGCGGTCGATGGGCTTTCCGCTGCGGCTGTCCTGGGCGAGCCCGGAGGTGATCAGTTCCTTGTCGCTGAAACCCTTGCCGCGCAGGAAGCGGGTCAGGTGGTCCCAGCCGGCCGGACTGTAGCCCACGCTGAAGTGCGCGGCCGCCCCCTGGTCGAAGCCGCGCTCCGCCAGGAAGGTGCGGCCGATCTCCGCCTCGGGGCTGCCCAGCTGGTCCATGTAGAACTGGGCGGCGGCCTTGTGCGCCTCGACCAGCCGGATCCGCTCGCCGCGGCCGCTGGTGCCGGCGGTGTAGCCGCCCTCTTCGTAGCGCAGGGTGATGCCGGCCTGGCCGGCGAGCCGCTCGACCGCCTCCGAGAAGGAGAGGTGGTCGATCTTCATGATGAAGTCGAGGGTGTCCCCGCCCGCCTGGCAGCCGAAGCAGTGGTAGAGACCCTTGCTGGGACTGACCTGGAAGGACGGGGACTTCTCGTCGTGGAAGGGGCAGAGGCCCTTGAGGTTGCCGCCGCCCGCGTTGCGCAACTGGAGGTAGTCGGAGACCACGGCGTCGATCGGGACCGCGTCCCGTACCGCCTTCACGTCGTCGTCATTGATCCGTCCTGCCACGCGTGAAGTCTACGGCCGGGCGCGGACAATCCCGTCAGGCCCCCCGGGACCCGATCAGCGACGTGAGCGGAACCGACGGGTCCGCCAGCGCTTCGCGGTCCACCGGCGCTTTCGACCTGATCAGGGCCTGGATGTGCTCGGTGACGTCCCACACGTTCACGTTCATTCCGGCCAGTACCCGCCCCTCCGAGAGCCAAAACGCGATGAACTCCCGCTTGCCCGCGTCGCCCCGGATCAGCACCTGGTCGTAGCCGCCGGGCGGCGCGTACCCCGAGTACTCGAGCCCCACGTCGTACTGGTCCGAGAAGAAGTACGGCACCCGGTCGTACGCCACCTCCTGCCCCAGCATCGCCCGCGCGGCGGCCGGACCGCCGTTGAGCGCGTTGGCCCAGTGCTCGACCCGCAGCCGGGTCCCGAGCACCGGGTGGTGGGCGGCCGCCACGTCCCCCACCGCGAAGACGTCCGGGTCGGAGGTCCGCAGCGAGGCGTCCACGGCGATCCCGCCGCCGTGCTCCCGGTCGACCAGGGACAGCCCGGAGGTCTCGGCGAGCGCGGTCCGGGGCGCGGCCCCGATCGCGGCGAGCACGGCGTGCGCCGGGTGCTCCTCCCCGTCATCCGTACGGGCGGCCAGCACCATGCCGTCGTGGCCGACGATCTCGGTCAGCCGCGCCCCGAAGTGGAAGCGCACCCCGTGGTCGGCGTGCAGGTCCCCGAAGAGCCGGCCGATCTCCGGGCCCAGCACCGCGTGCAGCGGCGTGGCCAGCGGTTCCACGACGGTGACCTCGGCCCCGTAGCCCCGGGCCGCGGCCGCGACCTCCAGGCCGATCCAGCCGGCACCCGCGATCAGCAGGTGGCCGTTGTCCCGGCCGAGGGTGCCCAGTACGTTGCGCAGCCGCTCGGCGTGGGCCAGCCGCCGCAGGTGGTGGACCCCCGCGAGGCCGGTGCCCGGGATGTCCAGGCGGCGCGGCTCGGCGCCGGTGGCCAGCAGCAGCTTGTCGTAGTGCAGGGCGGTGCCGTCGCCGAGCACCACCTTCTTCGCGTCCCGGTCCAGGTGCACCGCCGGCTGGCCCAGGTGCAGCTCGATGTCGGAGGCGGCGTACCAGGACGGCTCGTGGACGAAGACGCTGTCGCGGTCGTCCTTGCCCGTCAGGTAGCCCTTGGACAGCGGGGGCCGCTCGTACGGATGGTCGCGCTCGTCGCCGATCAGGATCACCCGCCCCGTGAACCCCTCGGACCGCAGTGCCTCGGCCGCTTTTGCCCCGGCCAGCCCCGCGCCGACGATGACGAATGTCCGGTGTGCGTCGACCACCTGATGCCTCCTCATAACCTCACCGCCACATGCGACCACATGCGAGCGTCCCGCACCGAGCCTGCCGCGTGAAGGGGGAGTGGCCCGATCAGCTCACCCTTCGGCGCGTCGCGTGCGCCGGGTGAGGCGTGCGTGCAAGGAGCGGGCCGAAGCGTCGGTCAGGGACGCGATCTGGTCGATGACCGCCCTTTTCCTGGCCCTGTCGTCCGCCGCGGCGTCGAAGAGCGCCCGGAACTGCGGGTCCAAACCCTCGGGGGCGCGGGCGCTGAGCGCCTCGGCGAGTTCGGCCAGGACGACGCGCTGGTCGGCGCGGATCCGCTCCTGATCGTCGCGCTGCATGACGTACAGGTCGGCGACCGCCTTGAGCACCGCGCACTCGTTGCGCGCCTCGCGGGGGACGACCAGTTCGGCCGTGTACCGGGTGAGGCGGCCGGAGCCGTACGCCTCGCGGGTGGCCCCCTCGGCGGCCAGGCAGAAGCGGCCGATCAGCTGGCTGGTGGCGTCCTTGAGCCGGGCCTGGGCGACGGCCGAGCCGTCGTACCCGTGCGGCCACCACTCCTGTTCCATCAGGCGGTCCAGTGCCTCGCGCAGCTCCTCCGGCTCGGTGTCGGCGGGGACGTACCGGCCGATGGCCACCCGCCAGATCTCGGTGCGCTCGGGCTCGGCGAAGAGCAGGTTGGGGTCGAGGTGGCCCGCGTGCAGGCCGTCCTCGAAGTCGTGGACGGAGTACGCGACGTCGTCCGCCCAGTCCATGACCTGGGCTTCGAAGCACTTGCGGTCGGCGGGCGCGCCGCGGCGCAGCCACGTGAAGACCGGCAGGTCGTCCTCGTACGCGCCGAACTTCACCGAGCCGGGGTCGGTGGGGTGGTCCCCGCGGGCCCAGGGGTACTTGGTGGCGGCGTCGAGGCAGGCGCGGGTGAGGTTGAGGCCGACGCTGACGAGCTCGCCGCTCGCCGGGTCGGGCACGAAGCGCTTTGGTTCCAGCCGGGTCAGCAGGCGCAGGGACTGGGCGTTGCCCTCGAAGCCGCCGCAGTCGCGGGCGAACTCGTTGAGCGCCTCCTCGCCGTTGTGGCCGAAGGGCGGGTGGCCCATGTCGTGGGAGAGGCAGGCGGCCTCGACCAGGTCGGGGTCGCAGCCGAGGGCCGCGCCGAGCTCGCGGCCGACCTGGGCGCACTCCAGGGAGTGGGTGAGGCGGGTACGGGGGCTCGCGTCCCAGTCGTACGAGCGCGTGCCGGGGGTGACGACCTGGGTCTTCCCCGCGAGGCGGCGCAGCGCGCCGGAGTGCAGCACGCGGGCGCGGTCCCGCTGGAAGGCGGTGCGGCCGGGGCGCTTGTCCGGCTCGGCGGCCCAGCGTTCGGTGGCGGCCGGGTCGTAGGGGTCGTGGGGGGCGTGGAGGTCGTGCGGCGGTCGGGACTCGGGCTGCTCGTGCGTCTGGTGCGGCTGGGGCGTCTCGTACGGATCTGCGGGGGCGGGTGCGGTGCCTTCCATGGTGCGACGTTAACCGGAGACACCGACAATCCGAGCAATCCGCCCGAAATCTTACGGGCCCGCAGGCCTCACGCGGTGGCCGCGGCGGCCAGTTCGAGGTGGGGGCGCCGCTCGGCGAGGGCCTCGTCGTAGCGATGGAGGACGAGGCGGGCCAGTGCCGGGTGCGCGCCGAGCGGGGCCGCGGCGGGGCCCGGTGCGAAGGTGGCGCTGCGGGTGGCGAAGAGTCCGGGGGCCCCGAAGTACGAGGCGACCGCGGGCCGGTGGTGGCCGCGGGCGGCCAGCGCGCGGACGGCGTCCGGGACGGTCGGGGCGGCTGCGGAGGCGTAGGCCGGTACGACGGGCACGGCGCCGAGGCGTTCGGAGAGCAGGGCGGCGGTGCGGCGGGTGTCGGCGGCGGAGTCGGGGTCGCGGGATCCGGCGGCGGCCAGGACCACGGCGGTGCCCTCCGTCCAGCCGGCCTCCAGGAGCCGGTCGCGCAGGGCCTCGACGAGCAGCGGGTGCGGGCCGAGCGGGGCGGCGATCCGGGTCCGCAGGTGGGTGGCGCGGGCGGCGGCGGCCGGGAGGTCGCGCTTGACGTGGTGGCCGCGCCCGAGGAGCAGCGGTACGAGCACCGCGGCGCCGGAGGTCCCGCTCAGGGTGTCGGCGAGCAGCGGCCGGTTCAGCTCGATGTGCCCGAGCCGGACGTCGAGGCGCGGGCGGAGCTCGCGGACCAGGTCGAGGAGGGCCGAGACGGTGTGCGGGGCGCGCGGGTCACGACTGCCGTGTGCCACGGCGACGAGGGTGGGCTGCATGGGGGGGCTCCGTGGGGCCGGGCGCGAGGCGGGCGCGGGGCGGGCGCACCCCGCTCAGCTGGGTGCCGAGTTGGGTGGTGATGCGGGTCAGCATTTCGGCCGCGCTGCCGAAGGGGAGGGTCGGGCTGTCGGGAGGGTGCACCGGCTCCGTCATGAACCGATCCTGCGCGGTGGAGGTTGCCGGGGCGTTGCGCCGGGGTGACGGGTGTTTTCCGGCTGCTCACTCGGTCATTCGTACGGGTGATAGGTGGTGGGGGCGGAACTGGGGGGCCGGGGTCGTTCGTCAATCCGTGCGAGTGGGGACGAATTCGGGACACGAGGGGGCGGGTCATGAGGGCGAAGACTGCGACGGCGACGGCGGCGGCGGCGGCGGCGACGACGGTGAGGGCGGCGGCGAGGGCGGCGGCGAGGGCGAGGACAGCGGCGGTGAAGATGACGGCGAAGGCGAAGGCCAGGACGTCGGCGGGCTTGCCGCGGTCGTCGGCGGGGCGGCGGTCGTGGGGCGCGCGGCGGCCGCGGTGGTCGGTGCGGTCTTCGTGGGCGGCCTGGTCGTGGGGGGTGCGGGCCCGCAGGCGGGCCGTGCGGGCGGTGATGGCGGGGTGCGCGCTGGCGCTGCTGCCCTCGGCGTGGACGCACGCGGTCGCCGCGGACCGGCTGCGGAGCACCGCCGACGTGCCCGGCGCGGAGGTGGCGGTGGTGTTCGGGGCGGGGCTGTGGAACGGCAGGCCGACCCCGTACCTGGCCGACCGGCTGGACACCGCCGCCGAGCTGTACCGCGCGGGGAAGGTGAAGGTGGTGCTGGTCACCGGCGACAACAGCCGCGCGGAATACGACGAGCCCGACGCGATGCGCGGGTACCTCACCGAGCAGGGGGTGCCGGACGAGCGGATCGTCAGCGACTACGCCGGCTTCGACACGTGGGACAGCTGTGTGCGGGCCAAGGAGATATTCGGCGTCGAACGGGCCGTGCTGATCACACAGGGCTTCCACATACGCCGGGCGGTGGCCCTGTGCCAGGCCGCGGGACTGGACGCGTACGGAGTCGGGGTGGCCGATGTGCACGACGCGACCTGGTACTACGGCGGCGCCCGGGAGGTCTTCGCGGCGGGCAAGGCGGCCGTGGACGCGGCGTTCGAGCCCGCGCCGAAGTTCCTTGGACCGAAGGAAGAAGGGGTGTCGCGGGCCCTGGCCGCTCTGGCAGACTGACCCGGCCGTCGACCTATGCCGATTAGTCATACGGGGGGCGTGGCGGTTGCGGATCTCAGCGACAAGGTCGTCGTCAACACCGGTGGGGCCCGGGGGCCGGGCGCCGCCGCCGCGCGGGCCGTCGTGGACGGCGGTGGGGCGAGCGGTGCTCACCGATGTGCCGGAGGAGGAGGGCGCCGCGGCGGCCGCGAAGCTCGGCGACGGGGCGCGCTTCGTCCGCCACGACGCGACGGGCGAGCCCGACTGGCGGGCGGCGCCGGACAACGCGGCGGCCGAGTTCGACCGCGTCGATGGGCTCGTCAACAACGCGGGCACAGCCACCGGCCAGTTCCTGGAGCACGAGAGCGTCGAGCACTTCCGCCGGGTCGTGGAGGTCAACCCGGTCGGCGTTTCATCGGGCTCAAGACCGCCGTCCCGCTGCTGAGGGCCGGGAGCGGGGGCTCCGTCGTCAACATCTCCTGCGCCGCCGGGCTGACGGGCCTGGCGCTCACCGCCGGGTACGGCGCCTCCGAGTGGGGCGTGCGGGGCCTGTCGAAGATCGGCGCGGTCGAGCAGGCCGAGTCCCGGATCCGCGTCAACGCCGTTCACCCGGGCATGACATTGACCCCGATGACCGCCCCCACCGACATCCGGCCGGGCGAGGGCAACTACCTCGGCACCCCGATGGGCCGCGTGGGCGCCCCCGAGGAGATCGCCGCCGCGCTCGCCTTCCTCCTCTCGGACGCCGCCGGCCACCTCACCGGCGCGCAACTGGCAGTGGACTGCGCCTGGACGGCAGGCCTCACGGCACACCACCTGACACGCTCCTGGCCCTGGCCCTCGGCCTGGCCCTGGCCCTCGGCCTGGCCCCGCCCTCGGCCTGGCCCCGGCCCTCGGCCTGGCCCTGGCCCTCGGCCTGGCCCCGCCCTCGGCCTGGCCCCGCCCTCGGCCTGGCCCCGGCCCTCGGCCTAGCCCCGGCCCTGGCCCCGGCCCCGGGCCCCCTCGGCCCGGCCCCGGCCTCGGCCCGGCCCCGGCCTCGGCCCTCGGCCCTCGGCCCCCCGGCCCTCGTCCCCCGGGCCCCGGGCCGGGGCGGCGGGCCTCACCGGGGGGTGAGGGGGGCGCTGAGGGCGCGCATCCCCAGCCGTAACGGGAGGCGGCGGTGCGTGTAACACCAGCGACGCAGGCTGGACGCATGCACAATTCGGGAGCAGCCGCCACCGCCACGCACTGCCCGTACTGCGCGCTGCAGTGCGGGATGATGCTCCGCCCCCACCCGGACGGCGCCGCCGTGACGGTGGAGGAGCGCGCTGACTTCCCCGTGAACCGCGGGGCGCTGTGCGGCAAGGGCCGCACCGCCCCCGCCGTGCTCTCCTCCCGGGTGCGCCTGACCGAGCCGCTTGTCCGCACCCATGCCGGGCGGCTCGAACCGGCCACCTGGGAGGAGGCCCTCGACGCCGTCGCCGAGGGACTGGCCCGCACGGGACGCGCGTACGGCCCGGACGCCGTCGGCGTCTTCGGCGGCGGCGGGCTCACCAACGAGAAGGCGTACGCGCTCGGCAAGTTCGCCCGCGTCGCGCTGCGCACCTCGCAGATCGACTACAACGGCCGCTTCTGCATGTCCTCGGCCGCCGCCGCCCACCAGCGCGCCTTCGGGCTCGACCGGGGGCTGCCCTTCCCGCTGGAGGACATCCCCCGCACCGGCTGCGTGATCCTCGTCGGCTCGAACCTGGCCGAGACCATGCCCCCCGCCCTGCGCTACCTCACCGAGCTCAAGGCGAACGGCGGCACCCTGATCGTCATCGACCCGCGCCGCACCCGCACCGCCGACCAGGCCGATCTGCACCTCGCCCCGCGCCCCGGCACCGACCTCGCCCTGGCCCTGGGACTGCTGCACCTCGTGGTCGCGGAAGGCCGGACGGACGAGGAGTTCATCGCCGAGCGCACCACCGGCTGGGAGGAGGCCAGGGCCGCCGCCATGGCGCACTGGCCCGAGCTCGTGGAACGCATCACCGGCGTCCCCGTCCCCAAGCTCCGCGAGGCCGTCGCGATGTTCTGCGCCCCCGAATCCGCCATGGTCCTCACCGCCCGGGGCCCGGAGCAGCAGTCCAAGGGCACCGACACCGTCGGCGCCTGGATCAACCTGTGCCTGGCCACCGGCCGGGCCGGCCGCCCGCTCTCCGGCTACGGCTGCCTCACGGGCCAGGGCAACGGCCAAGGCGGCCGTGAGCACGGCCAGAAGGCCGACCAGCTCCCCGGCTACCGCAAACTGACCGACCCGGCGGCCCGCGCGCACGTGGCCGGGGTCTGGGGAGTGGACCCCGATTCCCTCCCCGGCCCGGGCCGCAGCGCCTACGAACTCCTCGACGCCCTCGGCACGGACGTCCGCGCCCTGCTGCTTATGGGCTCGAACCCGGTGGTGTCGGCCCCCCGCGCCGCCCACGTCGAGGAACGCATCCGCTCCCTGGACTTCCTCGCCGTGGCCGACGTCGTCCTCTCCGAGACGGCGGCGCTCGCGGACGTGGTGCTCCCCGTGACCCAGTGGGCCGAGGAGACCGGGACGACCACCAACCTGGAGGGCCGCGTCCTGCTCCGCCGCCGCGCCCTCACCCCGCCGCCGGGGATCCGCAGCGACCTGGAGGTCCTGCACGGCCTGGCCGGCCGCCTCGGCGTCGAGAAGGGCTTCCCGACCGCCCCCGAGGAGGTCTTCGACGAACTGCGCCGGGCCTCGGCCGGCGGCCCGGCCGACTACTCGGGCATCACCTACGACCGGATCGAGGCCGAGCAGGGCGTCTTCTGGCCCTGCCCCGAAGGCTCCCCGGGCACCGAACGCCTCTTCCTGGACGGCTTCGCCACCGACGACGGCCGGGCCCGCTTCGTCCCGGTCTCCCACCGGGACGCCGCCGAGGTCCCCGACGCCGAGTACCCGGTCCTGCTCACCACCGGCCGGGTGGTGGCCCAGTACCAGTCGGGGGCCCAGACCCGCCGGGTGGACGAGCTCAACGCCGCCGCCCCCGGCCCCTTCGTGGAACTCCACCCCCGCCTCGCCGCCCGGATCGGTGCGGTCGACGGCAGCCCGCTGGCGGTGACCTCGCGGCGCGGCCGCGCCGTGGCCCCGGCCCGGATCACCGACGCCATCCGCGCGGACACGGTCTTCATGCCCTTCCACTGGCCGGGGGAGGGCCGCGCCAACAACCTGACCAACCCGGCCCTGGACCCCACCTCCCGGATGCCGGAGTTCAAGGTCTGCGCGGTCCGCGTGGAGCCGGCCGCGGACGCCCGCTAGCGCTGTAGCCCGAAAGGTTCGCCGGGTCGCGTCACGACCCGGCGGCCCTTGCCGACAGCCCTCGCGGGCGTCCGCGAAGGTCGCGCGCAGTGCCTCGACCAGGCGCGCGAGAAACGCCTCCACACCGGGTCCGGCCAGGTGCGGGTACTCCGCCTCGAAGTGCTCCCACTCGGCGCCCGAGTAGCCGTTCGACACCACGTTCTTGATGTGCTCCGCCCCAGCTCCGCGTGCGGGTACGGCCACCCCCCGGCCTCCCGGAACACCTCCCGCACCAGGGCGTTCGACGAACTCGCGCTCCCGCGGGTGGATCGCGCGGCCCGCCGCCGTCATGTCGCACATGCGTCCGGTCCGCATCGGGCTTCCCGGCGGAGGGTAACCATCGGTCACGCGCCGGACTCAGAAAGTGCTCGCACGCCCCTCGTGGCAGTGATGTGTCGTACCCCACACTGAGGTGCGGTGCCCCCGTCCTCGGAGCCCTGGAGGTCGCCCCCGTGCAGACCCAGACCCTGACCGTGAACGTGAGCGTGAGCGAGTCCCCGGAGGCCGAAGAGGCCGAAGCCGGGACCGAGGCCGGGACCGAATTCGGGACCGAATCCGGGACAGAGGCCGAAGCCGTGGACGACGAGCCCGAAGTACTGGAACTGATCGAACCGGCCCCGCCGCAGCGCCGGCGCGCGGCCGAGGGCACCGGCGGAGCGGGCCCCTCCGCCGACCTGTTCCGCCAGTACCTGCGCGAGATAGGCCGGATCCCGCTGCTCACCGCCGCGGAGGAGGTCGACCTCGCCCGCCGGGTCGAAGCCGGCCTGTTCGCCGAGGAGAAGCTGAGCACCACGCCGGACCTCGACTCCCGGCTAGCCCTCGACCTCGACAAGCTCGTGGTCATGGGCCGGATGGCCAAACGCCGCCTCATCGAGTCGAACCTGCGGCTCGTCGTCTCCGTCGCCAAGCGCTACGTGGGCCGGGGCCTGACCATGCTCGACCTCGTGCAGGAGGGGAACCTCGGACTGATCAGGGCCGTCGAGAAGTTCGACTACGCCCGCGGGTACAAGTTCTCGACCTATGCCACCTGGTGGATCCGCCAGGCGATGTCCCGGGCCCTCGCCGACCAGGCCCGGACCATCCGCGTACCCGTCCACGTCGTGGAGCTGATCAACCGCGTCATCCGCGTCCAGCGGCGCATGCTCCAGGAGCGCGGCTACGAGCCCACCGCCGAAGAGGTCGCCGTCCACCTGGAGCTGACGCCCGAGCGGGTCATGGAGGTGCTCCGCCTCGCGCAGGAGCCCGTCTCCCTGCACGCGCCGGTCGGCGAGGAGGACGACGTGGCGCTCGGCGACCTCATCGAGGACGGTGACGCCACGTCACCCATGGAGTCCGCCGCGTTCTTCCTGCTGCGCGAGCACCTGGAGGCCGTGCTGTCCACGCTCGGCGAGCGCGAGCGCAAGGTCGTCCAGCTGCGCTACGGCCTCGCCGACGGCCGCCCCCGCACCCTGGAGGAGATCGGCCGGATCTTCGGCGTGACGCGCGAGCGGATCCGCCAGATCGAGTCCAAGACCCTCAGCAAGCTCCGCGACCACGCCTTCGCCGACCAGCTGCGGGGCTACCTGGACTGACGGCGGCCGGACCGGGGGCGCCCCGCGGGACGTCCCCACCCCGAACCCCACCCCGGCCGGTCAGTCGACCTCGGCGACCGCCTGCGCGAACTGCGCCGCGTACAGCCGCGCGTACGCGCCGCCCGCGGTCAGCAACTCCTCGTGCGTGCCCTGCTCCACGATCGACCCGTCCTCCATCACCAGGATCACGTCGGCGTCGCGGATCGTGGACAGCCGGTGCGCGATCACGAAGGACGTGCGGCCGTGCGCCAGGCGCGCCATCGCCTTCTGGATCAGCACCTCGGTACGGGTGTCCACCGAGCTCGTCGCCTCGTCGAGCACCAGGATCACCGGGTCCGACAGGAACGCGCGCGCGATGGTGATCAGCTGCTTCTCACCCGCGCTGACCCCCGCGCCCTCGTCGTCCAGCACCGTGTCGTAGCCGTCGGGCAGGGTGCGGATGAACCGGTCCGCGTGGGCGGCCCGCGCCGCCTCCTCGATCTCGGCGCGCGTCACCTCCCGCGAGGCGCCGTAGGCGATGTTCTCCGCGATGGTGCCGCCGAACAGCCACGTGTCCTGGAGCACCATCCCGATGCCGCCGCGCAGCTCCTCGCGCGTCATCTTCGCGACGTCCACCCCGTCGAGGGCGATCTCCCCGCCCGTGACCTCGTAGAACCGCATCAGCAGGTTCACGAGTGTCGTCTTTCCGGCGCCCGTCGGGCCCACGATCGCGACCGTCTGGCCCGGTTCGACCGTCAGCGACAGGTTCTCGATCAGCGGCTTGTCCGGTTCGTAGCGGAACGCCACCTTGTCGAGCGTGACCTGCCCGCGCAGCGCCCGCGGGCGCTCGGGGACCTCGGCGTCCGGCTCCTGCTCCCGCGCGTCCAGCAGCTCGTAGACCCGCTCCGCCGAGGCGACACCGGACTGGACGAGGTTCGCCATCGACGCGACCTGCGTCAGCGGCATCGAGAACTGGCGCGAGTACTGGACGAAGGCCTGCACGTCGCCGATCGACAGGGTGCCCGAGGCGACCCGCAGACCACCGACTACCGCTATCAGCACGTAGTTGACATTCGAGATGAAGAACATCACCGGCTGCATGATCCCGCTGACCAGCTGCGCCTTGAACGAAGCCCGGTACAGCGCCTCGTTCTGCTCGGCGAAGACCGCCGCGGACTCCTTCTGCCGGCCGAAGACCTTGACGAGCGCGTGGCCCGAGTACATCTCCTCGACATGGGCGTTGAGCGCGCCCGTCGTCTTCCACTGCGCCACGAACTGCGGCTGCGACTTCTTGCCGATCTTCGCCGCGACGAACACCGACACCGGTACGGTCACCAGCGCGACCAGCGCCAGCAGCGGCGAGATCCAGAACATCATCGCCAGCACCCCGACGATGGTCAGCAGGGAGTTCAGCAGCTGCCCCATCGTCTGCTGGAGCGTCTGGCCGATGTTGTCGATGTCGTTGGTGGCCCGGCTCAGCACCTCGCCGCGCTTCTGGCTGTCGAAGTACGACAGCGGCAGCCGCGAAAGCTTCGCCTGGAGCTCCTCGCGCATCCGGTACACGGTGCCGTTCATGACGTGGTTCGACAGCCGCGTGGCGACCAGCATCAGCAGGCCGGCCAGGACGAAGACCACCAGCGCCCACACCGAGACCACCGCGACCGCACCGAAGTCGATGCCCTCGCCGGGCGTGAAATCGGTGCCGGACAGCATGTCCGCCGTCCCGTCCTCGCCCCTGGCCCGCAGCCCGTCCAGCGCCTGCTGCTTGGTGAGCCCGGCCTCCATCCCGCGGCCCACGATCCCCGCGAACACCAGGTCGGTGGCCATGCCGAGGATCTTCGGCCCGATCACCGTGAGCGTGACGCTGCCGAAGACGGCCACGACCATGCCCCACAGCTTGCCCCGGTCCTGCGCCAGCTGGCCCAGCAGGCGCTTGCCCGACCCCTTGAAGTCCATGGACCGCTGGGCCGGCCCCGTCATCATCCGTCCTCCGGGCCCGCTCACGCCGCCTCCGCCTCCGTCAGCTGGGAGAGCACGATCTCCCGGTAGGTCTCGTTCCCGGCCATCAGCTCGTGATGGCGTCCCTCGCCCACGACCTGGCCCTCGTCGAGCACGATGATCCGGTCCGCGTCGCGGATCGTGGAGACCCGCTGCGCCACGATGACCACGGTCGCCTCCTCGGTCTCGCGGGCGAGCGCCGCGCGCAGCGCCGCGTCCGTCGCGTAGTCGAGGGCCGAGAAGGAGTCGTCGAACAGGTAGATCTCCGGGCGCTGCACGAGGGTGCGGGCGATCGCCAGGCGCTGGCGCTGGCCACCGGAGACGTTGGTGCCGCCCTGGGTGATCGGCGCGTCGAGCCCGCCTTCCAGGGCGGACACGAACTCCTTGGCCTGGGCCACTTCCAGGGCCCGCCACAGCTCCTCGTCGGTCGCGTCCGGGCGCCCGTAGCGCAGATTGGACGCGACGGTTCCGGAGAAGAGGTACGGCTTCTGCGGGACCATGCCGACCGTCCGCGCGAGCAGCTCCGGGTCGAGCCGGCGGACGTCCTCCCCGTCGACCAGCACCTCGCCGCCGGTCGCGTCGAACAGCCGGGGGACCAGGCCCAGCAGCGTGGACTTGCCGCTGCCGGTGGATCCGATCACCGCCGTGGTCTCGCCCGGACGGGCCGTCAGGTCCACCCCGCGCAGCACCGGCGCCTCGGCGCCGGGGTAGCGGAAGTCGGCGCCGCGCAGCTCCAGGAGTCCGTGCCGGGCGAGCTCGCGCACCGGATCGGTGGGCGGGACCACGCTGGAATCGGTGTCCAGGACCTCCTGGACCCGTTCGGCGCAGACCTCGGCGCGCGGCACCATCATGAACATGAAGGTGGCCATCATCACGGACATGACGATCTGCATCAGGTAGGCGAGGAAGGCCGTCAACTGGCCGATCTCCATGCCGCCGCTGTCGACGCGCATCGCACCGAACCAGATGACGGCGACGCTGGAGACGTTCACTACCAGGATGACGGTGGGGAACATCAGCGCGAGCAGCTTGCCGGCGGCCAGCGAGACGCCGGTGAGGTCCGCGTTGGCCTCCCGGAACCGCTCCTTCTCGTAGTCGTCGCGGACGAAGGCGCGGATCACCCGGTTGCCGGTGATCTGCTCGCGCAGCACCCGGTTCACGGTGTCCAGGCGCTCCTGCATCTGCCGGAACAGCGGCCGCGTCCGGAAGACGACGGCGCCGACCGACAGGCCGAGCACGGGCACCACCGCGAGCAGTACGCCCGACAGCCGCACGTCCAGCGAGAGCGCCATGGCGATGCCGCCGACGCACATGATCGGCGCCGAGACCATCAGGGTGAAGGTCATCAGCACCAGCATCTGGATCTGCTGGACGTCGTTCGTCGTACGGGTGATCAGCGACGGGGCACCGAACTGGCCGAGCTCCCGCGCGGAGAAGCTCTGCACGCGGTCGAAGACGGCGGCGCGGATGTCCCGGCCGACGGCGGCCGAGGTGCGCGCGCCGTAGTAGACGGCCCCGACGTTGCAGACGAGCTGGACGAGCGAGACGCCGAGCATCAGCGCGCCGTAGCGCAGGATGTAGCCGGTGTCGCCGTGGACGACGCCGCTGTCGATGATGTCCGCGTTCAGGGTGGGCAGGTAGAGGCTCGCGCTGGTCTGCAGCAGTTGCAGCAGGACCAGCGCGGCGATCGGTTTCCGGTACGGACCCAGGTGGGTCCGCAGAAGTCGTATGAGCACGCGCAGGCTCCGGTCGGCAAGATCGAGGGGGTTCAACCCATCTTGAGCCAACCGGTGGTCCGATCCCCAGCGGATTTCGCAAAGCCCGGTCAAAAGGATGAGACCCCTGCGACCGGGGTCCCGGGCCGGGCTTCACTACGCCCCGGGGCCGGGCTTCACTACGCCCCGGTCCGGGCTTTGCTACGCCCCCGGTCCGGGCCTCAGTACGCTCCGGGCCGGGCCTGGAACGCGCCCGGGTGGACATCCTCGCGCGTCGCGATGTACTGCTGGCGCACCGCCTGCCAGGCCGGGAAGTCCTCGCCCGGCTCGAACACCTGCGCCGTCGGGGACGGCCACAGCGGCGGCGTGTGCGGAGCCAGCGTGCCCCGCTGCACCCCGAGCGCCCACGCGGCCTGGCGCGCCGCGCCCAGCGCCGCGTAGTCGGCCGGAGCCGGTACGACGATCTGCGTCCCGAACAGCCCGGGCGCCGCCGCCTGCACGGCCGGCAGCTCGGCCGACGCCCCCAACAGGAACACCCGGCGTATCTCCACACCGCGCGACCGCAGCACGTCCAGTGCGTCCACCAGCCCGCACAGCATGCCCTCGAAGGCGGCCCGGGCCAGGTGCTCCGGCTTCATGGAGTCCCGGCGCAGCCCGGAGAGGGTTCCGGCGGTGTGCGGCAGGTTCGGCGTCCGCTCGCCCTCCAGGTACGGCAGGAGTACGAGTCCGTGCGCGCCCGGCGTCGACTTCAGCGCGAGGTCGGACAGCCCCTCCAGATCCGTCCCCAGCAGCTCGGCGGTGCCGCGCAGGGCCCGTACCGCGTTCGAGGTGTTCACGACCGGCAGGTGCATGCCGCTGGCGTCGGCGAGGGAGGTGATCAGACCGCCCGGCTCCGAGAGCGCCTCGTGGTGCACGGCCATCACGGACCCGGACGCGCCGAGCGAGACCACCGCGTCACCCGGCCCCAGCCCCAGCCCGAGGGCGGCGGCCATGGTCTCGCCGGTGCCGGCGGAGATCAGCAACCCTTCGGGGGTGGTTCCGGCGGAGTCGGCGGGGCCCAGTACCTCGGGCAGCAGCGCCTGGTGGCCGAGCGCCAGCTCGACCAGGTCGGGGCGCCACGACCCGGTGGCCGCCGACCAGTACCCGGTGCCCGAGGCACCGCCCCGGTCCGTGGTGCGCCGGGCGGGGCGGCCCAGCAGCTGCCACACCAGCCAGTCGTGCGGGGACATGAGCACGGCGGCCCGGCGCGCCGCCTCGGGCTCCGTACGGGCCAGCCAGGCCAGCTTCGCCACGGGCTGCGCGGCGTGCGGCACGGAACCCACCGCCTCGGCCCAGGCCTGTCGGCCGCCGAGCGCGTCGATGAGGTCCGCGGCGGCGACCTGGCCGCGCTTGTCGTTGCCGATCAGGGCGGGGCGTACGAGGCCGCCCTGCGCGTCGAGCGGCAGCAGGCCGTGCTGCTGCGCGGAGACCCCTATGGCCTGGACGCCTTCGAGGAGCCCGCCGCCGGCGGCCTCGCCGAGCGAGAGCAGCCAGGCCTGCGGGTCGGTCTCGTGGGGGCTGGAGCCCTCGGGTTCCCCCGTCGGCTGTGGATGGGGCGCGTACCCCTGGCGCAGCACGGCACCCGTTTCGGCGTCGCAGACGACGATGCGAGTGAAGGCGGAAGAGCTGTCCAGCCCGGCGACTATCCCCATGCGGAGAATTCTGCCGCACGCCGCGCCGGTCTCCACAGCCGCGGAGGCCCCGGGAGTCCCGGGAGCCCCGCGCGGCGTGGCCCGGCCCGTACCGGCGGCTTCCGCCGCCCCGGCCGCCTCAGGTGTTACTGGTGCCCCAGTCGTCCTCGGCGCCGCCGATCCGGCCGCGCAGCCCCCGGACCCGACCGGCCAGGGACTCCGGTACGGCGTCGCCCACCTTCTGGCTCACCGCGGCGAACGCCTTCCCGGCGAACTCCCGCCCGCTCTGCCCGGCGGTCTCGGCGGCGTTGCGCACCGCCGGGTTCTGCGCGAGCTCCCGCGCGGACTTCTTGAGCTGGTCGTACCGCTCGCGTCCGGCCCGTGTTCCGAGCACGTACCCGAGGGCCAGTCCGACCGCGAACGTGACCTTGTACCGCATGCCTGTCACCCTTCGTCGTGTGGTGCCCGGCCTGCTGTCGATACCGATTGGCGGAGCACCCCCCTGCTTGCGCTAATCTATGACTCGCAACGGGCGCTCGCCCTCCGGCAAGGCCGGAGGTGGGCCGTTCGATGCACCGCAGCAATCCCCTGTAGCTCAATTGGCAGAGCAGCCGGCTGTTAACCGGCAGGTTACTGGTTCGAGTCCAGTCGGGGGAGCGCGGTCCCCTGTAGCTCAATTGGCAGAGCATTCGGCTGTTAACCGGAGGGTTGCTGGTTCGAGTCCAGCCGGGGGAGCAAGGAAGAAGAGGGCCCTCGGGTCCTCTTCTTTTTTTGCCCCGGCAGGGAACCGGGCAGCCCTCACTGCGGTCTCCCTGGACAGGCGAAGCCGATCATGCGAGGCACCCGAGGCAGGAGATCGTATGAGCGGCTATGCTGCGGCAGACGGCGCGCACACCTGTACGCGCCACGCCGTGAAGGGGCGGTAGCTCAGCCGGTTAGAGCAGCGGACTCATAATCCGTCGGCCGTGGGTTCGAGTCCCACCCGCCCCACTGCGAGCCGCAGGTGAAGAAACGATCTCACCTGCGGCTTTGGCGTGTCCGGGGTCTGCCGTGCCATCAGGCGAGCCGAGCTCAAGCCTTTGGCTGGGAACCACCTGGGAACGAGAGTCCCCCGGTTGGACCTGCTCGCGCCGCCGGCGCGGCACGAGGGACGCCGCCTTCTCGGCGGCGTCGCGCCCGACTCCACCCGGCAGGTGTGAGTACAGGCCCGTGGTGATCGTCACCGTGGAGTGCCCGAGGTGCTTCGACACGATCGCCATGTCGACCCCGGCGGCGAGCATCAGCGACGCCTGCCCGTGCCTCAGGTCGTGCAGCCGCACCCGCCGCAGCCGCCGGCGCTCCCCGCCGGGCAGGTACGCGTCGTCCTCGAACCGGACGGCGTCGATCAGGCCACCGAAGAGCTTGCAGACGTGATCCGGGCGCAGGGCGTCGCCGCCCTCATGGGCGAACCCGAGCCCGTGGTCCCGGTACGCCGACTCCCACTCGCGGCACTCCTCCTCCTGCCGCAGCTTGTGACTAAGGAGCGCACCGACGGTCAGCTCGTCGAGGTCGTTGATCCGATCCTCGCGGCTCGCCGTCCAGCAGATCGTGCAGGTGCCCGGGCTCAGGGCAGCGTCGGGTGAATCCGGCGCACGGTCGCCGTCTTCCGCTTCCCGTCGTTGATCTCGGCGAGCAGCTCGTCGACGTGCGAGGGCCGCAGGTCGCGCAGGCGTATGCGGCCGAGGTGCGGCACGAGGTAGTCGTGGATGTGGTGCCGGTACGAGCGGCGCGTCGTCGGGCGCCGACGCGTCCGCTCCTTGAGCTCCATCCACTTCTTGAGCCACTGCTCGACGGTCTGCCCGTCGTCGTGCGTGTAGCTGCCCTCACTGATCCGGGCGAGGACCGTGCTCAGCTCGCGCTCGGCCTCGTCGGCCGTGGCGAACCCGCCCACAGCTCTCCCTCGCCACCGTCCGCCGTGCCCGCGAAGCTGACCTCGCCGGACTGCGTGGGCGCCTCGACGGCGGGCTCAGCCAGGCCCGAAACTTCCGTGACCCCGACCTGAGAGCCAAGCCCGAGGGCTTGGCCGCCTCTACTGGACCGAAGCGGACCCCGCCCCGGTGCTGCGCACGATCGACCGGGCACTCGTCGACCGCCTGCCCAAGGCGCAGAGTGCGGCCTACAAGCACACCCCCCCCAATGAGCGGAGCTGTGCTTTGTAAGAGAAGACGTCAGGCCCTGTCAGCCGACGGCTGGCCTGCTTCCCATCCGCCCAAGTGAGGCCGAGGAGCGTGCTTGGCGGTGCCGGGCGGCAGAGCGCCGAGGCAGGCGGTCGAGCAGGCGTTGACGAGCAGCGGCAGGACGTCGGTGGCGACCACGAGCGAGATCCACCGCTGGTGAAGCTCTCGTCCCTCCACCGGCCCGTCACAGACACTGCACGTACTGATTGCTGTCGTGCCCCACCGCTTCGGGTCCAGCGCGGCGAGGTGACCGCCGGATTGAGACTCGCCCGTCGTCCGCAGCAGGGGGAAGGGCGGGCGCAGCTTGAAGTTGCCGAACAGCGAGCGGGTGCTGACCGTGCTCCGCACCAGCTTCGAGCAGCGGGTGATCTCGTACGGGAACCAGTGCAGCCGGTGGGAGGTGTACGGGCTGAACTCCTCCAGGCTGGTCATGGCGCCGATCTCCAAGCGGGGGAACCCGCACCAGGTTGCTGCCGTAGAGCCTCAGATGCTTGACCGCGATCAGCCGGCCGATGCTCGCGGGCAGGGTGATGACGTCGTGCCGCTCTTGCGGGCTGAGCTCGACGAGCGGGTTGAACTCTTCCCGGCCGTCCGCGGCCGCCTCTTCGACGAGCGCGAGAAGACGCAGCCAACCCGCCGAGGACGTGTTCTGCTGCTCGCCGTGAAATCCGACCCGGGCGCGCGGGTGCACCCTGTACTGATCGAAGCAGGTGCAACGTTCCCGGTGGATGGGCTGACCATCCGGCCCGATTCCTTCGGGCCATCGGTTCGCGAACAGGCGGGGCTCGGGGGGTGTGGCATCCATGCGATCAAAATGGGAACCCGGCAGGACGATCGCACTGGGTTTCGGTACTAAGCGTTGTGCACATCCTGGCTGCTGCGATGCCTGGACCATGCTCGGGCGGCAGCGATCAGCGGGGCGCGGTGCGGCGCCGGGTCGTTGGCAGCGCGGCTCTCCCAGACGCCACAGAGGGTGGCTGCGAAGGTGGCGACGGCCGAGGGCTCGGCGGAGTGGTAGGCGGGCACCGCTCGGGCAAGGGCTTCGGCTTGGTCCACGGTGTGGCCGGCGTGAATGAGGCGAGGGATGGCGAATGCTGCATCTGCCCACGCCGGGCCGGGACAGGCCAGGGCCCAGTCCACCTACCCGGATTCCGTTCGCGGTGGCCAGCATGTCCAGCGGTGACACGTCGGAGTGGACAAGGGCACGGCCTTCGAGATCGGGGCAGCGGTCGTCAGGGAAGAACCCGACCCAGCGGATGTGCAGCGGCTTCTTGCGGACCTGCTCCGGCCACGACGCCTCGGACATCGTGGTGAGAGTGCCGAGGTAAGGGCCGAGGTCGGGTGAGCCGGGTCTGAGATCCGGGTGCGGGCCGACGAGGTACTCGTACCCGGTGAGCAGCCACCCGCCGGCGTCGACCTGCCAGAGCACGCGGGGGGCGAGCGGCGCGACTCGGGTCACGCGCGCTTCGTAGTCGTACATCCACGCTGTGGGCTCATCGCTGCGGGTGCCCTTGACGAAGACCGGGTGATCGTTGAGGCAGACGATGATGCCCGCCGCGAGCGCGGCTTCGGCCACCATCCAGAGGCCGAGCGTGAACCCGGGCCTTAGGCCAAGGCCCGAAAGCCGTTCGGCCCCGCCGTGATCTCGCCGGCTCGGTTTCACGGGCGCGGACCGCGGTCGTTCCCACCCGGCGGCGTGCATACCATTGCACGGACGGCAGCCAGACCCGGCCTCCAGATCGCCTGCCAGTGGAGATGTGGCCGGGTCGCCTGGTTCCGCGAGGACGCGGAGCCCTCGAGTGCTGGGGAGACGCAGAGAATCGGAGTGAGGGCATGCAGAGGCGGGCGCTGCTGGGCCGCGAGACGGAGCGTCGCGCGCTGGCTGCCCTGGTCGAGCAGGGGGCCTCCGGGTCGGGTGGCGCGACGGTGATCATCGGTGCGCCGGGGGTCGGCAAGTCGGCGCTGGTCGCAGAGGCCGCGGCCGCGGCAGCGCGCGGCGGGACCCATGTGATCACTGCTGTGGGGGTCCAGTCGGAGGAGAACCTGCCCTGTGCCGGCCTGCATCAGCTGGTTCACCAACTACGGGACCGAATTGACGACTTGCCGGAGCGTCAGCGTACTGCGCTGCTCGCAGCCGTCGGGCTCGTCGACGAGGCCGTCCCCGATCTGTACCTCGTCGGCCTGGCCGCGCTGACTCTGCTGACAGACGCGGCAGCGGAGGCGCCGCTGCTGGTGGTCGTCGAGGATGCCCACTGGATGGATCATGCCAGCCTCGATGTGCTCGGGTTCGTGGCGCGGCGGATCGAGTCCGACCCCCTCGTCCTGGTCGCCGTCACCCGGCGCCTCGACGACCGCCTCGGCAGCGCCGGCCTGCCTGTGCTGCACCTGGGTCCGCTGACGGATGAGGTGTCGGGTGAGGTGTTGGACGCGGTGGCCCCCGGCCTGGGACAGCAGGTCAGGCGGCGGCTGTTGGAGGAGTCCGCCGGGAACCCGCTGGCACTGACCGAGCTGCCGGTCGCGCTGCAGTCGGTCGGCGGGGCGTACGCGCTCAACCCGGGTCCGTTGCCGCTGACCGCACGGCTGGAGAGGACCTTCACGGCACGGGTCTCTCGCCTTCCGGCCGACACCCATACGGTTCTGCTCCTCTCGGCCCTCAACGGTGACGGAACGATGGACGAATGCCTCGCCGCGGCGACTCGGATGCTCGGAAGGGTGGTCGACGGCGCCGCTCTTGAGGCAGCGATCGACGCGGGTCTGGTAGAAACTCAGGGGCTGGCCTTCAGACACCCGCTCATCCGCTCGGCGATGTACCACGCCGCTACCGCGGCGGAACGACAGACCGCACACGCCGCTCTGGCCGCCGCGCTCCAGGGGCAGCCCGATCGACAGGCATGGCACCGTGCCGCCGCCACCGCGGGTCCCGACGAACGAGTAGCACGGGATCTGGACTCCACTGCCGGCAGAGCCCTGCGGCGAGGCGGTGTCGCCGCAGCCCTTGCCGCGCTGAGGCGGGCTACGGAGCTGACGAAGGACCCGTCCGCGCGGGCAGACCGGCTGCTCCGGGCGGCGGAGCTCGCGCTGGAGTCGGGCCAAGGAGACGTCGCGGCACATCTGCTGGCCCAGGCGCGCTCACTGGACCTTTCGGTCCGGGACCAAGGCCGTGCGGCCTGGGTCAGCATCGCTCTGGCCGAGGGGACACGGGGCGAGGGCGCCGCGACCGCCGCACTCGCCGAGCTGGCGGTCGAGATCGCCGCTGGAGGCGAAGCGACACTGGGGCTGCGCATGCTGTGGGGCGCGGTCCTGCAATGCTTCTGGGGAGAGCCAGGGCCGGCCGCCCGCGAGCGGGTCGCCGCTGCCGCCGACCGGATGCCCGTGCATGCCGACGACGCCGACCTGGTCGCTCTGCGGGCGTACTCAGCCCCGGTCGAGCGCGGGGGAGCGGTCATGGAAGGCCTGGCGGGGCAGATGGAGCGCTCGTCCGAGAACGCAGAGGGAGACCAGCTCCTGGGGGGCGCCGCCGTGACGGTGGGTGCCCCCGCCCTGGCAAGCCGGTTGACGGCGAGGTCGCTGGACGCCCTGCGAGCGCAGGGCAGGCTGTCGATGCTGGCCCGCGCCCTCTGCGTCCAGGCGGGGAGCGCAGCACGGCTGGGTGACGTGCGCGCTGGCTTCCTCGCCGCGGAGGAGGCTGCGTCACTGGCCCGCGAGACCGGTCAGCCTCTCGTGCACGCGATGGTGAACGCCATCCGCGCGCAGCTGGCCGCCGTCAGCGGCGACCCGGCGTCGGAGGCGTGGGCGGCGGAAGCCGAGCGCGTGGCCCTTCCCAGCGGAGGGCGCCCGGTGCTGGCCATCGTGCAGATGGCCCGCGGGCAGGCGGCGCTCTGCCAGGGCCGCTACGGCGACGCGTACGGGCACCTGCACCGTGTCTTCGACCCGGCTGACTCCGCCTTCCACCCCTGGTTGCGCTTCTACGCGGTCGCGGAGCTGGTCGAGGCGGCTGTGCGCAGCGAAGCCCCGGAGGTGGCGCGCGACGTCGTGCAGGAGCTGACGCCGCTCGGGGAAATGACTTCCTCGCCCGCCCTGCTCTGCGGATTGCGACTGGGCCGGGCCCTGCTGAGCCCGCAGGATGCCGCCGAGCCGCTCTACAGGGCGGCCCTCGACGCCGTCCCCACGGAATGGCCGTTCGAGCGGGCGCGAGCGTGCCTCGCCCTGGGCGAGTGGCTGCGGCGGCACCGGCGGCCCGCGGAGTCCCGCGCCTCCCTGCAGGCCGCGCGCGAGATCTTCGATGCCCTCGGCGCGTCGGCATGGGCGGAGCGGGCACGGCAGGAGCTGCGCGCCGCGGGCGCGTCGTCCCCTCGCCAGGATCCGGCCGCGGTGGACCAGCTGACCTCCACCGAGCTGCACGTCGCCCAGCTCGCCGCGCAGGGTCTCACGAACCGGGAGATCGGCGAGCGGTTGTACGTCTCGCACAGGACGGTGAGCACCCATCTCCAGCGGATGTTCCCCAAACTGGGGGTGGCGTCCCGCGGCGAGCTCGCCGCGGTGCTGGGCGGCACGATTACGTACGCCGAAGGCGCGGCGTCATGACGTACGCCGAAGACGTAGTCCGACGGACGCGGTCCCCCCCTGCTTGTTTCCTAGCTTTGTGCCATGCCCGGTTCGCACACGGCGGACGGGCGGGAAGGCACACCATGGGAACCATCACCGTCGGAGCCGAGGGCTCGACCAGCATCGAGCTCTACTACGAGGACCACGGGGCAGGGCAGCCGGTCGTCCTGATCCACGGCTACCCGCTGGACGGGCAGTCGTGGGAGAAACAGACCGATGCGCTCGTCAAGGCCGGCTACCGCGTCATCACCTACGACCGCCGTGGCTTCGGCCGGTCGAGCAAGACCATGACGGGCTACGACTACGACACCTTCGCCGCCGACCTGGACACCGTACTGACGCAGCTGGACCTGCGTGACGTGGTTCTCGTCGGGTTCTCGATGGGCTCGGGCGAGGTCGCCCGCTACCTCGGCGTCCACGGCTCGCAGCGGGTGGCGAAGGCGGCGTTCCTCGGCTCGCTCCAGCCGTTCCTGTTGCAGACGCCGGACAACCCCGCCGGTGTGCCACAGAGCGTCTTCGATGGCATTGCGGAGCAGGCAGAGGCCGACCGCTACGCCTGGTACGAGAGCTTCTTCGTCGACTTCTTCAACACGGACGAGACGCTCGGGACGCGGCTCAGCGAGGCCGCGCTGCGGGCGAACTGGGCCACCGCCATCGGCTCGGCGCCCATGGCGGCGTACGCGTGCGTCCCGGCGTGGCTGACGGACTTCCGGGCCGACGCGGAGCGCATCGACGTGCCGTCGCTGATCCTGCACGGGACCGCCGACCGCATCCTGCCGATCGACGCCACAGCCCGCGAGTTCCGCCGCCGCCTGCCCGACGCGCGATACGTCGAGATCGACGGCGCTCCGCACGGACTGCTGCTCACCCACGCAGCCGAGGTCAACGCCGCTCTGATCGACTTCCTCACCGCCTGAAAGCCGGCGTCTCTCCCCCTGCACGCCACGGAACACTCGAACAGGATCGGGCGCCTCTCATGAACGGGATCATGGAAACGGAGGCCACTGCCCTCGTTCCGACTTCGTCGCAGACCCGGCACCTCGCATCGAACGCTGACTGCGACGCCTTCATCAAGGACATCTACGACCAGTACGGCTCTCTGCTCGTCCGATACGCCACGCGGCTGCTGGATGGTGACTGGCACAAGGCAGAGGACATTTTCCAGGAGACCGCGGCCCGCGCCTGGAAACACGCCCGCTTCCTGGGCAGTCGCAACGAACGCCTCAGACCCTGGTTGTTCACCGTGGTCAGAAATCTCGTCATCGACCACTACCGGGCACGCCAGGTCAGGCCGTTGGAGCTCGTGCCCGTGGAGGAGCTGGACACATCCAGCGACAGCACGGCATCCACGATCAACTCCCATGTAGTGGTGCAGGCCCTCGGGGAGCTGAACGAGCAGCAGCAAACCGTCATCCGCCTCATGTACTTCCTGGAATGCAGCGTAAATCAGGCTGCCGAGCACCTCGGCATACCGCCCGGCACCGTCAAAAGCCGTGCCTTCTATGCCATGCGGGCGTTGCGCAAGGCGCTGGAGAAGCAAGGGATCCTGGGGGTGTAGCCGCCGCGAGGCCACGTGCCCGCCGGAGCTCTCCCACGGGCCCCGCATTGCCGGTCGCATAATCTTCAGCGGGGTCTGTGGTCCAAGCTGAGAAGCACCACACAGGTGAAGTGCGAGCGCAGGTACGCCGCGTCGGCGTCTGCCCCCGTCACTGCCCGCTGCGACAGCATCGCGCCGAGCACCAGTTGAGGGAAGTAGGCGATGGCAGGACAGTCCATGGAGACTTCCCCTCGCTCAACCGCACGGCGTAGCAGCAGACGCAGCGCCTCCAGGTGCCCCTCGACGACATGTCTGCGCACGGCTTCCGCTAGATGGCTGTCGCCGCGAACCGCGTGCGTCGCTGAAGAGAGCAGACGGGCGCATTGCCCCCCGTCTTCTCCTGCCCGCACGGCGACTTCGTCCAGATCGCCCGCGAGAGTGCGGTCACGGACGCATGGGACGTACGAGCTCTGCCCGGAGCCCGTCGTCCGCCCGAGCGGAGCCCCGCACGCGCGGTTCGGGATCCATTGCCGGATGAGCTGAACCCACGGCGGGCTCCCGCCGTTCAAGCCTCGGGCTCATCACCGCCCCACAGAAACGAGCTGCGCACGTTTCTGCCAACGGCAGTCGTCGGCGTCCGCGACCAGGACGTCGGCGCCTCTCATGAAAGGACGGCACTTCTGTGCTGGTTATCAACAACCCTCTGCCAGAGCGCGAGCGCGAAACCGCGGGTGCGGCGCTGCAGGCGACCCTGGCCGACCTTCTCGATCTGTCCCTGGTGGCTAAGCAGGCCCACTGGAATGTGTACGGCCCGCGTTTCCGTTCGGTTCACGCCCAGCTGGACGAGGCCGCCACTGTCGCCCGGAACCACGCTGACACGGTGGCCGAGCGTGCGGCCGCCTTGGGCGTCAGCCCGGACGGACGGGCCGGGACCATAGCGGATACCAGCGGTGTGCCCGCCTTTCCGTCAGGTTGGACCAAGGACAGCGACGCCGTGGAGGCTTTGGTGCACGCGCTCTCCGGGGTAACGAAAAGACTGCGTGAGCGCATCGTCGAGATCGGCCCGGTGGACGTGGTCACAGAGGACCTCCTCATCGGGCTGACGGCTGATCTGGAGCAGCAGAGTTGGATGTTCCAGGCGGAGAACCAGGTCTGATCAGTCCCCGGTTCCTGCGAGGCGATCTCCGCCCTGCGCTCCTGGCGCCGGCGGAGATCGCCTCGCGGACAGGAGCGTCGGCGGGTCCAGGTCTGGTTCGCGGCACCGGTGCGAGGCCACAGTGCTGCTCGCCCTTGCCGACGTCCAGGCCGAGATGACGTCGATGTCCCCGGTGTCGATCACGTGCATCCTGCAGTCGTGCTTCTGCCCGGCCTCGTCCACGGCGCCGATCGCCACATGCACATGATGAAGAGCCTCCCGACCTGCGAAGAGCCGGTGGTCCTGCCCCTAATGGGCGGTCGGTCAGTGCCGCCGGGCTCGGGTGCCGCGGCGCCATACGGCCCGGGTGTTGAGGGTGTCGCCGATGGTGGTGGTGGGGTCGCCGTCGACCAGGAGCAGGTCGGCGCGCAGGCCTTCGGCGATACGGCCGCGGTCGGTCAGGGCGAAGCGCCGGGCGGCGGTGGAGGTGGCCGCGCGCAGGGCCTGTACCGGGGTGAGGCCGGCCCGTACGAGGTACTGCAGCTCGTGGTGGACACTGGCGCCGTGGGCGAGTCCGCCCAGGAACGGCATCGCCATGGACACATCGGTCCCGGCCAGGATGTCGACACCAGCGTCGTGCAGCGCGCGCACGGACCCCAGCACGTCGGTGATGTTCCCCTGAGGGTAGTGGTTGAAGCTGCTGCGCAGCGTCTTCGTCCAGGCATCGTCCAGCCGGGACGCCACCCGCGGGTCATCGGCCAGCTCGTCACCGCTGATGCCCATCATCGAGGCGTCCAGCACGATGCAGGGCACGACAAAGGCTCCCGAGTCCCGGATCAGCGTGATGATCTCGTCGGTGTGCGGGCCGTCCATGAACAGGTGAACCAGGCCGTCGATGCCGGCCTCGATCGCCATGCGGGTCGCGTCGATCGTCAGTGTGTGGGCGACGGTGAGCATGCCGAGCCGCTTGGCCTCGGCGACGCCCGCGTCCAGGGTTGCCCGGTCGAGCATCGGTAGGCCGGGGTGGCCTTCGATCGAGCCGTCGTCGACCATGAACTTGATGTAGTCCGAACCGCGTTCGATCAGCTGCGGAATGAACCCGACGGCCTGCTCGGGGGTGGTCGAGAACGGCATCAGCGGCGCCGGCCCGGCCGGCCGGGCCGCACCGGGCGGCGGGCCGGGACGGAAACCCTCGGGAAACAACTCGCTGGGGTGGCCGCCGGGCGGGGTGATGCCGAATCCGGAGGAGCGCACGTCCGCCAGGGCATCGTTACCGGTGATGTGCGCACGGTTGTCGGCGGTGTTCGTCCCCTGCATCTCCAGCTCGGTCGTCACCCCGAACCGCAGTGCCAAAGCTAGAGACTCCGCATTGGTGTGGACGTGGGCGTCGATCAGGCCGGGCAGCAGCGTTCCGCCCTGCGCATCCACGATCTCGGCTCCCGCGGGCGCCTGCCCGCCGACCGCGAGGATCCCGGTGGCGTCGAGGACGACGGTGCTCGCCTCCAGCGTCCGGTCGCCGTCGAAAACCCGTGCGTTGATGATGGCCGTGGTGCTCATGGCTGTTTCCTGTCGTTGTCCGTCCGAAGCGGTCACCGGTTCTTCCGGCTCCACCAAGATCCTGCAAAATGCAGATGCATGCATCATGGCACGTAATTGCGTTCCGCAGTGATCTGGAGCTACGCTGTCGGGTGTGACCAGGGGAAACGAGACTCAGGACGACGCACTGCTGGACGCGGTCGGCGCGGCGTTCGCCCGGCTGCGCCGCCGCACTGCCCTGGTGGACGTCGATCCACCCGTCACGCGCAAGGACATGGCCCGCAACCAGGTCATCAACATCGTCGACGAGGCCGACGGCGAGATGACCGTCGGCGGCATCGCCTACCAGCTCACCGTCGACTCCTCCGTCGCCAGCCGGATGGTGAGCGACTGCATCAACGCAGGACTTCTCGTGCGAGCCGCCTCCCAGCGCGACGGCCGTCGTACCGTGCTCCACCTCACCCCCGCGGGCATCGCCCTGCGCGACCGCTTCAGAAGCCAGCACCGACAGGCCTTCGAACACATCACCCACGACTGGCCCCAGGCCAAACGCCTCGAATTCGCCCGAATGCTCATCGACTACGCCGACGCCGCCGCCGAACTCGGCACCCGCATCACACCCTGAACGGCCACGGGTACGCCCGCGAGAATCCGCACCCCCACCAGTCCAGCCGTGGACGCTGTCACCTCCGTGCGGCCCATCGTGATACGCCACCGCCGTCGTGCGGCTCCTCGCCGATCGGACGCCGGGCCTGCTCGAACACTGCGCGACCACGACCCGGACTACGTGCTGCCGGACGGCACCCTCAGCGAGTGCGACCGCCTGGGCGACGGAAGCGCCTATTGCGCCCACGAACACCGGCGCCACGGCGTGGACGCGAGGATCGTCACCAATCCCGAAGGTCGGCCTTCTGCGGATCTCGCAGACCTTGCCGGGCCGCGCTCAGGAACTGACCGCCGCGCGCAGTCACCGCCTCATCCGAATCCGCGAGCGCCAGGACGTTCCGATCGTCGCCGGCCGCGCCTGCACCGGTGCTGACTCCTGGGCCGCGCCGCCCGCTTAACGGCGAACTGTCACCGACCGTACGGACGCTGAACGGGGCACTCGCCCAGGCCCGCGCACCTGTCGAACGAGGCGTCGCCCGCCGGAAGCCCCGGCGGATTCTCCACCGGAGCTGCCGCAGCCCGAGCCGTACGACGGACATCGCCGCCACGGCCCCGCCCTGGAGAGGCGACGCCGAAAAGACTCGATGGACCCAGCGCAGCGACGTCAGCGCTGATGAGGACCCGCTGTCACCTCATTCGCGGCGACGGACGCTACCAGATCCTGATCTTCGTGATCTTGTGGATGGAGAGGTTACCGAAATGCCACTTGTCCACGGTCCCGCTGGTCGCCGGCTCGCCCAGCCTCGGCACGTACTCGAACGTGACCTTGTTGTCTCCGGTCCAGATCCGGTCCACGCCGTAGATCGCCACGCTCTGCACGCCCGCGTTGGCGAAGCAGAGGTCGCCGCCTGCGTTGTGAAGCTTCAGGAGACCCAGTCCATTGCAATCGGTGCGGTTGATGGCGGACGCCGACGAGGCAGGCAGCACGACGGCCATAGCTCCGGCCGCCGCGACTACCGCGAGGCGTGTGATGAAGCGCTTCACTGGTGAGTGGTTCCTTCCATGGTGGTGGTGTGGTGCCGCCGAGAGCCGCAGCGCACGGCGGCATCGCAGGGACGCATGCACGTCCAATCAGCGCAACGTAGAAAAGGGTGCTCCCGTTCACCACTTGAGCGCCTTACTTCGGGCGCGGTCGCGGTCTCCCTGAACAGCGGGGCGAGCTGCCGCGCGCATCTCCGCCTCGGTCGGATCAAGCTCGGCACTCGCGGGCCGTACGAGGACCTTGAGACCGTGGACGCCCGAATCGTCCTGCACCTCCGCCGAGAAGCTGAGCGGCCCGGCGCGGCTGCTCGGCGGAGTTACGCGATGGGGCTGGTCATTCTTCACGGTCGGCTCCGTGGCGGGTGAGGCCATGGCGAGGCCACCTGCGGTCACCGCGCCGATGGCGGCGACGCCGATGAGGGACGGGAGGAGGATGCGCTTGGACATAGGAGGTCCCCTGGTTCATGCGGGGGCCGGCGCGGTGTGCCCGGGGATGCGGCCGGGGGGTCAGGGGCGGAAAGGACGGTGACACCGTCTGCGGAGCCGCCTCCGGGCTGTCCCCCCGACGTTCTCGGGACTAGGCAGTGTCTGATGGCTCTTGCCCGGATGGTGGATCTGTTGCCGTTCCGGGCAGGAGGCCGTCATGGTGCGTCGGCATGAACTGACGAATG
>NZ_JBSGQV010000018.1:69823-134799 GCF_053606025.1 Streptomyces sp. NPDC055254 | reverse complement strand
ACTCTTTCGTGTCCGATTCCCGGTCGAAACGGGTTTCGCTTTCCAGGTTTCCGCTTTCGCGTTTCCCTTTCCGGCGAGTCCGACTCTATCAGAACTTTTCCACCGGATTTCCCGGCTTCGGATTCCTGAATGAAGAGAAGGCTGTGCCCCACGGGAATTCAATTCCTTTGGGGGCGAGTGAAGATGTTAAACCATCGCTGCCGAACTTGTCCAGTTCGAGGCAACCGTTCAAATCTACCTCCCCACGCGCTCCGTGTCAACGGCGTTTGCGGGACAGACGAGGAGACTAGCAGCTCCACGGCCGCGTACGCACATCAGGCCGCGGTGGGCAGTGTCGCCGTCTGGTCTGCGGCTTCCACATCGCCCGCCTCACCTGCGCGGGAGGCGCGACGGCCCGGGACGAAGACGTAGAGCAGGAAGGCCGCCTCGGCCGCGACGCCGATGGTGATGCGGGCCCAGGTGGGGAGGCCGGACGGGGTCACGAAACCCTCGATGAGGCCCGAGATGAACAGGACCAGCGCGAGTCCGATGGCCATGCCGAGGGCCGCGCGGCCCTGTTCCGCGAGGGCCGTGCGGCGGGTGCGGTGGCCCGGGTCGATGACCGTCCAGCCCAGGCGCAGGCCGGTGCCGGCGGCGACGAAGACCGCCGTGAGTTCGAGCAGGCCGTGCGGAAGGATCAGGCCGAGGAACACGTCCAACCGGCCGGCGGAAGCCATGAGACCGATGCCGACGCCGAGGTTGGCCATGTTCAGGAAGAGGATCCAGAGCACGGGGATGCCCAGGAACGCACCCAGTACCAGGCAGATCGCGGCCGCTTGGGCGTTGTTCGTCCAGACCTGGGCGGCGAAGGACGCCGCCGGGTGGCTGGAGTAGTACGTCTCGTACTCGCCGCCGGGCTGCGTGAGTGCCTTCAGCTCCTCCGGGGCCGCGATGGCGCCCTGGACCTCGGGGTGCGTGGCGATCCACCAGCCGATGAGCACACCGAGTGCGGTGGAGAGCAGGGCGGTGGGTATCCACCAGCGCCGGCTGCGGTAGACGGCGGCCGGGAAGCCGGCCGTGAAGAAGCGGGCCGCGTCGCGCCAGCCGGCGCGGCGGGTGCCGGTCACCGTGGCGCGGGCGCGGGCGACGAGCTGCGTGAGCCGGCCGGTGAGCATCGGGTCGGGAGCGCTGGACTGGACGAGCGAGAGATGGGTGGCGGTGCGCTGGTAGAGCGCGACGAGTTCGTCGGCCTCCGCGCCGGTGAGCTTGCGGCCCCGGCCCAGGAGCTGCTCCAGGCGGTCCCATTCCGCGCGGTGTGCCGTCACGAAGACGTCGAGATCCATCCGGTTGCCGCTCCCCTGCCCCAGGTCCCCTGCGTACTCCTAATGTGGTCAGCTTGGCAGACTGGATGCCACAGGGGCGGGGCAGGTCACGTGAAAGGTGCTGCGGTGAGCGATCTGGTGACGGGGGACGCGGTTGTCCTGGGATTGCGGCCCGCGCGGCTGCCGAGCCGGGCGTTGGCGATCGTCCTCGACCTGGTCGTGTACGTCACGACGTACGTGATCACCACGATCGGTCTGACCGTCGCCACGTCCTCGATGGACGACGCCGCACAGGCGGCGGTGGCGGTGGCGAACTTCTTGCTGGTGCTGGTCGGCGTGCCGATCGCGGTCGAGACGCTCACGCACGGGCGCTCGCTCGGCAAGCTCGCCTGCGGGCTGCGGGTGGTGCGGGACGACGGCGGGCCGGTGCGGTTCCGGCACGCGTTGGTGCGGGGGGCCATGGGGGTCGTGGAGCTGCTGATGACCTTCGGGTCCGTGGCCTGCATCGCCTCGCTGATCTCGGCGCGGGGGCGGCGGCTCGGCGATGTCTTCGCGGGAGCGCTGGTGGTCCGGGAACGGGTTCCGGGTGCGCGGGTCGTGCCGGTGCCGGCGCCGCCGCCGTGGCTGGCCGGGCGGTTCGGCGGGCTGGACCTGTCGGCGGTGCCGGACGGGCTGTGGCTGGCGATCCGGCAGTACCTGACGCGCATGGAGCAGCTGGATCCGCAGGTCGGCGCCGCGATGGCGGCGAGGCTCGCGGACGACGTGGTGGCGCGGACGGGTGCGCCGGCTCCGGCGGGGGTGCCCGCGGCGGCCTTCCTGATGGCCGTCGTGCACGAGCGGCAGTCGCGCGACGCCGCGCGTGCCTTCGGCGGTGCGGGGTACGCCCCCGTGCCGGTGCCCGCCCCGGTGCCCGTGCACGGCGCCGTGTCCGGGCCGGTCGGGCCCGCCCCGTACGCGGCCCCGGTCGCGGCGCCCGCGCCGGTGGCGCCCGCGGCACCGGTGCAGGCTCCGCGTGCGGGCGGGTTCGCGCCGCCCGCTTAGCCCTTCGGTGCTCCCGCCCTCAGTCCTGGAAGGACGAGGGCGGGGTCTCCAGGTGTTCCAGTTCGATGCCCGGGGCCGAGAGGACCACGTCCCCGGCGATGTGGATCGTGTGGACCTCTCCGGTGTCCAGGGCGGTGACCCGGTACTCGTCCACCAGGAGCGGGCCGCTGTCCGTGGGGTGCTCCGCGCGTGCTTCCAGGGCCCAGGCCTGGTCGACCGTACGGGGCGCCAGGACCGGGTCGGTGAGGGCCAGCAGCCTGACGCGGGTGGCGGGGGCCCCGGGGGTCAGGCGCAGCAGCCGGGTCGTGGCGACGAGGAAGGCGGGCGAGGTGCCGGTGAAGCCGGGGGCCCGGATGTTGCCCTCGGTGGCCTCGGTGCCGGTGGGGTCGGTGCGGACCCAGGTGACCCCGTCGATGGCCGCGCCGCGCACCTGCCAGCTCGACGCGTTCACTTCGAGGCGGATGGGGCGGCCGAGTTCGTCGACGGCCAGGTCGACGGACCCCCGGTGGTCGCCGTTCGGGGCGGTGAGCTGGGAGACGTAGCGCCAGCCGGACGGGCCGGGCGCGCAGTGGAAGTGCTCCTCCCCCAGCGGGGTGCGGTCGTGCGGGTCGTGGAGCGAGTAGCGGCCGCGCGGCATGGCGTACTTCCTGGAGCGGGATCAGGGGGTCGGGCGTACGGACGGGGCAGGCCCCCGGCGGGTGTGCCGGGGGCCTGCCTCACGTGGTGCGGATCCGCGGACGCAGCGGACGGAGCCGACGGCTCAGTAGCGGTAGTGGTCCGGCTTGTACGGGCCCTCGATCTTGACGCCGATGTAGTCCGCCTGCTCGGGGCGCAGGGTGGTGAGCCTGACGCCGAGGGCGTCGAGGTGGAGGCGGGCGACCTTCTCGTCGAGGTGCTTGGGGAGCACGTAGACGTCGGTCGGGTACTCGGACGGCTTCGTGAAGAGCTCGATCTGGGCCAGGGTCTGGTCCGCGAAGGAGTTCGACATGACGAAGGACGGGTGACCGGTCGCGTTGCCGAGGTTCAGCAGGCGGCCCTCGGAGAGGACGATCAGGACCTTGCCGTCGGGGAACTTCCAGGTGTGGACCTGGGGCTTGACCTCGTCCTTGACGATGCCGTCGATCTTGGCGAGGCCGGCCATGTCGATCTCGTTGTCGAAGTGGCCGATGTTGCCGACGATGGCCTGGTGCTTCATCTTGGCCATGTCGGCGGCCATGATGATGTCCTTGTTGCCGGTGGTCGTGATGAAGATGTCGGCGGTCTCGACGACGTCCTGCAGCGTGGCGACCTGGTAGCCGTCCATGGCCGCCTGGAGGGCGCAGATCGGGTCGATCTCGGTGACGATGACGCGCGCGCCCTGGCCGCGGAGGGACTCGGCGCAGCCCTTGCCGACGTCGCCGTAGCCGCAGACGACCGCGACCTTGCCGCCGATGAGGACGTCGGTGGCGCGGTTGATGCCGTCGATCAGGGAGTGGCGGCAGCCGTACTTGTTGTCGAACTTCGACTTCGTGACGGCGTCGTTCACGTTGATCGCCGGGAAGAGCAGGCTGCCCTCGGCCATCATCTCGTAGAGGCGGTGGACACCGGTGGTGGTCTCCTCGGTCACGCCGCGGATCTCGGACGCGAGCTGCGTCCACTTCTGCGGGGTCTCACCAAGGGTGCGGCCCAGCAGGGTGAGGATGTACGCGTACTCCTCGGAGTCCGCGGTGGACGGGTCCGGAGCCGAGCCGGCCTTCTCGAACTCGACGCCCTTGTGGACGAGGAGGGTGGCGTCACCACCGTCGTCGAGGATCATGTTCGGGCCGCCGGTGGGAGTGTTCGGCCAGGTCAGAGCCTGCTCCGTGCACCACCAGTACTCTTCCAGCGTCTCGCCCTTCCAGGCGAAGACGGGCACGCCCTGCGGGTTCTCCGGGGTGCCGTTCGGGCCGACCGCGATGGCGGCGGCGGCGTGGTCCTGGGTGGAGAAGATGTTGCAGGACGCCCAGCGGACGTCGGCGCCGAGGGCGACGAGGGTCTCGATCAGGACGGCGGTCTGCACGGTCATGTGCAGCGAGCCGGTGATGCGGGCGCCGGCCAGGGGCTGGGCGGCCGCGTACTCGGCGCGGATCGACATCAGACCCGGCATCTCGTGCTCGGCCAGGGTGATCTCCTTGCGGCCGAAGGCGGCGAGGGAAAGGTCTGCGACCTTGAAGTCCATGGGTGCTGCTCCTCATGGTTCGAGAGAGTGGGTACGGCTGAGCCGTACGCGGCGGGCCGCGCACTGAGCACAGTCCGTCGGGGGCCCTCTCTCCCCTCGGCCGGTCACGAGGACCGCCCGACCGCCATCAGCAGCGACGCCTGACACTGATGACGAATCTACACCGATCGGGGGAGCGAGCCCCAGTGGACGGGGGACAAGTCGTTCACGGATGTGGGGTCCTCCGGCGGGAATGATCAGGGATTTTTCGGACTGTGCGGCACCTTGCGCCCGGGGGAGGACGCCGAGGGATCGAAACCGCGCGGGCGTACGGAGGCCCCCGCGGCCGGGCGGCGGCGGGGGCCTTCGTACGGGTGCGGGACCGACCGGGTCAGTGGGCCGGGCCGTCGGAGGACTTGCCCGGGTTGGTGCCGGCGGAGGCCGCGTCGGCGTTGTAGATGTCCGGCTCCAGGTAGATCACCCGAGCGATCGGCACGGCCCCGCGGATGCGGGCCTCGGCGGCGTTGATCGCCTCCGCGACCTGCGTCGCGGTGTCGTTGCCCCGGACCGCGATCTTGGCGGCGACCAGCAGCTCCTCGGGGCCGAGGTGCAGGGTCCGCATGTGGATGATGCCGGTGACGACGTCCCCGTCGACGACCGCGGCCTTGATCTTCTCGACCTCTTCGGTGCCCGCGGCCTCGCCGAGCAGCAGCGACTTGGTCTCCGCGGCCAGCACGACGGCGATGACGATCAGCAGGACGCCGATGCACAGGGTGCCGATGCCGTCCCAGACGCCGTCGCCGGTGAGCAGGGCGAGGCCGACGCCGCCGAGCGCCAGGACCAGGCCGACGAGCGCGCCGAGGTCCTCCAGGAGGACGACGGGGAGTTCGGGGGCCTTGGCCCGCTTGATGAACTGGCCCCAGGTCTGGTTGCCCCGGATCGCGTTCGACTCCTTGATCGCGGTGCGGAAGGAGAAGGACTCGGCGATGATCGCGAAGACCAGCACGCCGACCGGCCAGTACCAGTGCGTGATCTCGTGCGGGTCGTGGATCTTCTCGTAGCCCTCGTAGATGGCGAACATGCCACCGACGGTGAAGAGCACGATGGAGACGAGGAACGCGTAGATGTAGCGCTCGCGCCCGTACCCGAAGGGGTGTTGGGGCGTCGCCTCGCGCTTGGCCTTCTTGCCGCCGAGGAGCAGCAGCCCCTGGTTCCCGGAATCCGCCAGCGAGTGGACGCTTTCCGCGAGCATCGACGAGGAGCCGCTGAAGAGGTACGCCACGAATTTGGCTACAGCGATGGCGAGGTTCGCGGCGAGTGCCGCCACGATCGCCTTGGTACCGCCCGACGCGCTCATGGGTGCAGGATGTCCTTCCTAGAGGCACTGGTCTATCGGCGGCACATTGTTGCAGTTGCCCGTGCGGACGCCACGTCACACCAGAACGGTGGCCCGGAAGACGGTACCGTTTCCGCACAGTTCGACCTTTTCGCCCGCCGGTACGAAGAGCGACTCGCCCGGGATCAGGGTCAGTTCGCCGGAGCGGTCCGAACGCGCCGTGCACTCCCCCGCCGTGCACAGCAGGATCTGCGGGGTCCGCCCGGGCAGGGCGCGGGCCGCCCCGCCCGGTGCGAGGAGGAAGCGGGAGAGCCGGAACTCGTCGATGGGGGTCTCGTAGACCTCCTCGCCGTCGCCCTCGGGGCGCAGGATCCGCGGATCGCCCGACGCGAAGCTGACGATCTTCAGCAGCTCCGGCACATCCACGTGCTTGGGGGTGAGTCCGGCGCGCAGCACGTTGTCGGAATTGGCCTGCAGTTCGACGCCGAGGCCCTGGATGTAGGCGTGCGGGACGCCGGCGCCGAGGAACATCGCCTCACCCGGCTGGAGTCGGACGTGGTTGAGCAGCATGGCCGCGATGACGCCCGGGTCGCCCGGGTAGTGGTGCACCAGCGAGGTGTAGGGCGCGTACGGGCCGCCGAGGCGCTCGGCGGCGGCCGCGGCCTCGGTCACGGTACGGGCCGTCCGCTCGCGGTCCGCCGTCAGCACGGCGGTCAGCACCTCGCGCAGCGCGGCGTCCTCGGGGTGGGCGCGCAGCAGGTCGGCGTACGGCTTGAGGGAGTCGACGCCCAGGCCTTCGAGCAGCGCCGCGGCCTCGTGGGGGGCGCGGAAGCCGCACAGCCCGTCGAAGGCGGTGAGCGCGCAGATCATCTCCGGCTTGTGGTTGGCGTCCTTGTAGTTGCGGTGTCCCGCGTCGGCGGGGACCCCGCGCCGCTCCTCGTCCTCGTAGCCCTCCCGGGCCTGGGTCAGGTCGGGGTGGACCTGGAGGGAGAGCGGGGCGCCGGCGGCGAGGACCTTCAGCAGGAAGGGCAGCCGGGGACCGAACCTGGCGACGGCGGCGGCGCCGAGTTCGCCCTCGGGGTCGGCGGCGATGACGTCCGAGAGGGCGCGCGGTCCGCTGCCCCGGTCGATGCGCGAGGGCGCGCCGGGGTGGGCGCCCATCCACAGTTCCGCCTGGGGCTCGCCGGTCGGTGCGACGCCGAGGAGGGTGGGGATGGCGGTGGTGGATCCCCAGGCGTAGGGGCGGATCGTGTTGGTGAGGCGGTCCATCGTCGTCTTCCTGGATAGAGCGGGGCGCGCGTACGCCTCAGCTGTGTCCCCCGGAAGCCAGCGCCAGGTAGGCGGTGGCGAAGTCCGTGACGGCGAGGAGCTCGGCGAGCTGTTCCAACTCGCTGCCCTCATCCGGTTCGAGCTCGCTGACGGCCGTGTCGTGGCTCAGGGCGAGTTCGCGGGCGGCCGTGGCGGCGGTGAGGCCGCCGGCCGGCCGGTCACGCAGCAGGACGATGCGGGCGCGGAGTGCCTGGGGCTCTTCGACCCGGTCGCGGAAGAAGTCCTCGGGGTCGGCGCCGGCGGCGAAGGAGCCGGCGAGCAGGACGCCGTGGGCGGGGAGCGCCTCGGGCAGCGCGGCGGCCAGTGCGGGACGGCCGGCGAGCTCGGCGAGGGTGGCGGCGAAGCGGCGGGCGGCGGGGCCGGCTCCGGTGCCTTCGCTCCAGATCAGCGGGACGGAGTCGGCGAGTTCGGAGGCGAGGGTCTTGGCCGGGTTGGAGTACGTGGCGACGGCGGGCCCGCAGCGCTCCGCGGTGCGGTCGAGCCGGTCGGCGACGAGCTGGAGCGTGGCGGGGGCGGCGGTGATCAGGCCGACCCGGTCGAGGAGCACCAGCAGCGGCGTCAGCAGGGCCCACAGGGCGCCGGGGCCGGCCGCGGCGGACTCGTCGTACTCCTGGTACGGGGCCTTGGCCATCGGTACGAGGAGCCCGTGCGCGCCGTCCACGGCCTCGCTCAGCGGTGAGCGCTCGGGGGCCACGGCGACGACGGTGCAGCCGCGCCGGTAGGCCTGCTCGGCGAGGACCGCGAGCGCGGGTTCGGTGCCGTCGGTGGTGGCGAGGAGCAGCAGGTCGACGGGGCCGACCCAGCCGGGCAGCACCCAGCGCAGGGCGCCGGCCGCGTGGGCGACGCCGGTGGGCTGCAGTCGGATGACGGGTGCGGAGGCTCCGGCGAGGGCGCCCAGCAGGTCGGCGACGCCGGTCGCGGCGGTGCCGGGGCCGGCGATCAGTACGGCTCGGGGCCGCCCGTCGGGGCGCAGGTCGGCGAGGCCCGCCTCGGTCGCGTGCCGGGCCGCGGTGCGGACCCGGGCTCCGGCCTCGGCGGCGCCGCGGAGCAGGCCGCGGCGGTCGGCGCGGGCGAGATCGTCCGGTGCGTCGAGGAGCGACTCGTCGAGCATGGCGGCCTCCGGCTGTTGTGTGGCGGAACCAGTCTGCGCGTCCTGGGGGGCGGCGCGGGGCGCGGCACGCGGTGCGGCACGCCTTGCGGCGGGCGCGGGGCGGCGATCAGGCCGGGCGGCGGGCCTCGTCGACGAGGAGCACCGGGATGCCGTCGCGGACCGGGTAGGCGAGTCCGCAGTCCTGGCCGGTGCAGAGCAGCTCGGGGGTCGTCTCGTCGGCCGACTCGTCCTGGAGGGGAGCGTGGCAGGCGGGGCAGGCGAGGATCTCCAGCAGACCGGCTTCGAGCGGCATGGGGCGGGTTCCCTTCGGGGGTGCGGGTGGGGCGTGGTCAGCGTACCGCCGAGTCACCTGCGGTGGGGCCCCGAGTCGTCCGGGGCTCCGCCCCGGGGACCCCGGCTCCGCCGGGCACCGGGCTCCGCCCGGACCCGCGCCTCGAACGGCGGCGGGGCTGGGGTTGCCCGGAGCCGGGCGGCCGGCGGGGCCGGGGTTGCGGCCGGGCGGGCCGGAGTTGCCCGGAGCCGCGCGCCGGGGCGGGAGTCGCCGGGGGAGGCACCGCGCCGGGGCGGTGCCTCCGGGAGGGGTCAGGCGCGGATGAGGGAGAGGACCTCGTCGCGGACCTCGGCGAGGGTGGCGGCGTCGCGGGCCTCGACGTTCAGGCGCAGCAGCGGCTCCGTGTTGGAGGCGCGGACGTTGAACCACCAGTCGGCGGCGGTCGCGGTCAGGCCGTCCAGCTCGTCGAGCTCGACGCCCTCGCGGGCGCCGTAGGTCTCCTTGACGGCGGCGAGGCGGGCCGCCTGGTCGGCGACGGTGGAGTTGATCTCGCCGGAGCCCGCGTAGCGGTCGTAGGAGGAGACCAGCCCGGAGAGCGGGCCGTCCTGGCCGCCGAGCGCCGCGAGGACGTGGAGCGCGGCGAGCATGCCGGTGTCCGCGTTCCAGAAGTCCTTGAAGTAGTAGTGCGCGGAGTGCTCGCCGCCGAAGATGGCGCCGGTCCTGGCCATCTCCTCCTTGATGAAGGAGTGGCCGACGCGGGTGCGGACCGGGGTGCCGCCGTGCTCCTTGACGACCTCCGGGACGGACCAGGAGGTGATCAGGTTGTGGATCACGGTGCCGGAGCCGCCGTTGCGGGCCAGCTCGCGGGCCGCGACCAGGGCCGTGATCGCGGACGGGGAGACGCCCTCGCCGCGCTCGTCGACGATGAAGCAGCGGTCGGCGTCGCCGTCGAAGGCGATGCCGAGGTCGGCGCCCTCGGAGAGCACACGGGCCTGGAGGTCGACGATGTTCTTCGGGTCGAGGGGGTTGGCCTCGTGGTTGGGGAAGGTCCCGTCCAGCTCGAAGTACATGGGGACGAGGTCCAGCGGGAGGCCGTCGAAGACGGTGGGGACGGTGTGGCCGCCCATGCCGTTGCCCGCGTCGACGACGACCTTGAGCGGCCGGACGGAGGTCAGGTCGACCAGGCCCTTGAGGTGGGCGGCGTAGCCGGCGAGGGTGTCCTGCTCGGTGATCGTGCCCGCGGCGGTGCCGGCGGGGACGGCCGGGGCGCCCTCGTCGATCCACCGCTCCACGAGCTCGCGGACCTGCGAGAGGCCGGTGTCCTGGCCGACGGGGGCGGCGCCCGCGCGGCACAGCTTGATGCCGTTGTACTGGGCCGGGTTGTGCGAGGCGGTGAACATCGCGCCGGGCAGGTTCAGGGACCCGGAGGCGTAGTAGAGCTGGTCGGTGGAGCACAGACCGATGAGGGTCACGTCCACGCCGCGGGCGGCCGCGCCGCGCGCGAAGGCGGCGGACAGGCCCGGCGAGGAGGGGCGCATGTCGTGGCCGACGACGATCGCCGTGGCGCCGGTGACCTCGACGAAGGCTGCGCCGAACAGTCCGGCCAGGGACTCGTCCCACTCGTCCGGTACGACGCCCCGTACGTCGTACGCCTTGACGATGTTCGAAAGATCTGCGGCCACTGCCTGCCCTCCTGAAGGTCCTGTGCGGTCCGGCAAACCTACCCTGAACGGGGAACCGCTTTTCGGACCGTCCGGGTGTCAGGAATCGGGCGACCGCAAGACGCGCAGGTGTCCGCGCCGCGTTTCGCCGGTGCCCGGCCCACCTTGACCGGATCCCCCCGCCCCGGCGGCGCGCTCGGGCGGCCGGGCGGCTTCGCGGACGGCGTTGGCGAGGGCTTCGAGGTCGTCGCCGCTCGGGCGGGACGGCGCGGAGCCGTCGGACAACCGGACCACCTCCCAGCCGCGCGGGGCGGTCAGGCGCTCCGAGTGCTCGGCGCACAGGTCGTAGCAGTGTGGTTCGGCGTAGGTGGCGAGCGGGCCGAGAACTGCGGTCGAATCGGCGTAGACGTACGTCAGTGTCGCGACGGCAGGGCGGCCGCACGCGGTGCGCGAACAACGACGTACAAGGCTCACGACGTTGGACGGTACCGCACTCTTGACCGGGCCGCGACGACTCTCCCGCCCCTCACTCCCCCGTGTCGTGGTCACCGGTGGGTGGCGGGGGCGGGCGTGCGTAGGGAAACGCCGCCGGACCGCGCCCGGATCGCGCCCGGATCGCGCCCGGCGCGACATCCGCTCGCGGCCCGGTGGGCGCTCGTGCTGAGGGCTACCCTGCGGGGGTGACGGACAGCCCCCTGCCTCCCCGACCCGCCGAGCCGCCCGCCGGAACTCCCGCCGGCGCCCCCGCCGAACCACGCCCGCGCCGGCGTGACCGGCACGGACGCGGGATGCGCGGCCCGGTGGCCCCGCCGCAGGTGCCGCTGTCGGCGAGCCGGTCGGAGCTGTTCGGGGACCTCGTGCGGGATTCCGTCGAGCGGCTGGAGCGGCGGTTCCCGCAGCTGGCCGAGGTGGAGTTCCTGATCGGTGACGTCCCCGGTCCGCCGGGCGGCCCGGACGGCGGCTGGAACGACGAGGCGGTGCCGCTGGGCGCCCTGTACGAGCCCCGCGAAGGGCGGCCGGCCCGGATCGTGGTCTTCCGGCGGCCGGTGGAGATCCGTACCAAGACGCGGGACGAGAAGGCCCTGCTGGTGCACGAGATCGTGGTGGAGCAGGTCGCGGAGCTGCTGGGGCTCTCGCCGGAGACGGTCGACCCCCGGTACGGCCAGGACTGAGCCGTCCCGGCCGTACCGTCCGCCGCCCGTTATCCGGTCAGGACCGAGAGGTCCTGCGCGGCCCGGGGGACGGACACCGTGGAGTGGTCGTCCGTCAGGGCCTGGACGGTGAACATCGTGATGCCGTCGTGCGGGAGGGTCAGCGTGCGCGCCGCGTGCACGGGGCCGCCGGAGAGGGTCTCGACGGTGAGGGCGTAGGTGCCCTTTCCGCCCGCCGGGGCCAGGGACACCGCCTGGGTGGTGCCCGCCTTGACCGTCACCTCCTGGGTGGCCGCCTCGCCGCCCTCGGTGCCGGGCGAGGCCGTCACCTTGACCTTGGCGTCCGCTCCGCCGGGCACCGTCAGCGACAGCACGGTGGCGTTCTCTTCGGTGCGGTTGCCGGCCACGCCGGCGCGGGGGCCGACCGGTCCGGCGGCCGGTACGAAGCCCAGCTCCTGCTTGGCCCCGCTGCCGCGCACCACGCGTACCGCCGCGACCACCGGGGCGGCCTTCTTCGGGTCGGCGGGGGTCAGCAGCAGCGAGCCGGGCTCGCCCCGGGTCAGGTCCCCGAGGTCCACGGCGGCCGTCATACCGGCCTTGACGTGCAGCTGCTCGTTCCCGGCCGGATTGATGGCGCCGTTCGGCGCCGCCAGCCGGAGCGTGAGGTCCGCGTCCTCGTCGCCGGGGACGAAGGCCACGAGCCGGACCGAGGTGGCGTCCGCCGGGATGCCGGGCAGGACGAGCGAGCCCGCCGGGTCGGTGGCGGCCGGCAGCCAGTCCGCGCCCACCCCTTCCTCGGCGACCTGCACGGAGGCCCCGACGCGGCCCGCACGGGTGGTCACGTGGGCGGTGACGTCCGCGAGCTGGGTCCCCGGAACGAGTGACGACAGCAGGACGGCCTTGGTGGAGCGGGGGTCCACCCGGATGTTCTCGCCGGTGCCCGCGGCGGGCTTGGCGAGCCCGTCCGGTCCGAAGAGCTTGATGTCGACGACCGCCGCCTCTTCGTCGAGGTTGGTCAGGTGCACGGAGTCCTCGCGTCCCTTGCCCGTGCTCACGGCGGGGAACCAGAAGTCGGTGCCGGGTGCGGTGCAGCCGACGCCGAGCAGGCCCCGGGCCCGCCCGACGGAGACCTTGGTGGTCTGCTGCACGGTCCAGCCGGGGGCCATGGCCCCTTCGGCGCTGCCGGTGAGCGCGGGGGCGTCGGCGCCGCTCGCGGTGGCCGCGGCGGGCTTGCCGGGCTCCTTGGGCTCCAGTACGGGCTTGGCCTCCTGGGTCGCGCCGAGCAGGCGGGCGGCGCCCTTGGCCCCGTCGGCGGGCGCCCCGGCGCCGGTCCCGGCCGCGGCCGGGGTGAAAGAGGTGTAGGTGGTGTCCGCGATGTCGGAGGAGCTGGGCGCCGGGCACACCAGCAGGGACCGCTCGACCGGCATCCGGGCCGCCGCGGCCGCCTTGGCGTCGGCCGCGTTCCCGCCGGCCGCCGGCGTGGTGAGGGCGGCGATGCCGGTGAGGGCGGCGAGGGCCGCCGTCACGGCCGCCAGCGTCAGGGGTGCGCGCTGCTTCACTGCTGGGGGCTCCCGTCGGGACGCGGGTCGTGCGGTGCGTGGGGGTCGTACGGCTCGTACGGGTACGGGTACTGCTGCTGGTGGGGGTCGTGGGGCTGCTGCTGCGGATACGCGGGGTCGTAGCCGGGGCCGCCCTGCTGCGGGTACGGGTCGTAGTGCGGCTCCGGGACGTACGGCTGCTGCGACTGCTGCTCGTAGGCGTAGCCGCCCTGCTCGTAGCCGCCCTGGTCCGCGTACGGCTGGTAGGCGTAGGCGTCGTCCCCGTAGGGCCGCTGCGCCGGGATCTGCGCGTACGGGTCGGCGACGGCGGCGGTCTCCACCGCGGCGGGCTCCGCCTCGGCGCGCAGCCGGCGGGCGCGGCGGCCCTCGCCGGGCTCGCCCGGGCCGTCCTGGGCCGGGATGGCCGCGGCCTCCTCGGGCAGGTCGTCGTCGAGCTCGACGCGCCGGCCGGGCAGCGCCATCACGAGCAGGACCAGGGCGAGCAGGCCCTGCACCCAGAGCCAGGCGCCGCGCAGGAGGGAGGTCTCGTGGACGAGGTCGAGGCGGCCGCCGGCGGCGGGCAGTTCGAAGCCCTGCGCCCAGCCGTCCACGGTCTTGGGCTTCAAGGGCTTGCCGTCGAGGGTGGCCTGCCAGCCGGCGTCGGCGCGGTCGGCGATGCGCAGGACGCGGCCTGCCTCCCCGGCCGGGACCTCGGAGTGGGCCTCGACGGGGCCGGAGGCGACGGGGATCGGCGCCTCCCCCTGCGTGGCCGGGACGATGACGGCCCGGGGCAGCCAGGGTTCGACGCCCCACAGGGCGGTTCCGTCCGGCTGGTGGCGCCGGGTCAGGCCGGGGGTGGCGTCGAGGACGCGGCGGATGTCCTCGGGACCGCCGGGGCGGAACATGACGAAGCCGACGGCGAAGGCGCCGAGCTGGCTGGACTGGTCGGCGCCGGAGCCGGCGACCAGGTTGGAGACGACCTTGTCGAGCCGTGCGTCGCTGCCGGTGCGGGCGGCGATGTCGGCGTCGCCGAGGCTGCCGCCGGAGCCGCGGACGAGGCTGTAGGAGACGGTGCCGGGACCGTCGATGTCGAGGATCAGGGTGCGGAACTGGTTGTCGTCGCGGCCGGCGTCGGCGACGAAGGCCGGGACCTGGACCGGGTCCCGGCGCTCCAGCGGCCCGTCGGCGCCTGCGAACAGCCAGCCGGCCGCGCCGAGCAGCGGGCCCGCGGCGGCCGCGAGGGCGATGAGGGCGGCCAGGGGCTGGCGCCAGCCGAAGCTGCGGGCGGCGACGCGGTGCTTGGCGCCGTCGGCGCCGAGCACGGCGGCCGCCAGCAGGGCGAGCCCGTAGCAGAGGGTGGCGGGGCCGGCCCAGCCGTCGCGGTTGAGCAGGACGGCGAGGGTCAGCCCGACGAGGGCGGCGGCCCAGGCGGTGCGGACGGCGAACCGCCGGTCGGTGCGGAGCAGGGCGGCCAGGGCGGCCAGGACGATGCCGAGGAGGAGAAGGCCGCTGCCGGTGCCGGGGCCGCCGGGGTTGACGCCGAGCAGGTCGAGGGCGCCGGCGGAGCCGGTTCCGTAGGGCAGTCCGGCCTCGCGCAGGAACCGGCCGGGGTGCAGGAGCAGGCCGAGCGACCAGGGGGCGAGCACGAGGAGCGGGACGGCGAGGGTGGCGAGCAGCCGCAGTCCGTACGTCTTCCAGTGCGCGCGGCGCAGGACGAGCGCGCCGGTGCCCAGGACGGCGGCGAGCGGCCAGACGACGGGGGTGAAGGCCGTCGCGAGGGCCAGCAGGAGGGTGTACGTCCACACCGCGCGCCGGCCACCGGGCTTCTCGGGGGCGTCGCGGCCGTCGCTGAGGGCGAAGGCGGCGACGGCGGAGCGGGCGATGAGCGGCAGCAGCACGGCCAGGACGGCGGTGCCGAGGCGGCCGGCGGCGAGGGCGCCGGTGACGGCGGGCAGGAAGGCGTAGGCGACGGCGGCCCAGGCGCGCAGCAGGCGGGAGGTGACGAGCGGCCGGGAGGCGAAGTACGCGGCGAGTCCGGCGAGCGGGACGGAGCCGACGAGCAGCAGGGTCAGGGCGGCCTGGGTGGAGCCGAGCAGCAGGGTGGAGAAGGCGCCGAGGACGGCCAGGTAGGGGGGTGCGTCTGCGGTGGAACCGGTGGAGAGGGCGTGCCAGCCGTCGGTGTAGGCGCGCCAGAGGTCGGGGCCGCTGTCGGGGGCGGGCAGCAGGGCTCCGCCCATCAGGGAGCCGCCGCCGATCAGGGCGCGGCAGGCGGCGAGGGAGACGAGCAGGAGCAGGCCGAAGAGGACGGGGGCCGGGTTGCGGGCGATCCGCTTGAGGCGGGCGAAGCGCTCGGTTTGCAGGTACTCGCCCTCCTCGCCGGGGGCGGTGAGGATGCTGGCGCCGCCGTGCCGGCCGGCGGCGGAGCTGTCGCGGTCGCGGTCGCCGCCGAAGTATCCGGCGAGCTGCTCGGCGTTGGCCCGCAGTGAGGCGCCCGGCGGCGGGAAGAGCGGGCGCAGTTCGTCGGCGGGGACGGCGGGGCGGCGGCGGGCCTTGCGGGCGGCGAGGATCCGGCCGGGGCGCAGCAGGGTGGCCAGGAGGCCGGTGAACTCGTCGACGGCTTGGCCGGGTGCCTTGCCGACGAGGTAGGCCAGGGTGCGCAGCACGGTGCCGAGCAGGACCCGCAGCAGGACGTAGGGCAGGGCGCGGGCGGAGCTGTTGGCGAGGATCGTGTAGACGGCGCCGGCCTTGTCCACGCGGTGCGGGCCGGCGGTGGTGCGGCCGGCGCAGTCGACGGTGCGGCGCTCGCGGGCGGCGGCCTCGGCGTGGCGCATGACGGCGTCGGGGGCGACGAGGACGCTGTGCCCGGCGCTCTGGGCGCGCCAGCACAGGTCGACGTCGTCGCGCATGAGGGGCAGGCGGCGGTCGAAGCCCCCGAGGGCGTCGTAGACGTCGCGGCGCACCAGCATGCCGGCGGTGGAGACGGACAGGACGGGGCGGACCTGGTCGTGCTGGCCCTGGTCCTGTTCGCGGCGGTCGAGGCCGGTCCAGCGGCGGCCGCTGCGGGCGATGGTGACGCCGGCTTCGAGGAGCTGCTTCTTGTCGTACCAGCCGCGCAGTTTGGGGCCGATGACGGCGGCGTCCGGGTTCTCGTCGGCGACGCGCAGGAGTTCGGCGAGCGCGTCGGCCTCGGGGGCGCTGTCGTCGTGGAGGAGCCAGAGCCACTGGACGGGTTCGCCGTGGGGGAGCTCGGGGAGGTCGTAGGTGTCGTCGCGCCAGGTGCGGCTGACGGGGTCCCAGCCGCTGGGGCGCTTGAGGTACGGCAGGTCCTCGGGGGTGAGGGTGCCCGCGGTGCGGGAGGCCTCGTCGACGGCGGTGCCGAATCCGGTGCGCCGGGCGAGGTGCAGGACGCGGTCGTCGCCGAAGGCCTCGGTGAGCAGCCGCGCGGAGTCGTCGGCGCTGCCGGTGTCGGCGGCGACGTGGTTCTGGGCGGGGCGTTCCTGGCCGAGGAGGCCGGCGAGGGTCCGGGGCAGCCAGCGGGCGCCGTCGTGGGCGACGAGGACCGCGGTGACGACGTGCCGGGGGAACTCGGGTGTGGCGGGGGCCTGGTGGGAGGCCGCCGACTGGCTGTGCAGGGACATCGCGGTACGGGCCCTCCGGCCGGGGGTCCGGGGGTGGTGTGCCCTCGGAGGCTGCTGGACAGGCGGCCCAGACTAACGGCTGGCAAAGCAGCGGTCCGCCTCCTGCGGGGAAGGGGCAGGAGGCGGACCGTGTGGTGTGCGTGGTGCCGTACGGGCGGTGCGGTTCGATATGTCGTGCGATGTGCGGTAGGTGCGCGGCCGGAAGTGCTCGGGCCGACTCAGACCGCTGCCTTTTTCAGCCGGCGGCGCTCGCGCTCGGAGAGACCGCCCCAGATGCCGAATCGCTCGTCGTTGGCGAGGGCGTACTCAAGGCATTCGGAGCGGACTTCGCAGGCGAGGCAGACCTTCTTGGCCTCCCGGGTGGAGCCGCCCTTCTCCGGAAAGAAGGATTCGGGGTCGGTCTGGGCGCACAGAGCGCGCTCCTGCCATCCGAGCTCCTCGTCCGCCTCCTCGACCAGCAGTTCCTGAAACAGCTCGGTCATGTGCGCCCCTCGCTCTGTCTGTGCGTCCCCGTGGTGTTGTCGTCGCTGATCGCTACGTAACGACACGAGTGAAATTACAAGTGCGTGGCTCCGGGCCAGTCAAGCCGAGGTCTGCTATTGGGCCCCTTATTCACTCTGCGGAACCAAGCCTAAGCAGAAAGTGTTCAAATCGCCAAAAATCGTGACACATGCCACAGATGCCTCGCGGCGCCACGTGACGACCCGCTCATGCCCCGCTTCACCCGGAATCGACGTACCAATTTCGGACGGGGTTGCGATTCGGCCACGGAAGCGGCGCAGATCACATTCCGATCACGACCTGACGCATCAGGTTTGGGCTCGGCACAGCGCCACATCCCCTGGGACGGACTGCACAAACCTTTCTCCCCGCACGCTAACCGGATGAGGTGAAACTTTTAGCCCAAACCAGACATTGGGTTGACAGTCCGGCCCTCCACCCGGTCTCCTGGTTCGCATGTCAGCACCCGCAGCCACCGATCGGACCCCCATGCGTGGGGTCCTGTGCGCTGCCCGGGTTCGCTGTTGCTGTTGCAGCTGTTGATGCCCGCGGAGCCTCGGCTCCCTTGAGCTCCGGCCCCCCACAGCAACCGCCAGCACGACTGACACCCGTCGAGGTACCCCCACGATGAACAGCACCACCGTGAAGAACCCCACGAACGGCGCCACCGCCCCCGCCCCTGCCGGCGGCGAGAGCGACCTCCAGATCGCCGGCGACATCCTCGCCGTCCAGCACCTCCTCCAGCCCGCCCGGGAACACCCGGCCACCGTCGCCGAGTTCGTCGGCCTCGCCCGCTCCATCGCCGAGGACCGCGCCTCCTGGGAGCACCTCGTCCGGTACGACGCCACCACCCGCTGGTACCACCGGCTGCGCACCGGCCCCGGCTACGAGGTCTGGCTGCTCAGCTGGGTCCCCGGCCAGGGCAGCGGCCCGCACAGCCACGGCGCCTCCTCCGGCGTCCTGACCGTCCTGGAGGGCGAGCTCACCGAGCACACCGCCCGGGGCCCGCTCCGCCTCGGCGCCGGCGCCCAGCGCGTCCTCGCCCCCGGCTACGGCCACGAGGTCCTCAACGACACCCTCGAAGGCGCCGTCAGCCTTCACGTCTACTTCCCCGGCCTGACCGAGATGCCCATGCGCACCTGCTCCCCGGCCCGTTCCGCGTCCGTCCCCGCCTGACCCCGGCCGGGCGGCCTGACAGACTTCGGTGCATGCGCATTGTTGTTCTGGCCGGCGGTATAGGCGGCGCCCGGTTCCTCCGCGGACTCAAGTCGGCCGTGCCCGACGCTGACATCACGGTCATCGGGAACACCGGTGACGACATCCACCTGTTCGGACTCAAGGTGTGCCCCGATCTGGACACGGTGATGTACACCCTCGGCGGTGGCATCAACGAGGACCAGGGCTGGGGCCGCACCGAGGAGTCCTTCACCGTCAAGGAGGAACTCGCGGCGTACGGGGTCGGACCCACCTGGTTCGGTCTCGGCGACCGCGACTTCGCCACCCATATCGTCCGCACGCAGATGCTCGGCGCGGGCTATCCGCTGAGCGCGGTCACCGAGGCCCTGTGCGACCGCTGGCGGCCCGGCGTACGGCTGCTGCCCATGTCCGACGACCGGGTCGAGACCCACGTCGCGATCACCGAGGCCGGCACCGGGGAGCGCCGCGTCATCCACTTCCAGGAGTACTGGGTCCGGCTGCGCGCCTCGGTCGACGCGGAGGCCGTCGTCCCCGTGGGCGCCGAACAGGCCAGGCCCGCACCCGGCGTGCTGGAGGCCCTCGCGGCGGCCGACGTCATCGTCTTCCCGCCCTCCAACCCCGTGGTCTCGATCGGGACGATCCTGTCCGTGCCCGGCATCCGGGAGGCCGTGGCCGCCGCCCCCGCACCCGTCGTGGGCCTCTCCCCCATCGTCGGGGGCGCCCCCGTGCGCGGGATGGCCGACAAGGTGCTCGCCGCGGTGGGCGTCGAGTCCACCGCCTCGGCGGTCGCGCTGCACTACGGGACGGACCTGCTCGACGCCTGGCTCGTGGACACCTCCGACGCGGACGCCGTCCCCGAGGTGGAGGCCGCCGGGATCACCTGCCGCGCGGTGCCCCTGATGATGACCGACCTGGAGGCGACCGCCGAGATGGCCCGGGCCGCGCTCGCACTGGCCGAGGCCTCGCGGTGACCGCCGGGCGCGTGCCCTCGTACGAGGTGCGGGCCGTCGAGGGGATTCCCGAGGTCGCTCCCGGCGACGACCTGGCGAAGCTCATCACTGCGGCCGCCCCGGACCTGCGGGACGGGGACGTCCTGCTGGTCACCTCGAAGATCGTCTCCAAGGCGGAGGGCCGGATCGTCCGGGCCGGCTCCCGGGAGGCGGCGATAGACGCCGAGACCGTACGGGTGGTCGCGCGCCGGGGCGCCCTGCGGATCGTGGAGAACCGGCAGGGGCTGGTGATGGCGGCGGCAGGGGTCGACGCGTCCAACACCGCCCCCGGCACCGTGCTGCTGCTGCCCGAGGACCCGGACGCCTCGGCGGCCGCGATCCGCGCGGGCGTGCGCGAGGCGCTGTCCGTGGACGTGGGCGTCGTCGTGACGGACACCTTCGGACGGCCGTGGCGCACGGGGCTCACCGACGTGGCGATCGGCTCGGCCGGGGTGCGGGTCCTGGACGACCTGCGCGGCGGCACCGATGCGCACGGCAACCCGCTGAGCGCCACGGTGGTGGCGACCGCCGACGAGCTGGCCGCCGCCGGGGACCTGGTCAAGGGCAAGGCGGCCGGGCTGCCGGTGGCCGTCGTGCGCGGGCTGGCCCACGTACTGGGCGAGGGCTCGTCGGCGCGGGAGCTGGTGCGCCCGCCGCAGGACGACATGTTCCGGCTGGGGACCTCGGAGGCCGTCCGGGAGGCCGTCACGCAGCGGCGCACCGTACGGGCCTTCACGGCCGAACCGGTGGACCCGGGCGCGGTGCGCCGGGCCGTGGCGGCGGCCGTCACGGCCCCGGCGCCGCACCACACGACGCCGTGGCGGTTCGTGCTGCTGGAGTCGCCGGCCGCGCGGGTGCGGCTGCTGGACGCCATGCGGGACGCGTGGATCGCGGACCTGCGGGCGGACGGGAAGTCCGAGGAGTCCATCGCCGCGCGCGTCCGGCGCGGGGAGGTGCTGCGACGGGCCCCGTACCTGGTGGTGCCGTGTCTGGTGACCGACGGCGCGCACCACTACGGGCATGCGCGTCGGGACGCGGCGGAGCGCGAGATGTTCGTGGTCGCCATGGGCGCCGGCGTGCAGAACTTCCTGGTCGCGCTGGCCGGGGAGCGGCTGGGGTCGGCGTGGGTGTCCTCGACGATGTTCTGCCGGGACGTGGTGAGAGAGGTACTGGGGCTGCCGCGGGACTGGGACCCGATGGGAGCGGTCGCGGTCGGCCATCCGGCGGCGCCGGCGGCCGAGCGGCCGGCCCGGTCCGCGGAGGCGTTCATCGAGGTCCGCTGAGCGCCTGCGGCGTCACAGCCTGCCGATGTCGGTGCGGGGCATGCGCGGGACGCGGCGGGGCGGGGTGCGGCCCGCCAGCAGGATCAGGCGGGCGGCGCGGTGGCGCTGGCCGGCGTAGGGGGCCAGGAGCTCCAGCATGACGGCGTCGTCGGCGTCGCGGTCGCCGGCCAGTGCGTAGCCGACGATGCCGGGCAGGTGCAGGTCGCCGGTGGTCACCGCGTCCGGGGCGCCGTTGCTGCGCTGGAGGGTCTCGGCGGAGGTCCAGGGTCCGATGCCGGGTACGGCCTCCAGCCGGGCGGCGGCGGCCTCGGGCGCCATCGCCGCGGCCTCCTCCAACCGGGCGGCCAGCCGGGCCGCGCGGACGATGGTGTCGGACCGCTTGGCGTCCACGCCCGCCTTGTGCCAGTCCCAGGAGGGGATGAGCGCCCAGGTGCGGGCGTCGGGCATGACGTACAGGTCCTGCGGGCCGGGCGCGGGGTCCCCGTGCCGGCGCACGAGGCGGCGCCAGGCGCGGTACGCCTCGTCGGCGGTGACCTTCTGTTCCAGCACGCACGGGATCAGCGACTCCAGGACCAGGCCCGTGCGGACGAGGCGCAGGCCCGGGCGCCGGCGGTGACTGGCGTGCACGAGCCGGTGGCGCGGGACGAAGGCGGCGGGGTCGTCGGCGCCGCCGAGGAGCTCGGGCAGCTGTTCGAGGATCCAGTCGGCGCCGGGGCCCCAGGCCTCGGCGGCGACCTCCTCCCCGGCGCGGGAGACCCGGAGGGTCGCGGGGCCCTGGGGGGTGCGGGTGGCCCGCCAGACGGAGCCGTCCGGGGTGGTGCGGAAGGTGGGGTCGCCGGGGCCCCGGCGGAGCGGCCCCAGGACGAGGCCGAGGTCGAGGGGGCCGGGGCCGGCGGGCCGCCAGGTCCGCGCGCGGGCGCCGGCGCCGGCCGCGCCGCCCGTACCCGGGGGTACGGCGGTCCGCCCGCCGCGGACGGCGGCGCGGCTGAGGGGTTCGAAGCGACCGGCCATCTCCCGAGCGTATCCCTGGCCGGAGGCTCGGCGGACCGGGGTGGCGCCCGCGGTCACGGATCGGGGCTCCGCCCCCGGGCCCCGGCGGGGGTGGGTGGGAACCTGCGGGTCACGGATCGGGGCTCCGCCCCGGACCCCGCGCCTCGAACGCCCCCGGGGCTGGATACGGCGCCGGCGGGGTTGGATACGGCCCGAGGCGGCGGCGCGCCTCGAACGCCGGGGGCTGGGGTTGGACGGGGGAGCGGACCGGGGCGGGGTGGGCTACGGACGGCCCTGGAGTTTGGCCGAGGAGGTGCGGGTCGTGCCCAGCTTGCTGTAGAGCTGCTTGCCGGGGCACTCCGTGGCGAAGCCGTCGCGGTGGCCCGAGATGACGTTCATCGACACGTTCTGGCCCTTCGGGTAGCGGTTGCCGCCGCCCGACTTCAACGTGGCCTTCGCCCGCGGGTCGCGACCGAAGAGGCCGAGCTTCCAGGCGGTCAGCCGGGCGACCGCGTCGACCGCCGCCGCCGGGGGCGCCGTCGAGGTGTAGCTGCCGAGCACCGCGATGCCCATGCTGTCGGTGTTGAAGCCCATGGTGTGCGCCCCGAGCACCGCCTTGGCGACCCCGCCCGCGCGGCCCTCGTACACCGTGCCGCACTTGTCGACGGCGAAGTTGTAGCCGAAGTCGCGCCAGCCGCTGCTGACGACGTGGTAGCGGTACAGGCTGCGCAGCAGCGCGGGGGCGTCCTTGCAGGCGTAGTTGTTGCCGGAGGCGCTGTGGTGCACGAAGGCCGCCTTGACGGTGTTCGTGTAGACGAAGGCCTTCTCGCGCAGGCTCTCGTCCGCACCCCAACCCAGGCGGGTGACGATCTTCGGACGGGGCCCGATGAACGGGGCCGCGGCCAGCGCGCCGTCGTTCGCGAAGACCGCGTCTGCGGTGGAGTCGGCCTTGTCGAGGGCGGTGATCTCCTTGGCCCCGAGCTCCGCGTGCGGCAGGTTCGCCGCCGAGGCCTCGGCCATCTCCATCGTCATGCCCGGAAGGACGATCTCGCCCTTGTCGTCGCCGACGGGACCGGCGTTCTTGCCGTCCCCGGCGCCGCCCGGCCCGTCCGCGCCCGGGTCCACGAGTTCGATCCGCATCCCCGACGGCAGGCGGGCCGGGGCGCGGGTGGTCGGGGTGCCGGGTTCCGCCTGGACGCGGACCTCCACGCCGTCGGACTCGCCCACCCACAGGGGCGCGGTCGAGCCGCGGACGCGGCCGGACCCGGTCTCCGCCGCGTCGGGGTCGGCGGCGTGCTCGCTGTTGTGGGTTTCGAGGTCCTGCCAGTCGGACCAGGTCGCGGTCCGCGCGGAGCGGGTACGGACCTGAACCCGGCCGTACAGCTCGGTGGCCGCGTCGTCCCAGACGACGCCGACCAGCGAGAACGTCTTGACCTCCCGCGCGCCCAGGCCCTGCGTCTGCGGCAGGCGGGGCGAGGCGCTCGTGCCGGGGACGCCCGGCGTCCGGTCCGCCGAGGGTCCCAGGGGGACGAGTGGCAGCGACTGGGTGGACCCGGCGGGGTTGACGGGGGCGGTCTCCGCCCGGGCCGGAGTGGGGAGCGCGAGGGGCATGGCCAGTACGGCAGCCGTCGCGACGCCGATCGAGGAAGCAAGGAATCCACGCATGAAAAGGATGGTGAGCACCCCCACCGCCCGGCGCCATCCGAGAACTGACGCCCCGTCCGTCGGGCGCGGGCCGACCCTCCCCCGTACGGAGGAGCCGGCGACGGCCGTACGGGGGAGGGCCCCGCGTACCCTGTGCCGGGTGAACGCCACTGACCGCACCCCTGCCGACCTGCTGCGATCCGCGCTCGCCGCCGATCCGGGCCGCCCGCTCGTCACCTTCTACGACGACGCCACGGGCGAGCGCGTCGAATTGTCCGTCGCCACCTTCGCCAATTGGGTGGCCAAGACCGCCAATCTGCTCCAGGGCGACCTGGGGGCCGAGCCCGGTGACCGGCTGGCGCTGCTGCTCCCCGCGCACTGGCAGAGCGCCGTGTGGCTGCTCGCCTGCGCCTCGGTCGGCGTGGTCGTCGAGGTGGGCGGGGATCCGGCCGCCGCGGACCTCGTCGTCAGCGGTCCGGACTCCCTGGAGGAGGCCCGCGCCTGTTCCGGGGAGCGGGTGGCGCTGGCGCTGCGGCCGCTGGGCGGGCGGTTCCCGCAGCCGCCGGAGGGCTTCGCGGACTACGCGGTGGAGGTGCCGGGGCAGGGCGACCGGTTCGCTCCCTTCGTCCCGGTGGACCCCGAGGGCCCGGGGCTGGTCGTGGGCGGCGAGGAGCTCTCGTACGCGGAGCTGACGGCGCGGGCCCGCCAGGACGCGGCGAAGCTGGGCCTGGACGCGGGCTCGCGGGTGCTGACCGGGGGCGGGTACGACACCTGGGACGGCCTCTCGGCGGGCCTGTTCGCGGCGCTGGCCGCCGGCGGCTCCGTGGTGCTGTGCCGGAACCTGGACCGGCTTCCGGCGCAGGCGCTGGCCCAGCGCACCGAGAGCGAGCGCGTCACCCACACGGTCTGAGTCCGCGCGGCGCTCCGCCGGCCCGGGCCCCTGCGGCCCTCGGAGGGTCGCGTGGCGCGGCGCCCGTCGGACCGCCCTCGCCACCGACAACGGGCGATTTGTCACCCGCATGGCCCTGGACAGGGCCCCGCCCCCGGGCTGCTCCAGCCGCCCGGGGGCAGGATCGGCAGTGGTCGTACCCCCCCGTACGGCTGTGGCGCGAGCGGTGAGGGGACGGACGCGAGTGACCGACAGTGCGGGCATACCGGGCGGGACCGGAGCGGCCGGAGGCGGCACCAGGCCTCCGCGCAGCCGCCGGCGCCGCCTGCTGCGCTGGATCGGCCTCGGAGTGGCCCTGCTGGTCCTGCTGGGGGCCGCCACCGGCTGGTGGATCTACCGCAAGCTCGACGGGAACATCACGGAGGACACCTCGGCGGCGGCCGAGCTCAGGCGTTTCGAGCGCGATCGTCCCGCCCACTTCGACTCCGGCGCCCAGAACATCCTGCTGATCGGCTCCGACTCTCGCTCCGGCCTGGAGAACCGCCGGTACGGGAAGGACCGGGGCACCCAGCGCTCGGACACGACGATCCTGCTGCACCTGCCGGCGGACCGCGCGAGCGCGACGGCGGTCTCGATACCCCGGGACCTGATGGCGGACGTCCCCAGCTGCCTGAAGGCGGACGGGAGCCGCAGCCGCGAGCAGTTCGCGCAGTTCAACTGGGCGTTCCAGTGGGGCGGGGCCGCCTGCACGATCCGTACGGTGGAGAAGCTCACCGGAATCCGCATCGACCACCACATGGTGATCGACTTCGGCGGGTTCAAGAAGATGGTCGACGCCATAGGCGGCGTGGAGGTGTGCCTGCGGCGGCCGATGGACGACACCGAGGCGAAACTCAGGCTGCCCGCCGGCCGGCAGACCCTGCGGGGCGAGCAGGCGCTCGGCTTCGTCCGGGCCCGCTACAGCCTGGGCAACGGCAGCGACACCGAACGGATGGAGCGCCAGCAGGCGTTCCTCGGCTCGCTCGTCAAGAAGGTGCAGAGCAACGGGGTCCTGCTGAACCCGGGCCGGCTGTACCCGCTGCTGGACGCGGCGACCTCCTCGGTGACCACGGACCCGGGACTGTCCTCGCTGCGCGGGCTGTACGAACTCGTGCGCGGTGTAAGGGACATACCGACCGAACAGGTCAAGTTCCTCACGGTGCCGCGCCGTCCGTACGCCGCCAACCCCAACCGGGACGAGCTGGTCGAACCGGACGCGGCCCGGCTGTTCGAGCAGCTGCGCACGGACAAGCCGGTCACCGTGACGCCGCCGGAAGCCGAGCCGGAGGCCGGGATCCGGCCCGAGGGGCCGACCGAGCCCTCCGGAGCCCCGACGACATCAACGGCACCTGCAACCCCGACCGCACCGATCACACCGATCACACCGACCGCACCGTCGACGCGGGCAACACCCGTGAGCCCGGACACTCCCTCCGACGGAACCGACACGGCTCCCGTACCCGTCCCCACCTTTACCGGGACCACTGCGGGCACGGCCGATTGCCGGTAAAGCAATCCCAAAAGGCGGTGACCGAACCGGGCGGGTTGAGCGGTTCGCCCCGTTATAAGGGGAGTGGAATTTGTCACCAGCATGGTTTGCGGTCGAACCGGACGGATAAGGTGAGCGATCCGGTGCCCCGGCCGACCAAGAGGCCGGGCACCAGCAGCCGGATCGTTGACCGGGCGCCCGGGGGAGGCGCGTCGCGAAGCACCGACGGAGGATTCGAGCAACCGTGGATGCGCAAAGCCGTGGGCGGGCGGACGAGATCGACCCCGCTGACCAGTGGGTACTCAACCCCCGCACCGGCCACTACGAACTGCTACCGGATCAATCCGCTCCGCAGTCGAGGGCTTCCGTCACCGCTCCCCGCCGATCGACTTCGGCGCCCGTCACCCCCTCCCCCGCCGTACCGAAGCCGCGGCGCGGCGACGGTCCGCCCGGCGGGCGGCGCGGCGGCCGGTCCCGTCAGGGCGGCGGTGGCGGACGGCGCAAGAAGGCCCTCGTCGTCACCGGCGGGACGTTGGCCTTCCTCCTCGTCGCCGGGTCCGTGGGGGCGTACCTCTACTACGACCACCTGAACGGCAACCTCAGCATCACCGACATCGCGGGTGCCGGTTCCGGCGGCTTCAAGAAGGACCAGGCCATCAACATCCTGGTCATCGGCACCGACAAGCGCAGCGGCGCCGGCAACGAGGGCTACGGGGACGCGAACAGCGTCGGCCACGCCGACACCACGATCCTGTTCCACGTCGCCAAGGACCGATCCAACGCCACCGCGCTGTCCATCCCCCGGGACCTGATCACCGACATCCCGTCCTGCCCCACCAAGCAGCCGGACGGTACGACGAAGGAGATCAAGGGCACCAAGGGCACCCGCTTCAACAACAGCCTCGGCCAGGAGGGCCGCGACGCGGGCTGCACGATGCGCACCGTCAAGGACCTCACCGGGATCGAGGTCGACAACTTCATGATGGTCGACTTCAACGCGGTGAAGAACCTGAGCACGGCGGTCGGCGGCGTGCCCGTCTGCCTGGAGAAGGCCGTCGACGACGAGGACTCCAAGCTCAAGCTGTCCGCGGGCGAGCACCGGCTGGCGGGCGAGCAGGCGCTGGCCTTCGTACGCACCCGGCACGCCTTCGGCAACGAGAGCGACCTGGACCGCATCAAGACCCAGCAGCAGTTCCTCAGCTCGATGATGCGCGAGATGAAGTCCAAGGAGACGCTGACGAGCCCGAAGAAGTTCTTCTCCCTCGCGGAGGCGGCCACCAAGTCGCTGACGGTGGACCAGGGATTGGGGTCCATCGACAAACTCACCGATCTGGCGGGCGAGTTGAAGAACATCGACCTCAAGAACGTCACGTTCACCACGCTGCCGGTGCTCGACAACCCGGCCGAGAAGGTCAAGGCCACCGTCGTGCTCAACCCGACCCAGGCCGATCCGCTGCTGCAGATGATCCGGGGGGACGTCTCGCTCACGGAGGTCGAGCAGAAGGAGCAGGCCGCGCAGGAGGCGGCCGACGCGCAGGCGAAGGCCCAGCAGGACGCCTTGCTCCAGGGCACCCGCGCGCCCGCCCAGGACGTACGGGTCAACGTCTACAACGGCGGCGGTCCCAAGGGGTCGGCCTCCACCACGCTGAACTGGCTGCAGACCAAGAAGGGCGTGCCGAAGGCCAGCAACCAGGGCAACGCGCCCGCGAAGGTCGGCGCCACGCAGTTGGAGTACGCGCCCAACCAGGCCGACCAGGCCAGGGCGCTGGCGGACATGATGGGGCTGCCCGCCTCGGCCCTGAGGATGGGCACGGCCGACGCCGCGGCGAAGGCGCCGATGAAGCTGACGCTCGGACCGGACTTCAAGGAGCCGGGTGCGCCGCCCGCGGCGCCGGCGCCGCAGACGGTGCCCGAGGGCGTCCAGCGCATCGAGGCGGACAAGGAAGTCTGCGCGAAGTGACGGAGCACGGCCGGTAGGACCGGCACCACGAACGACTGACCAGTTTTCTTCAGGGGGGTACGTGTGAGGCACAGCAGCGTGCGGGGGGAGGGGGCGGCCGCCCGCGCCACCGGGGACATACCCGGCGGCGGTGCGGGCGGGACCCCCACCGTGCCCCCGCCGCGGGGCGGTTCGCGGGCGGAGCGCCGCGCGGCCGGCACCCGAGGGCAACGGCGTGGCCGTCGGCGGGTGCTGCGCTGGGTGTCCTCGGTGCTGGCCTTCCTCATACTCGGGACGGCGGCGGCCGGTTACCTCTACTACCGCCACCTCAACGGCAGCATTCAGACGGACGCGCTGAACCTCGGCGAGAACAAACTGGGCGGGTCCAAGCCCAACGCCTTCGGGCAGACCCCGCTGAACATCCTGATCATCGGTTCGGACGCGCGCGACGACGCGGAGAACCAGGCCCTCGGCGGCGCTTCCGACACCTTCGACGGACCGCCCCTCGCGGACGTGCAGATGCTGCTGCACCTGTCCGCGGACCGCAGCAACATGTCGGTGGTGTCGATGCCGCGCGACACGATGCTGATGATGCCCAAGTGCACCGAGCCGGGCGGCACGGTGCACCCCGCCAGCAAGGGGCTCGTCCAGACGAACGAGTCGCTGGGCCGAGGCGGACCGGGCTGCACGGTCGCGGCCTGGCAGGAGCTCACGAAGATACCCGTCGACCACTTCATGATGATCGACTTCAAGGGCGTGGTCTCGATGGCGGACGCCATCGGCGGCGTCCCGGTCTGCGTCCAGGAGAACGTCCACTCCCGCACCCGTGACGGCAAGGGCTCCGGCCTGAGGCTGCCGAAGGGCGAGAGCATCATCCAGGGCGAGACGGCCCTGCAGTGGCTGCGGACCCGGTACGGCTTCGAGGACGGCACCGACATCGGCCGTACGCACGCCCAGCACCAGTACATGAACTCGATGGCGCGTGAGTTCCGCAAGAACGCCAAGCTCACCAATCCGGTGAAGCTCAACAGCCTGGCGCAGGCCGCCATCGAGGCGATGGTCGTGGACACCGGCCTGAACAAGATCGACAAGCTGTACGACCTCAGCATGGAGCTCAAGAAGGTGCCGCCGGGGCGGATCACCATGACCACCATGCCGTGGGTCTACAGCACGCGGCCCGGCCTGGAAGGGCGGGTCGAGCCGATGGCGGGCGAGGCGGAAGCGCTGTTCCGGATGGTCCGCGAGGACATCGCGCTCGACGGGAAGGGCTCCGGGACCCCGACGGACGGCGCCTCCGCGCCGGCGGACCCGGCCGCCACCACCGCGCCGGGCGCCACGCCGCCGGCCACCACCGGCGCTCCGGCCACCGGGGCACCGCCGGCGGCCGTCGCGCCGGCCTCGCCGCCCGCGAAGGTCGCGGTGACCGTCCGCAACGCCACCGGCGGCAAGGACGGCGCCCAGGCCGCGGCCAAGAACCGCGCGACGGAGGTCGCCGCGCTGCTGGTCGGCAAGGGCTTCGGCAAGGCCCTCGCGGAACGGCAGACCGGCGCCGAGGACACCACGGTGATCCGCTTCGCCGGCGCCGACCAGGCGGGCAACGCCACCGCGCTGGCCACCGCGCTCGGCCTGCCGGCGACGTCGGTGCAGAAGTCCGACGAGGTCACCGGGATCGTCGTGTTCGTCGGCAAGGACTGGCGGACCGGCGCCGCTCCGACCCCGCCGCCGCCCGCGCCGACCAAGGCACCGGACTCCGCCCACGCCCTCAACGGCGACAACGACAAGGCCTGCATGCCCATCCAGCCGGGCTTCACCTGGTAGGCGGCCCCGCGGGCCCGCGAAAGGGGCCCGGCGGGGACGGTGATCGCACCGTCCCCGCCGGGCCCCTTTGCTCGTACGTGCCTCAGACCTGCGAGGGGTCGGGGAGGTCCTGACTGCCCCGGCGCACCGGCGGGCGGCGGCCGGCGATGAGCGTGCGGGCGAGCGCGCGCGGGCTGGTCAGGAAGCCGTAGCCCCAGCACAGGTGCATGGTGGCGAGGGCGACGGGGATCTGCGCCCGGGCCTTGAGGGACAGGCCCTTGCCCGCCGGGACGGAGCCCAGGACGATCGCCGCGAGGTAGCCGGCCGGGACCGCGAAGCCCAGCGGAGTGACGGCCGCCCCGACGACGACACCGGCCGCGAGCGCGCAGACCAGGGTCGGCGGGGCCAGGTAGCGCACGTTGATGGAGCCGGCGTGGTAGCGGGCCACCACGTGGCGCCACCGCCCGTAGTCCTTGTACTGCTTGGCCAGGGCCCGTACGGAAGGCCTCGGGCGGTACTGGACCTTCAGCTCCGGCGAGAACCAGATCAGGCCGCCGGCCTCACGGATGCGGAAGTTCAGCTCCCAGTCCTGGGCGCGGATGAACTCCTCGTTGTAGCCGCCCTGCTGCTCCAGCGCCTCCCGGCGGAACACGCCGAGGTAGACCGTCTCGGCCCGACCGGCACGGCCACCGGTGTGGAAGGGGGCGTTGCCGACACCGATCTTCGAGGTCATCGCCGCGGCGACGGCCTCCTCCCAGCTGTTCTCGCCCTCGGCGTGCATGATGCCGCCGACGTTCTGCGCACCGGTCTCCGCCAGGAGGCGGACCGCGGTGGCGATGTAGTTCGGCGAGAGCATGCCGTGGCCGTCGACGCGTACCACGATCGGGTGACGCGAGGCCTTGATGGCGGCGTTGAGGGCCGCCGGAGTGCGACCGGTGGGGTTCGGGACGGTGTGGACTCGGGAGTCTTCGCGTACGAGCTCGGCGGCGATCTCGTCGGTGCGGTCCGTGGACGGCCCGAGTGCGATCACCACCTCCATCTCGCCCGCGTACTCCTGATCCAGGATGTGGCGGACGGAGTCGCGGAGGTGGCGCTCCTCATTGAGCACCGGCATGATCACCGAGACTGCGGGCTGCTGGGCGGGCATGTGGTCCTTCACGGTCGGGTATCGGTGTCACGTTACCGCGTACGGGGGAACCGGGTGCGCGCCGAGTGAGCGGTACGGACAGAGGCTGATCGTATGGGCCTACTGTTCTGACGAATCCGAAGGATCTCTCCTACCCGTCACCCGGTCTCCCTGCTGCCCCTGCGGAGGTGTCCACCGTGCCCCAGCCGCACCGTCCCACCCGTCCCGCCAGGCCACCGCAGCCGACGCGCGCCCGGCAGGCCGGTGGCGGGGGTCCGGCCCGGCGCCGGCGCGAGCGGCCCCGGTGGGGGGTCCGGATCGCGGCCGGGCTGTCGGTGGTGGTGCTGGGCTCGGGTGCCGTCGGACACGCGGTGATGACGGGCCTGGACACCGGGATCGAGCGGGTGGACCCGTTCAAGGACATGAAGAACCGCCCGCAGGCCGGACACGGCCTGAACGTCCTGCTGGTCGGTACCGACGGCCGGGGCCGGATCAGCCCCGAGGAGAAGCGCGAGTACCGCCTCGGCGGGGCGCCCTGCCACTGCACGGACACGATCATGCTCGTGCACCTGTCCGCGGACAAGGAGCGGGCCAGCGTGATCAGCCTCCCCCGCGACAGCTACGCGGAGGTGCCCGCGCACCGGGACCAGGTCACCGGCAAGGCGCACAAGGTCCACCCGGTGAGACTGAACGCGGCGTACGCGGAGGGCGGGCCCCACCTCACCGTACGGACCGTCGAGCACATGACCCGGGTGAAGATCGACCACTACCTGGAGGTCGACTTCACCAGCTTCATGAAGACGGTCGACGCGATGGGCGGCGTGGAGATCTGCACCGCCAAGACCATGCGCGACCCCAACACCGGCCTCGACCTGCTGCCCGGCACCCACCGCCTCAGCGGCGGACAGGCCCTGCAGTACGTGCGCGCGCGCCATGTCGACGGAGCTTCCGACCTGGGCCGGATGCAGCGCCAGCAGCGCTTCGTGGCGGCCCTGATCAAGCAGGCGACCGGCAGCGGGGTGCTGCTCAACCCGGTGAAGTTCAAGCAGGTCAGCTCCACCCTGCTCGGGTCGGTGCGGGCGGACAAGGGCTTCGGTTCGGAGCAGATGCTCGCGCTGGGCCAGGCGATGCGGGACTTCACCCCTTCGTCCTCCGAGTTCGCCTCGGTGCCGATCGGCAGTCCCTCGTACCGGGTCAAGGGCATCGGCTCGACCGTGAAGTGGGACGGGCCGAAGGCCGCCAGGCTGTTCGAGGCACTGCGCGAGGACCGGCCGCTCGCCCCGGTACGGACCGGGCCGGCCCCCACCCGGCCGGTGGCGGTGCCGGTGGACGTGCCGCCGCAGCAGATCCGGGTGCAGGTGGAGAACGGGACCCGCGTCGACGGGCTGGGCGGACGGGTCGACGCGGCGCTGCGCGCCACCGGCTTCGACACCACCCGGGCCCCGGGCAACGGCGCCGGCCGCGACGTCAAGCGCACGGTGATCGCCTACGATCCGCGCTGGGACCGCAGCGCGCGGACGGTGGCGACCGCGCTGCCGGGCAGCCGACTGCGCGCGGTGGCGGGGCAGGGGCGGACGGTGCTGGTGATCGCCGGGACGGACTACCGCAAGGTGGTGCCGGTGCGCTCCGAGGATCCGTACCAGGGGCCGTTCGGGGTGGTCACGGGCGACCAGATGGTCTGCGGCGGCTGAGGCCGGCGGCGGGTCCGCGCGCCGCTCCGACCGTTGCCTGCGGCCCGCCGCGTGCCGCCCGCCGCCCGTCAGTCGTCAGTCGTCAGTCGTCAGTCGTCGAAGCCTTGGGCCGACCGCTCCTCGCGCAGCGCCATGATCGCCTGCCGCCGGGCCAGCCGGTGGGTCCGGCGGATCTGCGCCTCCTGGTAGCGCCGCTCGTCCTGCTCCGTCTCGGGGAGGACCGGCGGCACCCGGCGGGGCTTGCCGTCGGAGTCGACCGCCGCGAAGACCAGGTAGGCGGTGCCGACCTGGGTGGCGGGGGTGGACTCGTTCCACCGCTCCGCGAGGACCCGTACGCCGATCTCCATGGAGGAGCGGCCGGCCCAGTTGCACTGGGCCTTCACGTGGACGAGGTCACCGACGCGGACGGGCGCGAGGAAGGCCATCTCGTCCATGGACGCGGTGACCGCCGGGCCCCCGGAGTGGCGACCGGCCACGGCGCCGGCCGCGTCGTCCACGAGCTTCATGATCACGCCACCGTGCACCGTACCGAGGAGGTTGGTGTCGTTCGCGGTCATGATGTGGCTGAGAGTGGTCCGCGAGGCCGCGGTCGGCTTCCCCGGGAGCTCGCCCGGTATCTCTGTCATACCGCCACTTTAGGGGGTGCACCGACGGCCGGTCGGCTTCGGCGGGCGCCGTCCGGCATGGCCGAAGACCGCCCCTGGCGCGTACCGCGGGGATCGCGGAGGCATCAGCTTCGCAACAGCACCGGTACGGATCGTCCACCGGGGTGTCGGGCGACACGCCCGGCCGGGCATCCTTGGCACATGAATGACTGGCCAGAGGGGTGGAACGGCGACCGCGACGAGCGCGGGCGCCGCGACGACGGGTACGGACGGGGCAGCTCGCGGGCGGAGCCCGAGGGCCCGCAGCGGATGCGGCACGTCCAGCGGCAGCAGCCGGCGCGCCCGCCGCGCCCCACCGTGCCGCCGCCGGCGCAGCCGCCGGGGAGCCGGCCCCCGCACGGGGTGCCCCCGCAGCAGGCGCGCACCCCCGGCGGCTACGACAGCGGCTACAACACCGGACAGGTCTACGGGGCCCCCTCGGGCGGCGCCCCGGGCGGACCCGGCGGGCCGCAGCCGCCGCCGACGGGTCCGGGCCGCCCCGGACGGGCCCCCGGCCCCGCCCCCGACTGGCGCAAGCGGATCAAGGTCGGATCGATCGTGGTGGTCTCCGCCCTGCTGGTGACCGGTGTCGCCACCTATGTGTGGGCCGACTCCCAGGTGCGCCGCGAGGTGGACCTCTCCAAGGTCATCGAGCGCCCGAAGGAGGGTGACTGCACGACGTACCTGATCGTGGGCTCCGACAGCCGCGAGGGGATGTCCGCCGAGGAGAAGAAGAAGCTCCACACCGGTTCGGCCGAGGGCAAGCGGACCGACTCGATGATGATCCTGGCGAAGTGCTCCAGCGGGAACACGATGATCTCGCTCCCCCGCGACTCCGACGTGGAGATCCCTTCCTTCGTCGGCTCCCAGTCGGGCAAGAAGTTCCCGGCCCAGGGGCGGCGGGTCAAGCTGAACGCCGCCTACGCGGAGGACGGCCCCGAGCTGCTGGTGCGCACGGTGGAGCACAACACCGGCCTGCGCATCGACCACTACGCGGAGATCGGCTTCGCCGGCTTCGCGAACATCGTGGACGCGCTCGGCGGGGTGGAGCTGAACATCGAGGAGGGCTTCAAGGACGAGAAGTCGGGCGCCGACTTCCAGGCCGGCAAGCAGACCCTGAACGGCGAGCAGTCGCTGGCCTTCGTCCGCACCCGGTACGCCTTCGCCGAGTCGGACCTCCAGCGGACGAAGAACCAGCAGAAGTTCCTGTCGGCGCTCGCGAGCCAGGCGGCGACCCCGTCGACCGTCCTCAACCCGTTCTCGCTCTACCCGATGCTGGGCGCGGGCCTGGACACGCTGATCGTGGACAAGGACATGGGCCTGTGGGACATGGGCCAGATGTTCTTCGCGATGAAGGGCGTCAACGGCGGTGACGGCGTCTCGATGAACATGCCGATCTCCGGCCAGCGCGGCGGCAACCTGGTCTGGGACAAGGCGAAGGTGCAGCAGCTGGTGAAGCAGATCCAGAACGACGAGAAGGTCACCGTCCGGGGCCAGTGACGGCGGCGCGCCGGGGCCCGCCACCGGGCCCCGGGGGCCCGCCCCCGCAGCGGCCCCCGCGGGCCTCAGGCGTCCGAGGAGAAGCGGAGCGCGGCGGCGGGCAGTCGCGCCTCGCACCACACCCGTGCCCCGGCGCGCAGTTCGTTGTCGGCGCCCACGACGGCTCCGTCGCCGACCACCGTTCCGTCCAGCACCGTGCGCGGCCCCACCAGGGCGCCCGCGCCGATCAGGCTGGCGCTGATCCGGGTGTGCGGGCCCACGGTCGCTCCGTCCAGCACGATGGAGCCGCAGACGTCCGCGCCCTCCTCGATCCGGGCGCCGGCCCCGACGACGGTGCCGCCGGACAGCTTGGCGCCGGCCGCCACGCGGGCGCCGGGAAGGACCAGGGACTCGCCCCGGGGGCCGGGGACGGCCGGGGAGGGGACGACGCCGCGGACCAGGTCGGCGGAGGCCTGGATGATCGCCTCGGGCTTGCCGAGGTCCATCCAGTACGTGTTCTCGGTGACGCCGTGCAGCTTGGCCCCGGAGGCGAGCAGACCGGGGAAGGTCTCGCGCTCGACGGAGACCGGGCGGCCGGCCGGGATGGAGTCGATCACGCTGCGGCGGAAGACGTAGCAGCCGGCGTTGATCTGGTCGGTGATGATCTCTTCGGGGGTCTGCGGCTTCTCGGTGAAGGCCAGTACCCGCCCGTCGGGATCGGTGGGGACCAGTCCGAAGGCCCGCGGGTCGTCGACCCGGACGAGGTGCAGGGAGACGTCCGCGTCGGCGGCCCGGTGGGACTCGACCAGGCCGGCGATGTCCAGGCCGGTGAGGATGTCGCCGTTGAAGACGAGGACGGGCGAGTCCGGACCGCCGGTCAGGCGCCGGGCGGCATTGCGGATGGCGCCTCCGGTGCCGAGCGGCTCGTCCTCGACCACGTACTCCAGGCTGAGGCCGAAGTCGGATCCGTCGCCGAAGTAGGGCTCGAAGACCTCGGCGAGGTAGCAGGTGGCCATGACGACGTGCGTGACGCCGGCGGCGGCGGCCCTGGCTATCTGGTGGGCGAGGAACGGGACACCCGCGGTCGGCACCATCGGCTTGGGGGTGTTCACCGTCACCGGGCGCAGCCGTGTCCCCTGTCCGCCGACCAGCAGGATCGCTTCCGTCATTGCGTTCTCCCCAACCGATTCCGGCGTACGAAGGTCCAAATTTAGCCCATCCGGTGGGCGTGCAAAGGCCGGAGGCGGATGTACGCATCCGCCTCCGGCCTGGGGGTTCGTCTACGGCAGGTTACGTGCCATGACGATCCGCTGCACCTGGTTGGTGCCTTCGTAAATCTGCGTGATCTTCGCGTCGCGCATCATGCGCTCCACCGGGTAGTCACGGGTGTAGCCGTAGCCGCCGAGGAGCTGGACGGCGTCGGTGGTGACCTCCATCGCCACGTCGGAGGCGAAGCACTTGGCCGCGGCGCCGAAGAAGGTGAGGTCCTCGTGGGCGCCGCCGGCGGAGACGCGCTCCGAGCGGGCCGCCGCCGCGTACGTCAGCTGGCGGGCGGCCTCGATCTTCATGGCCATGTCCGCGAGCATGAACTGCACGCCCTGGAAGTCGCCGATCGGCTTGCCGAACTGCTTGCGCTCCTGGACGTAGCCCTTGGCGTAGTCCAGCGCGCCCTGCGCGATACCGAGGGCCTGGGCCGCGATGGTGATGCGGGTGTGGTCCAGGGTCTTCATGGCGGTGGCGAAGCCGGTGCCCTCGGCGCCGATCATGCGGTCGGCGGGGATCCGGACGTTGTCGAGGTAGACCTCGCGCGTCGGGGAGCCCTTGATGCCGAGCTTCTTCTCCGGGGCGCCGAAGGACACGCCCTCGTCGCTCTTCTCGACGACGAAGGCGCTGATGCCCTTGGAGCGCTTCTCCGGGTCGGTGACGGCCATGACCGTGTAGTACTCGGAGACGCCCGCGTTGGTGATCCAGCGCTTGACGCCGTTGAGCACCCAGAAGTCGCCGTCGCGCACCGCGCGGGTCTTCATGCCCGCGGCGTCGGAGCCCGCGTCCGGCTCGGAGAGCGCGTACGAGAACATCGCGTCGCCCTTGGCGAGCGGCCCGAGGTACTTGGCCTTGAGCTCCTCGGAACCGGAGAGGATCACGGGGAGCGAGCCGAGCTTGTTCACGGCCGGGATGAGGGAGGAGGAGGCGCAGACGCGGGCCACCTCCTCGATCACGATCACGGTCGCGAGGGCGTCGGCGCCCGCGCCGCCGTAGGTCTCGGGCACGTGGACGGCGTGCAGGTCGCTGGCGACCAGGGCGTCGAGGGCCTCCTGCGGGAAACGGGACTCCTCGTCGACCGCTGCCGCGAACGGCAGGATCTTCGCCTCGGCGAGCGAGCGGACGGACTCGCGGAGCATGTCGTGCTCCTCGGCCGGGCGGTACAGGTCGAAGTCGGCAGAACCCGCCAAGATCTCTCACTCCCCAGGGTGATGCGTGATGCTAACTACCGTTAAGTAACCCAAGCTTAGTGTCCGCCGCGCCGATGGCGATATGGACGGTCCACGTGAGTTGCGTGACAGCGGGGGCGACCACCCGCGCTCCTGGACGACGTCCCCCCGGACCGGCCCGACTATGCTCAGTGGCCGCAAACGGCCCCGCACCTCTGGAGCACCCATGGCCCCCCTCAGGATCACAGTGATCGGCACCGGATACCTCGGTGCGACCCACGCCGCGGCGATGGCGGAACTGGGGTTCGAGGTGCTGGGGCTGGACGTGGTCCCGGAGAAGATCGAGATGCTGGCGGCGGGCCGGGTGCCGATGTACGAGCCCGGGCTGGAGGAGCTGCTCGCCGCGCACGTCGCCGGCCTGCCCGGGTCGACGGGCCGGCTGCGGTTCACCACCTCCTGGGAGGAGGTCGGCGCCTTCGGCGACGTCCACTTCATCTGCGTGAACACCCCCCAGAAGCACGGCGAGTACGCGTGCGACATGTCCTACGTGGACGCCGCGACGGCCTCGCTGGCCCCGCACCTGACAAGGCCCGTGCTGGTCGTCGGCAAGTCGACGGTCCCCGTCGGGTCGGCGCAGCGGCTGGCGGCCAAGCTCATCGAGCTGGCCCCGGCGGGCGCGGACGTGGAGCTGGCGTGGAACCCGGAGTTCCTGCGGGAGGGCTTCGCCGTGCAGGACACCCTGCACCCGGACCGCATCGTCATCGGGGTCCAGGGCGAGCGCGGCGAGAAGCTGCTGCGGGAGGTGTACGAGACGCCGATGTCGGAGGGGACCCCGATGGTCGTCACCGACTTCCCCACCGCCGAACTGGTGAAGACGGCGGCGAACTCCTTCCTCGCCACGAAGATCTCCTTCATCAACGCGATGGCCGAGGTGTGCGAGGCCGCCGGCGGGGACGTGCTGAAGCTGGCGGAGGCCATCGGCCACGACGACCGGATCGGCGCGAAGTTCCTGCGGGCCGGGATCGGCTTCGGCGGCGGCTGCCTGCCGAAGGACATCCGGGCGTTCATGGCACGTGCGGGCGAGCTCGGCGCCGACCAGGCGCTGACGTTCCTGCGCGAGGTCGACTCCATCAACATGCGGCGCCGCGGGCACATGGTCGAACTGGCGCGTGAGGCGGTCGGCGGGTCCTTCCTCGGCAAGCGGGTCGCGGTCCTGGGCGCGACCTTCAAGCCCGACTCGGACGACGTGCGGGACTCGCCGGCGCTGAACGTGGCGGGGCAGATCCACCTCCAGGGCGGGCAGGTGACCGTCTACGACCCCAAGGGCATGGACAACGCCCGCCGGGTCTTCCCCACGCTGGGCTACGCGGACTCCGCGTGCGAGGCGGCCCGGGGCGCGGAGGTCGTGCTGCACCTCACCGAGTGGCGCGAGTTCCGCGAGCTCGACCCGGCGGAGCTCGCCTCCGTCGTCACCGACCGGCTCGTCCTCGACGGCCGCAACGCCCTGGACCCGGTCCGCTGGCGCGCGGCGGGCTGGACGTACCGCGCGATGGGCCGCCCCAAGGCCTGAGGCCCGGAGCCGGGGCCCGGCTCCGGCTCCGGCTCCGGCTCCGGCTCCGGCTCCGGCTCCGGCTGCGGCTCCGGCCGGGCGGACGACCCCGGGCCGAGCGGTGGCACGTCGAAGAAGGGTCAGGCGGGCGGGCGGCGGTGTTGGGCGGCGCGGGCGGTGAATTCCGCGTCGCGCAGCACCCGCAGGGCGTTGCCCCAGGTGAGCAGGGCCAGGTCGGACTCCGGCCAGCCGCGGTCCAGGAGCTCCGCGAGCAGCCGCGGGTAGCCCGAGGGGTCGGTGAGGCCCGTCGGCCGGGGAATGCCCGGTTCGGCGCCGAAGGCGGCGCCGAGCCCGACGCACTCGGGGCCGGCCACCGCCCGTACGTGGTCGAGGTGGTCCGCCACCGCGTGCAGCGAGTCCCCGGTCCGCGCGGTGTCGAAGGTGACCATGGCCAGGCCGTTCGCCGCGCGCAGCGCCAGCAGGACCTCGTCGGTCACGTTGTCGGGGTGCGGGTTCAGCGCCGCGGCCGCCGTGTTCGAGACGATGACGGGCGCCTTGGACGCCTCGGCGAGCCGGCAGGCCGACACCGGCGGGCAGCCGGCCAGGTCCAGCAGGACCGCCAGCCGGTTCGCCTCCTTGACCACCTCGTGGCCGAAGGCCGTCGGTCCCTCCTGGGCCCAGCAGGCCCCGGCGGGCGCGAGGATCCGTACGCCGAGGGTGTGGAAGGCGCGCAGCGCGCCGAGGGAGTCCGTGAGGGTACGGCCGGACACGGGGCCGAGCAGCGAGGCGATCACGCCCCGGTTGCGGGCGTCCACCATGTCGTCGGCGGTCAGCGCGAGGCACAGGCTGTCGGGGTAGCGGCGCACGAGGGCCAGGGCCACGTCGATCTGGTCCAGGGTGTCGGACACCACCTGGTCGGCGGCGCCGCTCTGGTGCGGCCGGGCCGACGGCGGGAGCAGGGACCAGAACTGGGCCCCCACTCCCCCGGCGCGCAGCCGCGGGATGTCGGTGTCCACTCCGGCGTCCGGGGTGTCGATGTCGTGGTGCGGGCTCTGGCGCAGGGTCCAGACGAGCGTGTTGCACCCGTCCGCGACGGGGTGGACGGCCAGCAGGGCGGCAGCCCGGTCGAGGGCACCGGCCCCGGCCGCGGCGGGAGTGTCCTCGGCTCCGAGGGAGCCGGGGCCGACGGGGACGTGGCCCGTGTCGGGACGTTCATCCTGCAGGTCGGCCATCTGTTCGCTCCGTCTCGGCGGCAGCAGGGAGAGGTGGTGCCACCGTGACACGTGGGACGCGGAAGCCGCCCGGCGGATGTGGCGTTCGGGTGCAATCCGCGGATCGCGGACGAACGCCGCCGGACGGGCGGGCGCCGGGCGGGCGCGGCCCACAGGCCGGCCGGCCTGTGGGCCGGGACGGTCGCACCGCGGACGCGGACGCGGATGAACGCCTCCCGGCGGCCTGACCCGACGGCCGGCGGGCCCGCGGGCCGGTTACGCGACCGGCGCGAGCATCGCGTTCGACGGGCCGCGCGCCGCCGACAGCTCGCGGGACACCGCCTCCGCGTCGCGCAGCGCCCGTACCGCGTTGGACCAGGTCAGCTTGGCCAGGTCGGCCTTCGACCAGCCGCGCGCCAGCAGTTCGGCGATCAGGTTCGGGTAGCCCGCCACGTCGTCCAGCCCGGACGGGGTGAAGGCCGTGCCGTCGTAGTCCCCGCCGATGCCGATGTGGTCGATGCCGGCCACCTCGCGCATGTGGTCCAGGTGGTCGGCCACCGTGGCGGCCGTGGCCACCGGGCGCGGCCGCACCTCCTCGAAGGCGCGGTGCAGGGCCATCGCGCCGGGCGTGGTGTCGAGGTGGTGGAAGCCGTTGGCCCGCAGGTTCTCGTCCGCCGCCAGGGTCCACTCGACCGCCGCCGGGAGGATGAACTTCGGTACGAAGGTGGCCATCGCCACGCCGCCGTTGGCCGGCAGCAGCGCCAGCACGTCGTCCGGGACGTTGCGCGGGTGGTCGCAGACCGCCCGCGCGGAGGAGTGCGAGAAGATCACGGGTGCGGCCGTGACCGCGAGCGCGTCCCGCATCGTCGTCGCGGCGACGTGGGAGAGGTCCACGAGCATGCCGATGCGGTTCATCTCGCGGACGACCTCGCGGCCGAAGTCGTTCAGGCCCCCGTGCCGGGGCTCGTCCGTCGCCGAATCCGCCCAGTCGATGGTGTCGTTGTGGGTGAGCGTCATGTACCGCACGCCCAGCTGGTGCAGGGCGCGCAGGGTGGCCAGCGAGTTGTTGATGGAGTGGCCGCCCTCGGCACCCATCAGCGAGGCGATCCGGCCGTCGGCGCGGGCCGCCTCCATGTCGTCGGCCGTCAGTGCCCGCACCAGGTCGCGCGGGTAGCGTCCGATCAGCTGGGCGACGGCGTCGATCTGCTCCAGCGTGGCGCTGACCGCCTCGTCGCCCGCGTAGTCGGAGCGGACGTAGACGGACCAGAACTGCGCGCCGACGCCTCCGGCGCGCAGCCGGGGGATATCGGTGTGCAGGTGGGCCGACTGGTCCGCGGATAGGTCCCAGCGGTCGAGGTCGTAGCGCACCGTCGCCGGTGCGCCCGCCGGGGCGGCCCCGTTGCGCAGCGCCCAGGGCAGGTCGTTGTGCCCGTCGACGACCGGGTGCTCGCCGAGCAGGGCACGCGCCTCGTCCAGGCGCCGCGCCGCGCTCACTTGCCGAATCCGAAGGCGTCCGCGCCGGCCACCTTCGTACGCAGCCGCTTGCCCTTCTCGGTGGCCTGGTCGCTCAGCTCCTGCTGGAACTCCCGCATCCGGGCCAGCAGCTCCGGGTCGTGCGCGGCGAGCATGCGCACGGCCAGCAGGCCGGCGTTGCGCGCGCCGGCGACGGAGACGGTGGCGACGGGGACGCCCGCCGGCATCTGGACGATGGACAGCAGCGAGTCCATGCCGTCGAGGTACTTCAGCGGGACCGGCACGCCGATGACCGGCAGCGGCGTGACGGAGGCGAGCATGCCGGGCAGGTGGGCCGCCCCGCCCGCGCCCGCGATGATCGCCTTGAGTCCGCGCCCGGCGGCCTGCTCGCCGTACGCGATCATCTCGCGCGGCATCCGGTGGGCGGAGACGACGTCGACCTCGTAGGGGATCTCGAACTCGTCCAGGGCCTTGGCGGCGGCCTCCATGACGGGCCAGTCCGAGTCCGAGCCCATGACGATGCCGACGACGGGACCCGCGGAGGGGGCAGTGGTGCTCATTCTGTGATCGTTCCTCTGAGGTAGCCGGCAGCGTGACGTGCTCGCTCCAGCACATCGTCCAGGTCGTCGCCGTAGGTGTTGACGTGGCCGACCTTGCGGCCGTGTTTCACGTCCTTGCCGTACATGTGGATTTTCAGCTGCGGGTCGTGGGCCATGCAGTGCAGGTACGCCGCGTACATGTCGGGGTAGTCCCCGCCCAGTACGTTCGCCATGACCGTCCAGCGGGCCCGGGGGCGCGGGTCGCCCAGCGGGAGGTCCAGGACCGCGCGGACGTGGTTGGCGAACTGGGAGGTGACGGCGCCGTCCTGGGTCCAGTGGCCGCTGTTGTGGGGGCGCATCGCCAGCTCGTTGACCAGGATCCGCCCGTCGGTGGTCTCGAACAGCTCCACGGCCAGGTGGCCGGTCACGTCGAGCTCCTTGGCGATGCGCAGGGCCAGGGCCTGGGCATCGCCCGCCAGGGCCTCCGAGAGGTTCGGGGCCGGGGCGATCACCGTGTCGCAGACCCCGTCCACCTGGACCGACTCCACGACGGGGTAGGCCACCGCCTGGCCGTGCGGGGAGCGGACGATGTTGGCCGCGAGCTCGCGGACGAAATCGACCTTCTCCTCCGCGAGGACCGGGACGCCCGCCTTGAAGGGGGCCTCCGCGTCCTCGGGCGCGCGGACGAACCACACGCCCTTGCCGTCGTATCCGCCGCGCACCGTCTTGAGGATGATCGGGAAGCCGCCCACCTCGTCCGCGAAGGCCGCCGCGTCCGCCGGATCGCTCACGATCCGGTGGCGGGGGCAGGGCGCGCCGATCGCGTCGAGCTTGGCGCGCATCACCCCCTTGTCCTGGGCGTGCACCAACGCGTCGGGCCCCGGCCGGACGGGGATGCCGTCCGCTTCCAGGGCCCTGAGGTGCTCGGTGGGGACGTGCTCGTGATCGAAGGTGATCACGTCGCAGCCGCGCGCGAAGGCGCGCAGCGTCTCCAGGTCGCGATAGTCGCCGATGACGACGTCGCTCACGACCTGGGCCGCCGAGTCCTGTGGGGTGTCACTGAGGATCTTGAATTTGATTCCGAGGGGGATACCCGCCTCGTGGGTCATGCGGGCGAGCTGTCCGCCGCCGACCATGCCGACTACCGGGAACGTCACTCCTCCAGGGTATCCGCCGGTATTCCGCCATCCGGACGGGCCCTGGCGCGGAACGTGCGGGACGGCCCCGGGGGGTGTGCCGTGCGTCGCACGGTGTCCGAAGGCACACGCGGGGCACAGGGGGGACACTTACGATGAGTGGGTTGACGGAATGCGACCGGGCGCCCGTGCGGGGCGGTGACCGACAGGGACTGAACCAGCAGATGAGCACGCCGGGGAACGGATCTGTTCTCGAACGCGTACGCGGCCTCGTACGGGAGGTCGCCAAGTTCGGGGCGGTCGGCGGTCTGGGCGTGCTGGTCAATCTGGGTGTCTTCAACCTGATCCGGCACACGACCGACCTCCAGGTGGTGCGCGCGAGCGTGATAGCCACCGTCGTGGCCATCGCCACCAACTACCTGGGCTTCCGCTACTTCGCCTATCGCGACCGGGCCAAGAGCGGCCGCACCCGTGAGCTGACCTTGTTCGCCGCGTTCAGCGCCATCGGCCTGGTCATCGAGAACGGCGTGCTGTACGCGGCCACGTACGGCTTCGGCTGGGACGGCCCGGTCGCGACGAACGTGTTCAAGTTCGTCGGCATCGGCACGGCGACCGTCTTCCGCTTCTGGTCCTACCGGACCTGGGTCTTCAAGGCCCTGCCCGCCGAGCCGGAGACCGTACCGGCGCCCGAGGCCGTGGAGCCGGTGTCCGGGCCGGCGCCGCCGCCCCGGACCGGGGCGAGGGCGCTGCCGGTCCCCGAGCCGGAGCCGGCGAACAACTAGCGCTTCCGCGCCCGCGGGCCCGGAAGCGGCCCCGCCGGCGTCGGAACCCGGTGGACCCTGCCGGTCACGGCACTAGCGGACCGTGTGCCGCGGCTCGCCGCGCTCCGGCGCCGTCCGGCTGAGGAACAGGGCGAAGACCGGCGGCTTCGCCTGGAGCAGTTCGAGCCGCCCGCCGTCCGCCTCCGCGAGGTCCCGGGCGACCGCCAGGCCGATCCCGGTGGAGTTGCGGCCGCTGATGGCCCGCTCGAAGATCCGGTTGCCGAGGTCGGGCGGGACTCCCGGGCCCTCGTCCGTGACCTCCAGCACCGCCTGGTTGCCGACGACCCGGGTGCGCAGGGCGACCGTCCCGCCGCCGTGCATGAGCGCGTTCTCCACCAGGGTCGCCAGGACCTGCGAGACCGCCCCCGGGGTGCCGACGGCCCGTACGCCGGGCTTGCCGGAGCGCACGATGGCCCGGCCGGCGCTGCGGTAGGCGGGCCGCCACTCCTCCTCCTGCTGTTTGACGACCTCGTCCAGGTCGAAGGGGACCGCCGAGCCGGTGCGGGGGTCCCGGGAGTTCGTCAGCAGCCGCTGGACCACGTCGGTGAGCCGCTCCACCTGGGTGAGGGCGATCGTCGCCTCCTCCCGTACCGTCGCCAGGTCGTCGGTGACGCTGATCTCCTCCAGCCGCATGGACAGGGCCGTGAGCGGGGTGCGCAGCTGGTGGGAGGCGTCGGCGGCCAGCCGGCGCTCGGCGGTCAGCATCCGGCCGATCCGCTCGGCGCTGGAGTCCAGTACGTCGGCGACCCGGTCCAGCTCGGGAACCCCGTACCGCTTGTGGCGGGGCCTCGGGTCGCCGGAGCCGAGCCGTTCCGCCGTCTCGGCGAGGTCGGTGAGCGGGGAGGCCAGCCGGTTCGCCTGCCGTACGGCGAGGAGTACGGCCGCCACGACGGCCAGCAGGGCCACGGCGCCGACCACGGCCAGGGTCCGCCCGACCTCTCTGGTGACGGTGGAGCGGGACTCCTCGACGATCACGACCTCGCCCTGTTCGCCGCGCGCGATGCCCCGCACGACGCTGCCGGAGATCCGGTCCCCCACCTCCACGGCGGGCCGGTCGGGCACGGTGACCCGGGCGTAGTGGCCGGCGTCGAGCTGCTCGGCGAGCGCGCGGGGGTCGATCCGCCGCTGCTCCAGGAGGTCCGCCTCGACGATGCCCATCAACCGCAGCGCTTCGGACTCGATCCGGTCCTGGGCGCTGCTGGTGATGGTCCGGGTCTCCACGATGACCAGGGAGACCCCGAAGACGGCGATGACGACGAGCACCACGGCGAGCGTGGAGTTGATCAGGCGGCGGCGCATGGCTGGGGAGGTTCCTCGGGGTCGGGTCCCTGGGGGTGGTCCCTGGGGGTCGGGTCCTCGGGTCGAGTCCTCGGGTCCGATTCCTCGGGGAGCCCGATCAGCTCTTCTCGAAGCGGAAGCCGACGCCTCGGACGGTGGCGATGTAGCGGGGGTTGGCGGCGTCGTCGCCCAGCTTCTTGCGCAGCCAGGAGATGTGCATGTCGAGGGTCTTGGTGGAGGACCACCAGGTGGTGTCCCAGACCTCGCGCATCAACTGGTCGCGGGTGACCACCCGGCCGGCGTCGCGGACCAGGACCCGCAGCAGGTCGAATTCCTTGGCCGTGAGCTGGAGCTCCTCGTCGCCCATCCAGGCGCGGTGCGATTCGACGTCGATCCGCACGCCGTGGGTGGCGGGGGGCTGGGCGGTCTCGGCGGCGCCGCGCCGGAGCAGGGCCCGGACCCGGGCCAGCAGCTCGGCGAGCCGGAAGGGCTTGGTCACGTAGTCGTCGGCGCCGGCGTCCAGGCCGACGACCGTGTCGACCTCGTCCGCGCGGGCGGTGAGGACCAGGATCGGGAAGCCGTGGCCCTCGGCGCGCAGTCTGCGGGCCACTTCCAGGCCGTCCATGCCCGGCAGGCCCAGGTCCAGGACGACGAGGTCGACGCCGCCCTGAAGTCCGGCGTCCAGGGCCGCGGGGCCGTCCTCCCGGACCTCGACCTCGTACCCCTCCCGGCGCAGGGCGCGGGCGAGGGGTTCCGAGATGGATGCGTCGTCCTCGGCGAGCAGTACACGCGTCATGTGGGTGATGGTAGTCCGCACGAGCTAAAAGGAGGGGCCTGCCCGCAGAGCCCTGCCGATCTGGGGTTATGAACGATTGTGGACCTTCGAAAAGGGCCAAACGGTTCCCGTACGCCCTTGTGATCCATATCTCAAGTCCTTCCATATACGGCACTGTCGTGTCGTATGGTGGCGAGACGCCTGATGCACTACCCAGGGGACCTTTGTGCCGAAAAGCGAGCCGAAGGTCTCTGATTTCTGTTCCGGCCGGTTCGGCGGTCCTGGTGAAGCAGTGACGGACTTGCTGTGTCCGGCCTCGATGACAGCGAATGACCTGTGGGTCGGGCCCTGCGCGCGATGGTGCGCGACAGGGCGTGGATCCGGGTGACGGCTGCCCTTTCGCCCCCCGATGCGTGGGGGGCGAGACCCCCGGGCGTGGGGTGGGTCGTCCGCCGCCGGCGCCGGCCACCCCTCACCGGGCGCTCATCAGCTCACAAGGCCGAGGCGTCCCGAGCAAGCAAGGATCGACCATGGCTTCCAGCCTGACGAAGGACCCGGCGGATCCGTCCACCGAGAAGACCTTCTTCGGCCACCCCCGTGGCCTGGCCACTCTGTTCATGACCGAGATGTGGGAGCGCTTCTCCTACTACGGCATGCGCGCCCTCCTCGTCGTCTACCTGATCTCGGGTGGCGTCGACGCCGCGACCGACAGCCAGGGCGGCGGTCTGGCCATGACGGCCGCCACGGCCACGGCCATCTACTCCATCTACGTGGCCATGGTCTATCTCATGGCCCTGCCCGGTGGCTGGTTCGGCGACCGCGTCTGGGGTGCCCGCAAGACGGTCGCCATCGCCGGTGGCGTGATCATGGCGGGCCACTTCTCGCTCGCCCTGCCGGGCCAGGCGATGTTCTTCGTCGGTCTCGCCCTGGTGGCGGCCGGTTCCGGTCTGCTGAAGGCCAACATCTCCACGATGGTCGGCCACCTCTACGACGGTCCGCAGGACCCGCGCCGTGACAGTGGCTTCACCCTCTTCTACGTGGGCATCAACCTCGGTGCGTTCGTCGCGCCGTTCGTCATCGGCACCGTCGGCCAGACCGTCAACTGGCACGTGGGCTTCGCCCTGGCCGGTGCGGGCATGGCCGTGGGTCTGATCCAGTTCATGCTGGGCACCAAGCACCTCAGCCCGACCAGCAGCCTGGTTCCGAACCCGCTGACGGCGCAGGAGCGCACCGCGATCGTCATGAAGGTCGCCGGCGCCGTCGGCGTCGTGGCCGCCTTCTACGCGGTCATCGCCTTCACCGGCATCTTCACCCTGAACTGGGCCCTGGTGCCGCTGACCCTCGCCGGTCTGCTGATCCCGGTCGGCGTCCTCGTCCGCATCAAGCGCGACAAGGACCTGTCGGCGCCCGAGCAGTCGAAGATGAACGGCTACATCTGGTTCTTCGTCGCCGCCGCCGTCTTCTGGATGATCTACGACCAGGGTGGTTCCACGCTGGCCGCCTTCGCCGAGAAGAACTCCGCGAACACCGTCTTCGGCTTCGACTTCCCCTCGACGTGGTTCCAGTCGCTGAACCCGCTCTTCGTGATGTCCCTGGCCCCGGTCTTCGCCTGGCTGTGGATCTGGCTGGCACGCAAGAACCAGGAACCGAGCACCATCGTGAAGTTCTCGATGGCCCTGGTCCTCGTGGGCGCCTCGTTCTTCGTCTTCGTCGTGCCGATGGGCATGGCGAACGGCGGCGACAAGGTGAGCCCGATGTGGCTGGTCTCGATCTACATGATCCAGACGATCGCCGAGCTGTGCCTGTCGCCGGTGGGTCTGTCGGTCACCACCAAGATGGCCCCGCAGAAGTACGCGAGCCAGATGATGGGTGTCTGGTTCCTCGCCGTCACCGCCGGTGACTGCACCACGGGTCTGCTCTCGATCGCCGGGGTCGACCTGAACGGCACCTCGATCATCGGCGCGCAGGCCGCGCTCGCGGTGCTCGCCGGCTTCGCGATCTACATGTACCGCAAGAAGGTCCAGTCGCTGATGGGCGACGTCCGCTGACGCCCTGAACCGCTGCCTCACCGGGACGGCCCGGCACACCGCGAGGTGTGCCGGGCCGTCCTGTCGTACGGGGACTAGCGGCGGGTGCCGCGCAGACGGCGCCACGGGGTGAAGGTGAACACCGCTGCGCCGAGCAGGATCACCGTGCCGGCGATCAGGGCCAGGGCCTTGATGCCGCCCTCGTCCTGCGCGCCGGTCTCGGCGAGGTTGCCCGAGGTGGCGGCGGAGGAGGTGCTGCCGGTGCCGGACGGGGAGCCTGATCCGCCCTGCTGCGCGGTGGTGTCCAGCTCCAGTGAGACGCCGCTGCTGGCCGCCTTGCACGGGACGTTGATCGGCGTGGCGCCCGGCGCCATCGTGACGTCGATCGTCAGCTGGTCCGGGCTCAGCGTCACCTTGCCGGTCTTGCCGGGCGTGTAGGTGCCGGTCATGTCGCTGAGGCTGACCGGGCCCTTGTCCGGGATGGCCTCCGCGTTGGCCGGGCCGGAGACCTTGACCACGCCGGTGTCGGCGCCGCCCAGCTTGACGTTCATCGAGGGCTTGAGCGCCCCCGCGGGCAGGGCCATGGGCGCCGCCATCGCGCCCTTGGCGGTCTTGACGGTCAGGTCGTAGCCGCCGCCCTTCTTCTTCGCGTTGATCGTGACCGGGGTCTTGATGCCGCCGGGAACGACGGGGCCGCAGTCGAAGGCGACCTCGACGGGCTTGCCCGGGAAGTCGGTCTGACCCCCGGAGCCGGCGGTGGCGCCGCCGTTGGCGGCGCCGCCGTTGCCGGTGGTGCCTCCGTTGTTCGTGCCTCCGTTGTTCGTGCCTCCGTTGTTCGTGCCGCCGTTGTTCGTGCCGCCGTTGTTCGTGCCGCCGTTGGTGGAGCCGGCCGACACGTCGATGGTGGCCCCGGCGGCCACGTTCCCCTGCGGCGCGCACTTGGTGACGAACGTGCCGAAGGAGAAGGAGACGGCGACGTCGTACTTGCCGGGCGTCAGGGTGATCTTGCCGGCCTTGGTGAGCTTCAGCTTGCCCTTCATGGCCGACATGACCATGGGGGCCTTCTTGGCGATCGGCGGGTTCTTCTTCTCCCCGACGACCTTGAGCTCGCCCATCCCGCCGCCCAGCGCGATCCAGCCGGTCGGCTGGACGGCGTCCTGCGGGATGTCCATCAGGTCGGTGTTGTTCGAGGCGGGCTTGACCGTCTCCCAGACCACATCGACCTCATCACCGACCTTGGCCGCGGCCGGGGCCGTGACCCTGGCCGTGGTCTCGCCCTCGACCGGGCCGCCACCGCCGGCCGGCGGCACGCACGTGACCTTGTACGTGGTCTCGGCGGCCAGGGCGGGAGAAGCCGATGTGGCGATACCCGCGCCGCCGAGCAGCAGCGCGACCACGGTCGCGCTCACCCTCCGTTGGGTCTTCACGAATGTCCCTTCGTCGTCGAACGGTTCTCAGACGGTGCGGACGTCTGCGGTGCTGTCTCCGGCGCGCTGTCCGGGGTGAACCACGGCAGGACCGCCGTGGTGGTCTCGGGGGGCTCGGCCGGCGGTGCGGAGCGGGCAGCCGCGAATCCCCGTAGGGCGGGGATCCTCGGCAGCCGGGCCGTCGCCGCCGCCGGGCCGTTCGGGGGCCGCGCGTCCCGGTGGCGTCCGCCGGCCGGCGCGGGGCGGGGGCGGACCCTGTCGACGACGGCCATGCCGACGCGGAAGACGGCGGCGGGGATCACCACCAGGAGCAGGCCCCGGAAGAGCAGGACCCCGTACGGCCGGTCCACGCCCCAGGGCTGGGTGGCCACGACGGTCTCGCCGTACTTGAGGGAGAGGGTGTAGTCCCCGTGGGCCCCCGCGGCGAGGGCGACGTCCAGGGCGATCTCCGCCTTGCCGCCGGGGGCGATGGTGCCCTTCCAGCGGACCTCCTCCCACAGAGGCGCGAACACCCCGTGGGCGGTACCGAGCTGGAAGACGGGGTCCTCGACGGGGGCGGAGCCGAGGTTGCCGACGGTGACCGTGAACTTCCGGCTCGGCGGGGCCCCGAACCAGGTGAGCACCCCGTCCTCGCCCTCCAGCCGGACGCCGGTGAGCATCGCGAGGCGGGCGGTGCCGGATTCGGCGGGCAGCTCGGCCACCGGGTGGTCGGTGATCTTCAGCGGAAGGGCCACGGTGGACCGGTCGCCGTTGACGGAGGTGACGTTGACGACGCACGGGCAGGGCTTGGGCGGTGCCACCACGGGCAGTTGGGCGGCGAAGCGTCCGTCGTCGGCGACCGGGACGGCGGCGCCGTCGGCGTTGGCGCAGCTGTTCGTGCCGCCGATCATGTTCTGCCCGCAGACCAGCAGCATCACCATCGTCTTCGGCCGCCAGCCGGTGCCGGTGACCGTGATCTCGGTGCCCTTGGCGGTCTCCTGGAGCGAGAGGGCCGCGGCCGCCCTGCCCTCGTCGGCGGCGGCCGGGGGCGCGGGCGCCAGGATCAGGGCGCACACCGCCAGCCCCGCCGCGAGGAGGGCCGCGAGTCGTGCGGTGGCGCCGGGGCCGGGCATGGCACTCACGTGACTGCTCCCGTCAGTTCGTGTTCCGGTCCGTGGGCGGGCCCCGGCCCGGGGGCCGCGCCGGGCGGCCCGCCGCGCGGCCGCCCCTGCCCGGGCCGCCGGCCCCGTACGAGGTGCAGCGCGGCCGCCGCGGTCCCGGTGAGGGCGGCCGGCCCCGCGCCGGTCCAGCCGGCGATCCGCCACGGCACGAACCACGCGGAGGTGCTCGCCTCGGCCCGGGCGCCGCCGGGGGCGGTGACGGCGACGGTGACGCGGACCCGGTCCAGGACGGGGGCACCGGGCCAGGGCTCGGTCAGCTCGATCCGCCGGCCGGGGAGCAGTTCCACGGGCAGGGTGCGGGGGCCGCGTCCGGGGACGTCGCCGAGGCGGCCGACGGCGCGGACCTCCAGCTCGGGGGCGAGGGCGACGTTGCCCCGGTTGACCAGGGTGTACGCGACCCGCGCGGTGGCGCCCCGGCCGCGTACGGCGACGTCCTCGACGGTGAGGGCGGCGAGGGTCGGCCCGCTGACCCGCAGGTGGACCCGTACGCCCACCTCGCGGCCGCCCTCGGTGGCGACCACGGCGGCGGGGTGGTCGCCGGGCACGGAGGCGGGGGGCACGGTGACGGTGAAGGGGACCACCGCGCGGGTCCGGGGCGGGATCGTGACCGTGGCGGTGGGGCCGAAGCTGATCCAGGCGCCGGCGCCGGGAGCCGGGGCGGTCGCGGGGGCGGCCGGGCGCACCGCGAGGGCGCCTTCCGCGGTGTGGTGGGCGTCGGCGCCGCGCAGGGTGACGGTGCGCTCCTGCTCGGTGGTGTTGGCCAGGGCGAGGCGGTCCTCCAGCACGGAACCGGGGGCGCCCGCGAGGTAGAAGTACGGGCGGGCGCCGCCGGCCCGGGTGGCGGCGGTGCCCGCGGCGGGCTCGGCGGTCCAGCCGGACCCGTCGGCGGCGGCGGGATGCGCGGGGCCCGCGTACAGCGCGAGGGCGGCGAGGGCGGTGAGGAAGGGGGCGCCGGGGCGCCGGAGGCTGTGGAGCACGGGCATGGCCGGGGGTGCTCCGTTCAGGACCGGGTCCGCCGGCCGCGCCGGGTCAGCCAGAGGACACCGGCGGCGCCGGACAGCAGCACGGTGGCGCCGAAAGTGCCGAGGGCGAGGGCGGAGTCGACGGGCCCGGTCTGCGGGAGGGTGTCGCCGGCCGCCCCGCCGCCGGACCGGGCGGCGGCGCCGGGCGCCGTGACGTCCAGTTCCAGTGCGGGCCGGGGGTTGTTGCCGGGGACGCAGGTGGTGGTGGTGCCCATCGCCTTGATGGTGAGGACCCCGGCGGTGAAGGTGACCTTGCCGCTCTTCCCGGGCGTGTAGGTGCCCGAGAGGTCGGTGATCCTGATGGGCGTGTCGGCGGGCGCGGCCTCGGCGTTGGGCGGCCCGGAGACCGGTACGGACACCTTCTCCGCGCCGTCGGCGAGGATGACCGCGCTCGGGGACATCGCGCCCTTGCCCAGCTCGATCGGGCTGGAGGAGACGCCCTTCTGGAAGGACATCGTGAGCTTGTAGGAGTCGCCCTCCTTGACGGCCTTGATGTCGATGGGCGACACGGCCGACTTGTCCCCGATCGGGGTCTTGCAGTCGTAGGCCACGTCGACGACCTCGGCGTGGGCTGCGGGGGCGGCCAGCAGCACCGCCGATCCGGCCAGCGCGGAGGCCAGCGCGAGCGCGGTGGAGCGTTTCCGGTTGGACACCTTCGTCTTCCCCTCGGGCCACGAGTTACTGACGACACATCAGATCAGTGGCTCAAGGTACGCCGGGGGCCTTACGGAGGGAAGACAAAGGACGGCCCGGATCGACGGCCCGTCGGCCGCACGGTTTCAGGCCACAGGAGCCGGCGCGGGCACCCGTACGCCGCGCTGCCAGACGGCCGAGACGAGGGGGACGCCGGGCCGGTAGGCGAGGTGGACGTGGCTCGGGGCGTCGAGGAGGGACAGATCCGCGCGGGCCCCGGGGGTGACGGCGCCGATGTCGCCGCGGCGCAGCGCGCGGGCCCCGCCGGCGGTGGCCGACCAGAGGGCCTCGTCGGGGGTCATCCGCATGTCCCGGACCGCGAGGGCGATGCAGAACGGCATGGAACTGGTGTAGGAGGAGCCGGGGTTGCAGTCGGTGGACAGCGCGACGGTCGCACCGGCGTCGAGCAGCCGGCGGGCGTCGGGCCACTGGGCGCGGGTGGAGAACTCGGCACCCGGCAGCAGGGTGGCCACGGTGGTCGCGCGGGCCTGGGCGAGCGCGTCCACGTCGGCGTCGGTGAGGTGGGTGCAGTGGTCGGCGGAGGCCGCTTCGAGCTCGACGGCGAGCTGGACGCCGGGGCCGTGGCCGAGCTGGTTGGCATGGACGCGCGGGATCAGCCCGGCGGCGGCGCCGGCGGTCAGGACCGCCCGGGCCTGGTCCCCGTCGAAGGCGCCCTTCTCGCAGAACACGTCGACCCAGCGGGCGTAGGGGGCGCAGGCCGCCAGCATCTCGCCGGTGACGAGGTCGACGTAGGCGGCCGGGTCCTCGGCGTAGTCGGGGGAGACGATGTGCGCGCCGAGGTAGGTGACCTCCTCGGTGTGCGCGGCGGCGATGCGCAGGGCGCGGGCCTCGTCGGCGACGGTGAGGCCGTAGCCGGACTTGGTCTCGAAGGTGGTGGTGCCTTGGCGGAGGGCCTCGTGGAGGTGGCGCAGCAGGTTGGCCTCCAGCTCGGCGTCGCTGGCGGCGCGGGTGGCGGCGACCGTGGTGCGGATGCCGCCGGCGGTGTAACCGCGTCCGGACATCCGGGCGTTGAACTCGGCGGTGCGGTCGCCGGCGAAGACCAGGTGCGAGTGGGAGTCGACGAAGCCGGGGATGACGGCGCGGCCGTGCGCGTCGTACGCGGTGTCGGCGGCGGGCGCGTTGCCGGCGGGGCCGACCCAGGCGATGGCCCCGTCCTCGATGACGACGGCCGCGTCCCGGATGAGGCCGAGGGGGGTGCCGTCGCCGAGGGCGGGGTCATTGGTGACGAGGCTGCCGATGTTGGTGATGGCGGTGGTGGTCACGGGTTCCTCTCAGGACGGGAACTCCGCCCCGGACCCGGCGCCTCACACGCCGGCGGGGCTGTCTTCAGCCCGTCCGGCGCTTGAGGACCGGGTCCGGGCGGAGCCGGGTTTCGGGAAGCGGCGGGGTGGGGGAATGAGCCCGCCCCAGGCGGAACGGTCGGTCAGGCGCGGAGGGCGGCGATGGACTCGGCCAGGGCCGAGGGGACGTCGCCGACCAGGGTGTGGGCGCCGTCACGGACGACGTGGCGGCCGCCGACCACGGTGTGGCGGACGTCCGCCGCCGTGGCGGCGAACACCGCCGTCTCGGCTCCCAGGTGCGGCAGGGGGCCGGCCGTGCGGACGGAGTCCAGGGCGATGGTGGTGAAGTCCGCGAGCGCGCCCTGCTCCAGCCGGCCCGCGTCGGGCCGGCCGAGGGCGGCATGGCCCTCGGCGGTGGCGGCGGACAGCAGGGCGTTCGCCGTCCAGTGCCCCCGGGTGCGGCTGCGCAGGCGCTCGTTGAGCTCCATCGCCCGGGCCTCCTCCAGCAGGTCGATCACCGCGTGGCTGTCGCTGCCGAGCGACAGCGGGCTGCCCGCGTGCTGGAGGCGGGTCGCCGGGCCGATGCCGTCGGCGAGGTCGCGTTCGGTGGTGGGGCACATGCAGGTGCCGGTGGAGGTGCCGCCGAGCAGGGCGATGTCCTCGTCGGTGAGGTGGGTGTTGTGGACGCCGGTGGTGCGCGGGCCGAGGACCCCGTGGTCGGCGAGGAGCTGGGTCGGGGTGCGGCCGTGGGCGGCCCGGCAGGCGTCGTTCTCGGCGGTCTGCTCGGAGAGGTGGACGTGCAGGGGGGCCTGCCGCTCCCGGGCCCAGTCCGCGACGGCGGCCAACTGGTCGGCGGGCACGGCGCGGACCGAGTGGATCGCGGCGCCGATCAGCGCGTGCTCGCGGGGCTTGAGGGCCGAGACGCGCTCCGCCCAGGCCTCGGCGGTGCCGTCGGAGAAGCGCAGTTGGTGCGGTTCGGGGGCCTGGCCGAAGCCGGCGGACAGGTAGGCCGTGTCGAGGAGGGTGATGCGGATGCCGGCCGCGGCGGCGGCCTCGATGAGCGCCTCGCCCATGGCGTTCGGGTCGGCGTAGGGGGCGCCGCCGGGGGCGTGGTGGACGTAGTGGAACTCACCGACGTTCGTGATGCCGGCCAGCGCCATCTCCGCGTACGTCGCACGCGCGAGCGCGTAGTAGCGGTCCGGGGTGAGTTTCTGGGCCACTCCGTACATGACCTCGCGCCAGGTCCAGAAGGAATCCGGCGCACGCCCCATGGCTTCCACCGCGCCCGCTCCCCGCGCACGCGGGGGTGATCCCGCCTGGCTGTCCGCGGTCGCCGGTCCCGGTACGGACAGCTCGGCCGCGGCTTGGACGGTTCCCCTCAATGCGCGGTGGAAGCAATGGGAGTGGGCGTTCGCCAGGCCCGGGATCGTCAGGCCGCGCAGCGGCTCGGCGCCCGGCGGCGGGGTGTCCGCGCCGGTGCGCAGGGCCGCGATGCGGCCGTCGGCCGATACGGCCAGGGCCACGCCCGGCCCGACGTGGGTGCCCAGCCAGGCGTGTTCCAGCCAGTACGTCTTCCGCGCGGTCACCGCGTGCCCCTTCGACTGCATGCGAGTCCTTCCAGTACGTCGGCGAGGGCGAGGACGCCGGCCACGCAGTCGTCCTCGGCGGCGAACTCCCGCGGGGAGTGGGAGACGCCGGTCGGGTTCCGTACGAACAGCATCGCGGTCGGGACGGCCGCGGAGAGGATTCCGGCGTCGTGTCCCGCCCCGGTGCCGAGGACGGGGACCGCCCCGCCCAGGATCCGGTTCAGCTCGTCGCGCAGGGCGTGCTCGAACTCGACGACCGGGGTGAAGGACTCGCGGACGACCGCGAGGTCGGTGCCGTCCTGGTCGGCGCGCTCGCGGGCGGCCTTCTCGACGGCGGTGACCACCGTGTCGAGGGTGGCCTGGTCGGCGGCGCGGGAGTCGAGCCAGCCACGCACCAGGGACGGGATCGCGTTGACCCCGTTGGGCTCGACGGAGATCTTCCCGAAGGTGGCGACGGCGCCGGCGAGCGCCGCCTCGGTACGGGCCGCGAGGACGGTGGCCGCGTACGTCAGCATCGGGTCGCGCCGGTCCACGAGCCGGGTGGTGCCGGCGTGGTTGGCCTCGCCGCGGAAGTCGAACCGCCAGCGGCCGTGCGGCCAGATCGCGGACGCGATGCCGACCCGGTCGCCGCTGAGGTCGAGGGCGCGGCCCTGCTCCACGTGCAGTTCGACGAAGGCGCCGATCCGGGCGAGGCGTTCGGGATCCGCCCCGATGGCGCCGGGGTCGTGCCCGGCGGCCTCCATGGCGCTCGGCAGGCTGACGCCGTCGGCGTCGCGGAGCTCGTAGGCCTTCTCCCGGGTCAGCTGCCCGGCCGCGAGCCGGGAGCCGACGCAGGCGAGGCCGAAGCGGGCCCCTTCCTCGTCACCGAAGTTGGTGATGGCCAGGGGCCTGGCGAACTCCGCGCCCCTCCTGCGGAGTTCGTCCAGGGCCGCGAAGGAGGACACCACCCCGAGGGGGCCGTCGAAGGCCCCGCCGTCGGGGACGGAGTCCAGGTGCGAGCCGGTGACCACGGCGTCCCCCGCGAGGGGGTCGCCGAGCCAGGCCCACTGGTTGCCGTTGCGGTCGGTCTCGTACGCCATGCCGCGCGCCCGCGCCTGCTCCTGGAACCAGGCCCGGCAGTCGGCGTCCGCCCCGGTCCAGGCGTAGCGGCGGTAGCCGCCGGAGCCGCTGTCGCGGCCGATGGGCGCGAGCTCCGCCCACATGCGGTGGAAGGAGGGGGCCTCGCCCGCGGGCGCCTCGCTCACGCGCCGTCACCCTCGCGCATGGGGACGCGGACGCCGCGCTCGTCCGCGACCGACTCGGCGATGTCGTAGCCGGCGTCGACGTGGCGGATGACGCCCATGCCCGGGTCGTTGGTGAGGACGCGGCGGATCTTCTCGCCGGCCAGCGGGGTGCCGTCGGCGACGGTGACCTGGCCCGCGTGGATGGAGCGGCCCATGCCGACGCCGCCGCCGTGGTGCAGGGAGACCCAGGAGGCGCCGGAGGCGACGTTGACCATGGCGTTGAGCAGCGGCCAGTCGGCGATGGCGTCGGAGCCGTCGAGCATGGCCTCGGTCTCGCGGTACGGGGAGGCCACGGAGCCGCAGTCGAGGTGGTCGCGGCCGATGACCAGCGGGGCGGCCAGTTCGCCGCTCGCGACCATGTCGTTGAACCGCTCGCCGGCCTTGTCGCGCTCGCCGTAGCCGAGCCAGCAGATCCGCGCGGGCAGGCCCTGGAAGTGGACCCGCTCGCCGGCCATCTTGATCCAGCGGTGCAGGGACTCGTTCTCCGGGAAGAGGTCGAGGATCGCCTTGTCGGTCTTGTGGATGTCGGAGGCCTCGCCGGACAGGGCGGCCCACCGGAAGGGGCCCTTGCCCTCGCAGAACAGCGGCCGGATGTAGGCGGGGACGAAGCCGGGGAAGGCGAAGGCGCGGTCGTAGCCGGCCAGCTGGGCCTCGCCGCGGATGGAGTTGCCGTAGTCGAAGACCTCGGCGCCTGCGTCCATGAAGCCGACCATGGCCTCGACGTGCGCGGCCATGGACTCGCGGGCCCGGGTGGTGAAGCCGGCCGGGTCCTTGGCCGCGTAGGCCGCCATGTCGTCGAGGTCCACCCCGACGGGGAGGTAGGCCAGCGGGTCGTGCGCGCTGGTCTGGTCGGTGACGATGTCGATCGGCGCGCCCTCGGCCAGCATCCGCGGGAGGAGCTCGGCGGCGTTGCCGAGCAGGCCGATGGAGAGCGGCTTGCGGGCGTCGCGGGCCTCGACGGCCAGCTGGAGCGCGTGCTGGAGGCTGTCGGCCCGCACGTCCAGGTAGCGGTGCTCGATGCGGCGCTCGATGGCGCGGGGGTCGACGTCGATGCAGATCGCGACGCCGTCGTTCATCGTCACGGCGAGCGGCTGGGCGCCGCCCATGCCGCCCAGGCCGGCGGTGAGGGTGATGGTGCCGGCGAGGGTGCCGCCGAACTTCTTGGCCGCGACGGCCGCGAAGGTCTCGTAGGTGCCCTGGAGGATGCCCTGGGTGCCGATGTAGATCCACGAGCCGGCCGTCATCTGCCCGTACATGGTCAGGCCGAGCTGCTCCAGGCGGCGGAACTCCTCCCAGTTGGCCCAGTCGCCGACGAGGTTGGAGTTGGCGAGCAGGACGCGCGGCGCCCACTCGTGGGTCTGCATGACGCCGACCGGGCGGCCGGACTGGACGAGCATCGTCTCGTCCTGCTTGAGGGTCTGCAGCGTGCGGACCATCGCATCGTACGAGCGCCAGTCGCGGGCGGCCTTGCCGGTGCCGCCGTAGACGACGAGCTTGTCGGGGTGCTCGGCGACCTCGGGGTCGAGGTTGTTCTGGAGCATCCGCAGCGCGGCCTCCTGCTGCCATCCCAGGGTGCTGAGTGCGGTACCGCGCGAGGCCCGTACGGGGCGAGGTCCTGACATGGCTGTGCCTCCTCCGATGTTGGTCAATCCATTCACATCCTCGCTCCCTGAATAGATTCAGTCAACAGCTGCGGGCGGGCGAGTGCGGGCCAGTGCGAGGACGCGGGAGGGGGAAAGGTGGTGGACTGGCCGCAGGACGTGCGGGACACGGGCGGAGGTCGCGGAGATGGACGGAGCCGGGACGGCCGGGGCGCGGCGGCGGGAGCGGGTCGTGCGGGCCGCGGTCGCCCAGGGGCTGGTGGGCGGGGAGGAGCCGCTGGTCTGCCTGCTGGACGTGGCCGGCATCCGGGCCGCCGCGGCCGAGCTGACCGCCGCCTTCGCCGCCGCCGTGGCGCCCGGCACCCCCGTGCTGCACGCCTTCGCCGTGAAGGCCGCCCCGCTCGTGCCCGTACTGCGGCTGCTCTCGGACGCCGGCCTCGGCTGCGAGGTGGCCGGCCCCGGGGAGCTGGCGCTGGCCCGGGCGGCCGGGGTACCGGCACGGGACACGGTCCTGGACTCCCCGGCCAAGACGGTGGCGGAACTGGGCGAGGCCCTCACGGCGGGCATCGCCGTCAACGTCGACAACCGCCAGGAACTGGGGCGCCTGGACGCCCTCCTCGGCTCGCGCCCGGCGGGCGCCCCCCACCCGCCGATCGGGGTCCGGATCAACCCGCAGACCGGCGCGGGCTCGATCGGCGCGCTGTCCACCGCGACGGCGACCTCGAAGTTCGGCATCGCGCTGCGCGACCCGGGAGCCCGCGCGTGGCTCGTACGGGCCTTCGCGGACCGGCCCTGGCTGACCCGGCTGCACACCCACTCGGGCTCCCAGGGCGTACCGCTGACGCTGATGGCGGAGGGCGTGCGGGAGCTGCACGCGCTGGCCGAGGAGATCAACCGGGCCGTCGGGCGCCGCCAGGTCGACACCCTCGACATCGGCGGGGGCCTGCCGGTCGACTTCTCCAGCGACACGGGCGGGCCGACGTACGCGCAGTACGCGGCCGCCCTCCGCGCCGCCGTACCGGCGCTCTTCGACGGCTCGTACGGCCTGGTGACGGAGTTCGGCCGGTCCCTGCTGGCCAAGCAGGGGCTGGTCCTGGCCCGGGTGGAGTACACGAAGACCGCCGGGGGCCGCGCCGTCGCCGTCACCCACGCGGGGGTGCAACTGGCGACCCGTACCGTGTACGCCCCGGCGGAGTGGCCGCTGCGGATCCTGCCGTACGACGCGCGGGGCGCGCCGAAGACCGGGCCGCCGGTCGCCCAGGACATCGCGGGCCCCGCCTGTTTCGCCGCGGACCTGCTGGCCACGGGGCGGGAGCTGCCGGAGCTCGCCCCGGGCGACCTGATCGGCGTCCCCGACACGGGGGCGTACTTCTTCACCGCGCACTACGGCTACAACAGCCTCCCGCGGCCGGCGGTCCACGGCTACACGCTCACGCCGTCGGGCCGGGTCCGCTTCGCGGTGGTCCGGCCGGGGCAGCCGCTGGCGGACCTCGTCACGGAGGCCGGTGCCGCCTGGCGCGACGCGCTGCTGTAGCGGCGCCGGAGCGCCGCGTCGGGCCCGCCGGGGCTACTCCACGAACAGGCCCCGCGCAGCGGCCCTGGCGTCGAAGGCCTCCAGCCGCGCCTGCGCGTCGGGCAGCGCGTCCGCCATCGCCTCCAGCAGCACCCGCCCCAGCAGCATCGGCGCGCACGCCGTGTCGAAGGCCAGCCCGGTCCCGACCGGCGCCGGGATCAGCAGGTCCGAGTGGCGGGCCACCGGCGCGAAGGCCGAGTCCGCGACCGTCACCACGGTCAGCCCGTCCCCCCGGGCGCGTTCCAGGGTCTCCACGACCTCCCGGGGATGGCGCGGCAGCGCGAAGCAGAGCAGCGCCGTGGCCCCCTCGGAGCGGGCCGCGTCGATGCGGTCCTCCAGCATCGAGCCGCCCTCGTCGAGGAGCCGTACGTCCGGATGCACCTTGGCGGCGAAGTACGCGAAGCCGCGCGCCTGCGACGACGCCGCCCGCAGCCCCAGCACCGGCAGCGGTGTCGACGCGGCGAGCAGCCGCCCCGCCTCCTGGACCGGCCCGGGGTCGGCGAGCGCGGCCGACAGCTGCCGCAGGTTCTCGATCTCGCCCTGGACGGCCTGCTGGTACTCGTTGTACGCGTCCTCGTGCGCGGCGCCGGCCCGCTCGGCGGGGGCCACGTCGCGCAGGTGGCGGCGGAGCGCGGGGTAGCCGTCGAATCCCAGCGCCACCGCGAAACGGGTCACCGAGGGCTGGCTGACGCCGGCCAGCTCGGCGAGCTCCACGCTCGACAGGAACGGCACCTCCGCGGCGCCGCGCACCATGCAGTGCGCGATGCGCCGCTGGGTCGGCGTCAGGCGGTGCCCCTCGAACAGTTTCTGCAGGCGCGCTGCCGGGCTGTCGCTCATCCCGTCCCCTCCGGTTATTCAGTCACCGAGCACTCTGCATGCGCTTATGCAGCTCGGCAACCCGCGCCCACGATCCGGATACGGGGGACAGCCCCCGTGCGGGGGCCCGCGCGCGTTCCTACGGTGGAGGGATGGACGCCCACACCCAAGAGCTGAAGAAGGAACTCGACGCCACCCTGGACGCCCGGCGGGAGCTGGGTCCGGAGTACGAGGCCGCGCTGGTGGACTCGTTCGTCGAGAAGGTGGACACGCAGGTCCGGCGCCGACTGGCGGAGGAACGCCTGGCCGCCGCCCGCGGGGACGGGCCCGCGGCGCGCTCCGCGACGGGGGACGCGAACTTCGGGGAGCGCTTCGGCTTCGCCGTCATCACGCTGGTGCTGGCGATCCCGCTGTCCGCCGTCGGCGCGACGCAGGCCGGGGGCCTGGAGGGGCTGCTGGTCACGTGGGCGGGGATCGTCGGCGTGAACTTCATCCACGCCCGCAAGCGCCTGCACCGCACCCGACCCACCCCGGACTGAGGGAAAAACACGCGGGGACCGCCGCACCCCGGTTGCCCGGGGGCGGGACGACGGCGGTCCCCGCGAGGACACGGGCCGGGTCAGGGCCGTCCGCGTCCGTGGCGTCCACGCGGTCCGGGAGCCGCTCCGGAGGTGCGCAAACGCCGTTCGGTGGTGCCGGCCGGGGTTCCGGTCTCCCGGTCCTCCCTGCCGACAACCACCACTGTGCCGGAGCCGTGTTAAGCCGGTGCTGCCGCCACGTGACAGGGCCGTACCGATTGCGCGACGGCCGCGCGCGGCCCCGTACGGCCCGTACCGCAGCCCGCACCGCCCGCACCGCCCGTACCGCAGCCGGTACCGCCCGCCGCAGGTGCTACTTCGCGCCCTTGGCCAGGAACGCCAGCAGGTCCTGGCGGCTGACGACGCCCGTGGGCTTGCCCTCCACCAGCACGATCGCGGCGTCCGCCTCGCCGAGCACCGCCATCAGTTCGGACACCGGCTCGCCGGAGCCGACCTGCGGGAGCGGGGCGCTCATGTGCTTCTCCAGCGGGTCGCCCAGCGAGGCGCGCTTCGCGAACAGCGCGGCCAGCAGTTCCTTCTCGACGACGGAGCCGATGACCTCGGCGGCCATCACGTCCGGGTGGCCGGCGCCCGGCTTGACGATCGGCATCTGCGAGACGCCGTACTCGCGCAGGACCTCGATCGCCTCGCCGACGGTCTCCTCGGGGTGCATGTGGACGAGGGACGGCATGGCGCCCTCCTTGTCCGCGAGCACGGCGCCGATCCGCGCGGCGGGACCGGCCTCCTCCAGGAAGCCGTGTCCGGCCATCCACTCGTCGCTGAAGATCTTGCTCAGGTAACCGCGTCCGCTGTCGGGCAGCAGGACGACGACCACGTCGTCGGGGCCCAGGCCCTCGGCGGCGCGCAGGGCGGCGACGACCGCCATGCCGCAGGAGCCGCCGACGAGCAGGCCCTCCTCCTTGGCGAGGCGGCGGGTCATCTGGAAGGAGTCCTTGTCGGACACCGCGATGATCTCGTCGGTGACGTCCGGGTCGTAGGCGGTCGGCCAGAAGTCCTCGCCGACGCCCTCGACGAGGTACGGACGGCCGGAACCGCCGGAGTAGACCGAGCCCTCGGGGTCGGCGCCGATGATCTTGACCTTCCCGCCGCTGACCTCCTTGAGGTAGTTGCCGGTGCCGGAAATGGTGCCGCCCGTGCCGACGCCCGCGACGAAGTGGGTGATCTTCCCCTCAGTCTGTTCCCACAGTTCGGGACCGGTGGTCTCGTAATGCGAACGGGGGTTGTTCGGGTTGCTGTACTGGTCGGGCTTCCAGGCCCCCGGCGTCTCGCGCACGAGGCGGTCGGAGACGTTGTAGTACGAGTCCGGGTGGTCCGGGTCGACGGCGGTCGGGCAGACCACGACCTCGGCGCCGTACGCACGCAGGACGTTGATCTTGTCCAGGGACACCTTGTCAGGGCAGACGAAGATGCACTTGTAGCCCTTCTGCTGGGCCACGATGGCGAGTCCTACCCCCGTGTTGCCGCTGGTCGGCTCCACGATGGTGCCGCCGGGCTTGAGGGCTCCGCTCTGCTCGGCGGCCTCGATCATCCGTACGGCGATCCGGTCCTTCACGGATCCACCGGGATTGAAGTACTCGACCTTCGCAAGGACGGTGGCCCGGAGGCCTTCGGTCACACGGTTGAGCTTCACCAGCGGGGTGTTGCCGACGAGGCTGATCATCGAGTCGTGGAATTGCACCATGTTCTCCAAGGAGGGGACTCCACGGGTTCTCCGGGAGGTCCGGCCAGAGTATGCCGAAAGGGATTGGCCGACCGTCCGTACGGGGCAGGAAGGTCAACGAGGACCGACGGAGGTGGCCTGAAGGGTGTCCAGGGCGAGAACGGCCCGCCGGATCGCGGCGGGGGCAGCGTACGGCGGGGGCGGGCTCGGGCTGGTGGGGGCCGCCGCGGTGGGACTGGTACTGGCCGAGGTGCAGTTCGCCAAGCGGACGGTCGGCAGCGGGCTGCCGGATCCGCCGCGCGCGGACGGGCTGTACGGGAGCGAGTTCGGCGGGCCGGAGCTGAGCCCCGGGCCGCTGCGCCTGGGCATGGTGGGCGACTCGACGGCGGCCGGCCTCGGCGTGCGGCGGGCCCGCCAGACGCCCGCGGCCCTGCTGGCCTCGGGGCTGGCGGCGGTGGCGGAGCGCCCGGTGGAGCTGCGCAACGTCGCGGTGTCGGGTGCCATGTCGGACGACCTGGACCGCCAGGTGGGGATGCTGCTGGACGGTGCGGGGCCGGCCCCGGACGTGTGCGTGATCATGATCGGGGCGAACGACGTGACGCGCCGGATGCCGCCGACCCAGTCCGTGCGGCTGCTGACCTCGGCGGTGCGCAGACTGCGGCTCGCCGGCGCCGAGGTCGTCGTGGCCACCTGCCCGGACCTGGGCACCATCGAGCCGGTGTACCAGCCGCTGCGCTGGGTGGCCCGCCGGGTCTCGCGCCAGCTGGCCGCCGCGCAGACCATAGGAGTGGTCGCGCTGGGCGCCCGCACGGTCTCCATGGGGGACCTGCTGGGGCCCGAGTTCGCCGCGAACCCGCGCGAGATGTTCGGCCCGGACTCCTACCACCCCTCGGCGGAGGGGTACGCGACCGCCGCCATGGCCGTACTGCCGACCCTGTGCGCGGCGCTCGGCGTCTGGCCCGAGTCGGACCGGCTGGACGTCTCGCGCGACGAGGACATGCTCCCGGTCGCCGAGGCGGCGTCCGCCGCGGCGGGCCAGGCGGGTACGGAGGTCACGGCCGCGCGCGGGCCCTGGGCGCTCCTCAAGCACCGCCGGCGGCGGCGCCTTCCGGGCGAGGACCCGGCCCACGCCCCGACCCCGGACCCGGAGGCTCCGGTGTCCTGACCGAGCCGCCCCGCCGGACCCCGGGACGCCGTGCGGGAGCACACTGGAGGCGAACGGACGGGGGCCCGGCCGCGGGCCGCGCGGTACCCGCCGTCCCCGCGGGAGCGACGGGCATCACACCGCAAGGCCGGTGACCTCGACCGTACGGGGCGGTAACTTCGCTTGCGGTCCCGGTTAGAGCCGCTACACACCCTTGGAGCCCCGATGCCCGAAGCCGTCATCGTTTCCACCGCCCGGTCGCCCATCGGACGCGCCGGCAAGGGGTCGCTCAAGGACGTCCGTCCGGACGACCTGACCGCGACGATCATCCAGGCCGCGCTCGCCAAGGTCCCCGGTCTGGACCCGCGCGAGATCGACGACCTGATGCTCGGCTGCGGCCTCCCGGGCGGCGAGCAGGGCCACAACCTGGGCCGCATCGTGGCCGTGCAGATGGGCATGGACCACCTGCCGGGCCTGACGGTCACCCGCTACTGCTCCTCCTCCCTGCAGACCTCGCGGATGGCCCTGCACGCCATCAAGGCGGGCGAGGGCGACGTGTTCATCTCCGCGGGCGTCGAGATGGTCTCCCGGTTCGCCAAGGGCTCCTCGGACGGCCTCCCGGACACGCACAACCCGCTCTTCGCCGAGGCGGAGGCCCGTACGGCCGCCGTCGCGCAGAACGGCGGCAGCTCCTGGCACGACCCGCGCGAGGACGGCCTCGTCCCGGACGCGTACATCGCGATGGGCCAGACCGCCGAGAACCTGGCCCGCATCAAGGGCGTGACCCGCCGGGACATGGACGAGTTCGGCGTGCGCTCGCAGAACCTGGCCGAAGAGGCCATCAAGAACGGCTTCTGGGCCCGCGAGATCACCCCGGTCACGACCCCGGACGGCACCGTGGTCTCCGCCGACGACGGTCCGCGCGCCGGCGTGACCCTGGAGGGCGTGGAGGGCCTCAAGCCCGTCTTCCGCCCCGACGGCCTGGTCACCGCCGGCAACTGCTGCCCGCTGAACGACGGCGCCGCGGCGCTGGTCATCATGAGCGACACCAAGGCGCGGGACCTGGGCCTGACCCCGCTGGCGCGCATCGTCTCCACCGGCGTCACCGGCCTCTCCCCCGAGATCATGGGCCTGGGCCCGGTCGAGGCCTCCAAGCAGGCGCTGCAGCGGGCCGGCCTGACCGTCGGGGACATCGACCTGTTCGAGATCAACGAGGCCTTCGCGGCGCAGGTCATCCCGTCCTACCGGGACCTGGAGATCCCGCTGGACAAGCTGAACGTCAACGGCGGGGCCATCGCGATCGGTCACCCGTTCGGGATGACCGGCGCGCGCATCACGGGCACGTTGATCAACAGCCTGCAGTTCCACGACAAGCAGTTCGGCCTGGAGACGATGTGCGTGGGCGGCGGCCAGGGCATGGCCATGGTCATCGAGCGGCTGAGCTGAGCCGTAGCGGAGGGTAGGGGTCGCCCGAGGCACGAGGGCGGCACCTGCCCGCAGCGGTGGCGAAGCCCAGCGCGACCAAGGTCATCGAGCGGCTGAGCTGAGCCGTAGCGGAGGGTAGGGGTCGCCCGAGGCACGAGGGCGGCACCTGCCCGCAGCGGTGGCGAAGCCCAGCGC
>NZ_JBSGQV010000018.1:30522-69723 GCF_053606025.1 Streptomyces sp. NPDC055254 | reverse complement strand
GACCAAGGTCATCAGGCGGCTGAGCTGAGCCGTAGCGGCGGCTGAGCCGAGCCGTTGCCAGGCGCCGCAAGGGATCCGGGTGGGTGCCTTGCGGCGTACTGACGCCGAATCCAATCCGGTCGCGGCCGACCTGTGACCGAATCTCCCCCAGGATGTGACCTATCTCCTGGGGGATCGGCATATCTGCAGGTCAGAGGTTATTCGTCGCGCTCGGGTGTGACCAAAGACCTGTCCAATTCGTGACGTAATGCACTGCACGCCATTCCCAGGTCGGGACACTCTGATGTAGGAAGTCGGGGGATCGAATCACATCAGGAGTTAGTCAGTGAGCGCCATGTCTCTTGCCCTACTGCTGACCACGGCCGCTGCCACGACCGTGGGCGCTGCTGCGCTGCACGCCGTCCACGGTCTGCGCAAGCAGGTCACCGCCCTGCGCGGGGAGCTGGCGGTGTCGGCCCACCCCCGCGGTGCGACCGTTCCGCACGCCCGCCACGCAGTGGAGTCCCCCGCGGCGGAGATACGAGCCGCCGTGGCCGAGGCCCTCGCCGAGGAGCGCGAGCGCGAGCTGGCCGAGGCGCGTGCCTTCTGGGCCGCGCAGGAGGCCCGTGACGCCGCGGACGCGCCGTCGCTGCTGGGCGGACTGCCCGGGCTCGGCGAGGACGCCCCGGTCTTCCTGCCCCGGCAGGCGGACCTGGTCGGCCTGGAGCCGCTCCTGGGCGAGGAGCTGGCCGACGAGTACCCCGAGGACTCTGCCGAGCTGGCCGCCGCCCGCCGGCGCCACCCTTCGCACCCGGACTTCGTACCGGTCCAGGCCTCGCACCCCGGCGCCGACCACGAGCGCACGGTGAGCCGTCTGGAGGAGCTCGCGGAGGCCCGTACGGCCCTCGCCGACGTCCGCCCGGGCCCGCTGGGCACGCTCGACGTGTACGTCTTCACCGACGGCACCACGCTGTGCATGACCCCGGGCCACCGGGAGACCGCGGAGCGTCTGGCCGAGGCCCTGCGCTCGGGCACCGCGCCCGTCCTGCTGGGCGGCTCGGGCATCTCCGGCGCCTACGCGCTGACCTTCTCGTGCGGTGGCTCCGAGGACCCCGACAACAACGTCTACATCCTCGCGGACCGCGTCATCGCATCGCTCTGACTTCCGCCTGCTCCACCAGCCGCACGGCCTCGTCCAGCATCACGGACGGGGCCTTCGCGCCGTCCGGGGCGGCGTGTTCGCGCAGTGCCTCCGCGAGGTCGGTCCCGGCCACCTGGAGCTGGTCCCCGACGACGAAGATCCCCGCGTCCGGGAGCTCCCGGACCGGTCCCCCTTCGAGGCGCTGCGCCCGCGCCGCGAGGTCGCGGGCCAGTTCCAGCGCCGCGGCCGCCGCGCCCCGCGCCAGGCGGCTCTGCGGGGCCGCCCTCAGCCGGTCGGCGAAGCGTTCCACGACGGCGTTCAGGGGTGAGGTATCGAGCACGCGGCCGACCTTACGCGGCGTGCGGGCACCATTGCCAACGGGCGAACCCTCGGGCACGGTGGCGTGGAGAGAGAACAGCCGGCGACACCTCCGGAGGCGCCCATGTCCGTAGAGTTCTCCGAGCAGACCCACCGCAACATGATCGACAGAATCCCCCGGGCCACGGGCCGCGAGCTCTCCGACTGGCTGCGCACCGTCGACGAGGGCCCCTCCCTGCTCCGCTTCGAGGAGAAGGTGAGCTGGCTCCTCGGCGCGCACGAGCTGTCGTACGGCCAGGCCAAGGCGATCATCCACGAGTACGACCTGCGCAGGGCCGCGCGCCGCTTCGGCTGAGCCCCGCGTCCCTTGCGGAACGCGGGAAGGCCCCGCGAGCGGTGTGCTCGCGGGGCCTTCCCCGTGCTGGGTGCGGATCGGCCCGGGGGGCCGGTCCGGCTAGTCGTCGCCCGAGAGGATCTGGAAGATGCGCAGCATCTCGATGTAGATCCAGACCAGGGTCGTGGTGAGGCCGAAGGCGGCGAGCCAGGCCTCCTCGCGCGGGGCGCCGTAGGCCACGCCGTCCTCGACCTGCTTGAAGTCCAGGGCGAGGAAGCAGGCGCCGAGGATCACACCGAGGGCGCCGAACAGCAGGCCGAGGCCGCCGCTGCGGAAGCCCAGACCGTCGCCGCCGGCGAAGACGGAGAAGAGCAGGTTCGTCAGCATGAGCAGCATGAAGCCGAGGGCCGCCGCCATGACGAAGCCGGTGAACCGGCGGGTGACGCGGATCCAGCGCATCTTGTACGCGAAGAGCACGGCGGCGAAGACGCACATCGTGCCCATCACGGCCTGGATGACCACGCCGGGGCCCGTGTAGGTGCTCACGGCCGCGCTGATCACGCCGAGGAAGACACCCTCGAAGGCCGCGTAGGCCAGGATCAGACCGGGCGAGGCCTTGCTCTTGAACGACTGGATCATCGCGAAGACGAACGCGACGAGCATCGCGCCGATGGCGATGGCGTACGACGTGCCGAGATTGGCGGGGTCGACCGGCAGCGCGATCCAGGCGAGGGTCGCGGTCGCGACGAGCGTGCCGAGCGTCATGGCCGTACGGCTCACGACGTCGTCCATGGTCATCGCGTTGGTGTGCGCCGGCGCCTGCGGCATGCCCGTCGCCGGGTCGGTCGCGTACGGGTTGGTCGCGTACGGGTTGGTCGCCGCCCCGGCCTGCTGGTGCTGCTGCGCGTCAAAGCCCGCGTAGCCACCGTTGTCGCGGCTGAACCCCCGTCGCGAGAAGACCGGGTTACTGCTCCTCATCTCACTCCTCCGTGGCCACCGAGCGCGGCCTTGCAACAAGAGTAATGCGCTCGCAAAGAAAGCACCCTACTGCTGGAGGAGGATCTTAGGAGAAGGAGTGGCGAAGCGCAGGGGGATAAGGAGGGGAACACCTGCGGAGCTGCGGAGTACCCGGAACCGGACTCGAACCGGCACGGCCCGAAGGCCAGCGAGGTTTAAGCTCGCCGTGTCTGCATTCCACCATCCGGGCAAGGCATGCGGCCCCCGCGGGAAAATCCCTGAACGCCGGGGTCGAGCCTATCCGGATCGATTGGGCGGCCAGCGGGCCGCGTATGCGATGTTGTCTTATTTTATTGGCGCTTGAGGGTGCGTCAGACCCGAGAACGCGCGGTCGGCCCCTTCTGGACGGCAATCGGCGCCTGGTCGGGAATGACGGGATTTCGATGGCCCGCGCCACCCTCGCGCCACCCCGCCCGCCACCCCCGCAACCGGCGCGGACCCCCGGCCTCCCGCGCCCCGCCGTCCCCCGATCGGCCCGCGCCCGCCCGTCCGGCGTCCCCCGGTTGTCGGGGTACATGTCATACCAGAGGAGGAGGCCGAGGCCGCCGCGGTCAGCCTCCAGTGGGCCGGAGAACGGTCACCGCGGCTGATCCGGGGCGGGGGTGGCCGCGTCGAGGATGGAGGGGTCCCCGCAGATCACGGACCCAGCCGGTCCGCCGCCCAAGGAGTCGCCCCCGTGACCACCATGAACTACGCCCCGCACACCGCCCAGGCCGTGGCCGCGCGCGCCTCCGGGCTCTCCAAGGTGTACGGCCAGGGCGAGACCCAGGTGGTCGCTCTGAACAAGGTCTCCGTGGACTTCGCCCAGGGCCGGTTCACCGCGATCATGGGCCCCTCGGGCTCCGGCAAGTCCACGCTGATGCACTGCGTCGCGGGACTCGACACCTTCTCCGAAGGCTCCGTCCGGATCGGTGACACCGAGCTGGGCACCCTCAAGGACAAGCAGCTCACGCAGCTGCGCCGGGACAAGATCGGTTTCATCTTCCAGGCCTTCAACCTGCTGCCGACCCTGACGGCCCTGGAGAACATCACGCTCCCGATGGACATCGCCGGCCGCAAGCCCGACCAGCAGTGGCTGGACACCGTGGTCCGCATGGTCGGCCTCTCCGACCGCCTCACCCACCGTCCCACCCAGCTCTCCGGCGGCCAGCAGCAGCGCGTGGCGGTCGCCCGCGCCCTGGCCTCCCGACCGGAGATCATCTTCGGCGACGAGCCCACCGGCAACCTGGACTCCCGCTCCGGCGCCGAGGTCCTGGGCTTCCTGCGCAACTCGGTGCGCGAGCTGGGCCAGACCGTCGTCATGGTCACCCACGACCCGGTCGCCGCGTCCTACGCCGACCGCGTCATCTTCCTGGCCGACGGCGAGATCGTCGACGAGATGCTCAGCCCCACCGCCGACGGGGTGCTGGACCGCATGAAGGCCTTCGACGCCAAGGGCCGTACGAGCTGACCCGGGGCCGGCCGCCCCCGAAGCCCTCCGCCAGACCTCCAGCCCCAGGACTGAGATCCCATGTTCCGTACCGCCCTGCGCAACGTCCTCGCGCACAAGGCCCGACTGTTGATGACGGTGCTCGCCGTCACCCTCGGCGTCGCCTTCGTCTCCGGCACCCTCGTCTTCACCGACACCCTCCACAAGGCCCTCTCCGGCCAGTCCGCCAAGAGCTTCGACGGCGTCGCCGTCTCCGTCACCTCGTACGGCCAGACCCGCACCGAGGACGGCCAGAAGGAGGGCGAGCCCGGCATCGGCCAGCGGACCCTCGACAAGGTCAAGGCCGTCAAGGGCGTCGACGTCGTCTCGGGCCGGGTCTCCGGCTTCGCCGGCGTGGGCGACGAGAACGGCAAGCTGATCGGCTCCGGCTGGGCCAACAAGGGCTCGAACTTCGCCCCCGTCAAGGACGGCAAGGACCCGCGCTACACCTTCACCGACGGCGCCGGCCCGGCCAAGGCCGACCAGGTAGCCCTCGACCGGGCGACCGCGACGCAGGGCAAGTACAAGGTCGGCGACACGGTCCGCGTCGCCACCAACGGACCGGTCAAGGAGTACGCCCTCACCGGCGTCTTCACCACCGAGGACGGCGCCGTCAACGCGGGCGGCAGCCTCGTCCTGTTCGACACCGCCGCCGCCCAGCAGCTCTACCTCCAGCCCGGCTTCTACCAGGAGCTCTCGGTCAGCGCCGTGAAGGGCGCCTCCGCCGACCAGCTGCTCGCCGACATCAAGCCGCTGGTCGACTCCAAGACCACCAAGGCCCAGACCGGCGCCGACCTCGCCGCCGAGCAGGCCAAGTTCATCGAGCGGGAGATGAGCGGCTTCAGCACGGCGCTGCTGATCTTCGCGGGCATCTCCCTGTTCGTCGGCGTCTTCCTGATCTACAACACCTTCACCATGCTGGTCGCCCAGCGCACCAAGGAGCTGGCCCTGCTGCGCGCCGTCGGCGCCAAGCGCGCCCAGGTCATGCGCTCGGTACTGGCCGAGGCCGGCCTCGTCGGCCTCGTCTCCGCCACCATCGGTCTGGTCAGCGGCATCGGCCTGGCCGTGGGCATGCGCGTCCTGATGGACTCCCTGGGCGCCAAGATCCCCGCCGGTGACCTCGTCATCGCCCCGGCGACGATCGTCTCCGCCCTGATCGTCGGCGTGGTCGTCACCGTCCTCGCCGCGCTGGTCCCCGCCTGGCGGACCGGCCGGATCCCCCCGGTCGCCGCCATGGGCAGCGCCCACCTGCCGGCCAGCGCGAAGTCCCTGGTGCTGCGCAACGTCTTCGGCATCCTGCTCGGGGCGGCCGGCCTCGGCATCACCTTCCTCGGCGTCTCCATGGCCAGTGACGGCCGCTACGTGGTGGCCGCCGGCGGCTTCTTCCTGATGCTCGCCCTGATCGTGCTGCTCCCGCTGCTGTCCCGGCCGGTCATCGCCGCCGTCCGCCCCGTACTGGAGCGCGTCTTCGGCGTCCCGGGCAAGCTCGCCGCGCAGAACGCGGTCCGCAACCCGCGCCGCACCGCCGTCACCGCCGCCTCGCTGGCCATCGGCCTGACCCTGGTCACCGCGATGTCGGTGCTCGGCATCACCATGGGCAAGGCCGTGGACCGGATGAGCACGGACAAGCTCAAGGCCGACTACAAGGTCTCCATGTCCGGCGGCATCGGCGGCCTCGACGCCTCCGTGGCCGAGACCCTGGCCAAGGCCCCCGGCATCGAGGCGGTCTCCCCGCAGACGGCCGGCTACGTCACGGTCGGCGAGGACTTCCGCTCGGTCTCGGGCGTCAACCCGGCGGCCATCGGCGACATGCTGAACATCCAGGTCGTCGGCGGCAGCCTCGACAGCCTGGCCCGCGGCGAGATCGCGGTGGCCGAGAAGACCGCGAAGTCGCAGAACCTGTCGGTGGGCTCCACCCTCCCGGTCCAGTACGACGACGGCACCAAGGGCGAGCTGAAGGTCGGCGCCGTCTACAAGGAGCTGGAGGGGCTGCTGTCCCCGTACGTCATGGACGACAAGGTGCTGCGCGCCCACAGCGAGGACCCCTACGTCCCCGAGGTGTACGTCAACACCACCGGCAGTGACTCGAAGGCGGGCCAGGCGGCGGTCATCGACGCCCTGGGCAAGAACCCGGCGATCACCGTCGCCACCCGGCAGGACATCCGCAACGAGATGGGCGGCATGATCAACATGTCGCTGAACATCATGTACGGCCTGCTCAGCATGGCACTGATCATCTCGGTGCTCGGCGTCGTCAACACCCTGGCGATGTCCGTCTTCGAGCGGACCCAGGAGATCGGCATGCTGCGCGCGGTCGGCCTCGACCGGGGTCGGGTGAAGAACATGATCCGCCTGGAATCCGTGGTGATCTCGCTCTTCGGCGCGGTGCTCGGCGTCGCGATCGGCGTCTTCCTCGCCTGGGCCGGCGGCACCACCTTCAGCAAGTCGGTCCCCGGCTACGAACTGATCCTCCCGTACGACCGGATCGGCGTCTTCCTCCTGTCCGCCGCCCTGGTCGGTGTCCTGGCCGCCATGTGGCCGGCCCGCAGCGCCGCCCGGCTGAACATGCTGACGGCCATCAAGACCGAATAGCGGCGACGGCGCCGTGACGCGGAAGGGCCCCGGGGCGACGCGCCCCCGGGGCCCTTCCGCCTTCCCCCCGGCCCGGGGACCGGGCGGGGGGCTAACCGCCCCAGGTCCGCAGCCGCAGCGGCAGTCCGGCGTCCCCGCCCGCCCCGGCCCTCACCGCGAGCACCTGGTTGACGCCGAGCCGGCCCCGTTCGAAGCCGAGCGCCGAGGCGGCCATGTACAGCCGCCAGACCCGGGCCCGACCGGGTGAGGTCAGCCGGACCGCCTCCTCCCAGTGGGCCTCCAGCCGCGCCACCCACGCCCGCAGGGTCAGCGCGTAGTGCTCGCGCAGCGCCTCCACGTCGCGCACCTCGAAACCGGCCCGCTCCAGCTCGCCGACGGTGCTGCCGAGCGGCGAGAGCTCCCCGTCGGGGAAGACGTAGGCGTCGATGAACTCGTTGATGCGGTACGCCCCCTCGTCCGACTCGGGCCGGCGGGCGATCTGGTGGTTGAGCAGTCGCCCGCCGGGCCGCAGCAGGCCGTGCAGGGTCCGGGCGTACTCGCGGTAGCGGTCGGCACCGACGTGTTCAGCCATCCCGATGGACGAAACGGCGTCGTACGGCCCGTCCATGACGTCCCGGTAGTCCTGGATCCGGATCTCGACCAGCTCGGCCAGGCCCTCCTGCGCGACCCGCTTGCGGGCGTACGCGGCCTGCTCCCGCGAGAGGGTGACCCCGGTGACGCGGACGCCGTGTTCCCGGGCCGCGTGCAGCGCCATGGAACCCCAGCCGCAGCCGACGTCCAAGAGCCGCTCACCGGGTCCCAATGCGAGTTTGCGGCAGACCAGTTCGAGCTTGTCCCACTGGGCCTCCTCCAGCGTGGAGCCCGGGGTCCAGTAGGCGCAGGAGTACACCATCGAGGGGCCCAGCACCCGCTCGTAGAAGTCGTTGCCGACGTCGTAGTGGTGGCTGACGGCCTGTCGGTCGCGGTCCTTGGAGTGCCGGGTGCCGCCGCGCCGGACGGCCTCCTCCCGCGGCGGCGCGGGCGCCCGCCACGGCCGGGCCAGGGCGACCAGCTCCCGCACGGCGGCCCGTGCCCGCGGATCGGCCAGCAGCGGGACCGGCGGGCCCGAGGGCGGGTCCGGCGGCGGGTGCGCCCCGGCGCCGGGGCGAAGGACGGGCCGCAGGGCGGGCCGCCGCCCGCGGCGGCCGGGCCCCGGGCCGGGCGGCGCGGGGTCCGGCTCCCGGGCCCACAGCAGACCCCCCACCCGGTCCAGCAGTTCGAACAGATCGCCCTCCACGGTGAGGTCGCCCGCCACCCAGGCGCGGGCCAGCCCCATCTCGCCCGGCTTCCACAGCAGCCGGCGCAGGGCGCGGCGGTTGCGGATGACGAGCACCGGCCCGCCGGGCGGGCCCGCCTCGCTGCCGTCCCAGGTCCGGATGCGGACGGGCAGCGGTGCGCGCAGCAGGGTCTCGGCGACAACGGCCAGCCGCGGCGCGGCGTCGGTCATGGCGTACCTCCACGAAGGTTCCGACCAAGCGGTCTACCCATCCCGGCCCCCGGGTACGCCGAAGGGGCCGCCCGCACCACGGATGGCGGGCAGCCCCTTCGGGGACGTGCTGGGTCCTGCTCGGTCGCACCCGGTCCGCCGCTACGGGCGGACCCGGTTCAGGAGGCCTTGGCCTTCTGGGCCGGCGCGGCCGGGGCCGGCGCGGGCTTGGCGGCCTCGTAGAACTCCTCGCGCGGGGTTTCGAGCGCCCCGAGGGAGACGACCTCGCGCTTGAGGAACATGCCGAGGGTCCAGTCGGCGAAGACGCGGATCTTGCGGTTCCAGGTCGGCATGGCCATGCCGTGGTAGCCGCGGTGCATGTACCAGGCGAGCCGGCCCTTGAGCTTGATCTTCATCCCGCCCATGACGATCATCGCGACGCCCTTGTGGAGGCCGAGGCCCGCCACCGCACCCTTGTTGGAGTGGGCGTACTCGGCCTGCGGGAAGCCCCGCATGCCGGAGATGACGTTGTCGCCGAGGACCTTGGCCTGGCGCAGCGCGTGCTGGGCGTTCGGCGGGCACCAGGCGTTCTCCACGCCGGCCTTGCGGGCGGCGAGGTCCGGCACCTGGGCGTTGTCGCCGGCGGTCCAGATGTAGTCCGTGCCCTTGACCTGGAGGGTCGGCTCGGCGTCCACGTGACCGCGCGGGCCCAGCGGCAGGCCGTAGCGGGCCAGCACCGGGTTCGGCTTGACGCCGGCGGTCCAGACGATGGTGCTGGAGTCGACCTCCAGGCCGTTCTTGAGCACCACGTGGCCGTCCACGCAGGAGTCCATGGAGGTGTTGAGGTAGATCTCGATGCCGCGGGACTCGAGGTGCTCCTTGCCCCAGGTGCCCAGCTTGGGCCCGACCTCGGGAAGGATCTTGTCGGCCGCGTCGACCAGGATGAAGCGCATGTCCTCGCGCTTGATGCTGGAGTAGTACTTCGCGGCGTCGCGGGCCATGTCCTCGACCTCGCCGATGGTCTCCGCGCCGGCGAAGCCGCCGCCGACGAAGACGAAGGTGAGGGCCTTGCGGCGGACGTCCTCGTCCGTCGTGGACTCGGCCTTGTCGAGCTGTTCGAGGACGTGGTTGCGCAGGCCGATGCCCTCTTCGACGCCCTTCATACCGATGCCCTGTTCGGCGAGGCCGGGGATCGGGAAGGTGCGGGAGACGGCGCCGAGCGCGATCACCAGGTAGTCGAAGGGCAGCTCGTACGCCTCGCCGACCAGCGGCGTGACGACGGCGACCTTGCGGTCCTGGTCGATGCTGGTGACCCGGCCGGTGAGAACCTCAGCCTTGGGCAGCACGCGTCGCAGCGGGACGACGACGTGCCGAGGCGAGATGCTGCCTGCGGCCACTTCGGGGAGGAAGGGCTGGTAGGTCATGTACGAGCGCGGGTCGACGACCGTGACGGTCGCCTCGCCGTAACGCATCTTCTTCATGATGCGCTTGGCTGCGTACAGGCCTACGTACCCACCTCCTACAACGAGGATCCTGGGACGCTCCGTGGTGCTCATGAGAACGAGTATCCAGCACCCTCAGGGGTGACGCTCGTGAGCCCCTTCACAAGGACCTGAGGGCCCTCTGCTACACTCCGCCGCCCACGTGACCCAGGTCATGGCGCACCACGGGAACCACGGTGTAACGGGAGTCGTTGTAAACCCGTCCTGAACTGGCCCGTAAGCCCGTAAGTGGAGTGGACCACCGGCTTTCGTCCATACCTCCGACACGGAACCCACAGCGTCCGGCAATCGCACGAACGCGCGAGGAATCGGGCCGGAACGCCCCGGGGAGGCCCCCAAGGACCTCCCCGGTGGCCCATCAGGCCTTTTTTCCTTGTGAAGAACTTCACGAACTTCGTGTGGATCACCCGGTCCAGAGGTCCCGAAGGGGCCCTTCCGGACGCCCTCGGGGCCCCGTACGAGCCCTCCCGGACCGCTGCGGAGCCCTGCGGGACGGCCTCAGGCGATCGACCAGGCGATGCCGTCCAGGATGTCGTGCTCGGACACCACGACCTCCTCGGCCCCGATGCGTTCCATGATCGCCAGGAGGACGAGGGCGCCGGCGCCGATCACGTCCACCCGGCCCGGGTGCATCACCGGGATCGCCGCGCGCTCGGCGTGTGTCAGCGTCAGCATCCGCTCGCTGATCTCCCGGACCTTCCCGTAGGAGATCCGGGAGTGGTGGATGGCCGCGGAGTCGTACGCCGACAGCCCGAGCGCGATCGCGGCCACCGTGGTCACCGAGCCGGCGAGGCCCACCAGGGTGCGGGCCTCGCCCAGCGGAACCGTCCGCGCGGCGAGGTCCAGCGCCGCCTCGATGTCGGCCCGTACGGCGGCGACCTGCGCCTCGGTCGGCGGGTCGCTGACGACCCCGTCCACGACCAGGTGACGCTCGGTCATCCTGACGCAGCCCACATCCACGGAGCGGGCCGCCCGGACGTGCTCCTCGCCGACCACGAACTCGGTGGAGCCGCCGCCGATGTCCACCACGAGGAACGGCTTCTCCAGGTGGTCCGTGCCGGTCAGCTCCTTGGTGGCGCCGGTGAAGGAGAACTCCGCCTCCTGGTCGCCGGAGATCACCTCGGGCTCGACGCCCAGGATCTCCAGCACCCCCCGGACGAACGCGTCCCGGTTCTCGGCGTCGCGGGAGGCCGAGGTGGCCACGAAGCGCAGCCGCTCCGCGCCCAGTTCCTTGACGACGTCCGCGTACGCGCGGCAGGCGGCGAAGGTGCGCTCCAGCGCCTCGGGGGCCAACCGGCCGGTCCGGTCCACGTCCTGGCCGAGCCGCACGACGGTCATCCGCCGGTCCAGCTCGGTCATCGCGCCCGTCGCGGGGTCGCAGTCGGCGACCAGCAGGCGGATGGAGTTCGTACCGCAGTCGACGGCCGCGACCCGGGTCACTGCCCGGCGTCCGTCTGCTCGGCCGTTTCGGTCTGCTCGGCCGTTTCGGTCTTCCCGGCCGGTTCGGTCCTCTCCGCGCACGGGGTGACGCAGGCGCCCTTGGCCCACCACTCGGGCAGCATCGCGAGCGCCTCGTCGCCGAACGGGTTCACGCCCGGGCCGGCGGCCAGGGAGTGGCCGACCAGCACGTGCAGGCACTTCACCCGGTCCGGCATGCCGCCGGCGCTCGGGAAGCCCTGGAGGACCTCGATCGCGTCCCGGCGCCGGATGTAGTCCTCGTGCGCGGCCCGGTAGGCGGCGGCGAGTTCCGGGTCGTCGGCGAGCCTGGCCTGCATCTCCTTCATCACGCCGTTGGCCTCCAGCGTGCCGATCGCGGAGGCCGCGCGCGGGCACGTCAGGTAGTACAGCGTCGGGAAGGGGGTGCCGTCGGGGAGCCGCGGCGCGGTCTCCACCACGTCCGGCTGGCCGCAGGGGCAGCGGTGCGCGATGGCGCGCAGCCCGCGCGGGGGGCGGCCGAGCTGCTGCTGGAACGCCGCGATGTCCGCGTCGGTCGGCTCGGTCCGGTCGGTCTGGGGCGGGGGCGTCTGCATGCCTGGAGGAAGTCTCTTCGTTCGCGGTTCTATGACGGATGGGCGGGTGCTGCGCCGGTGCGCCGGCGGCCCCGGTACGCGGTCAGTCGCCGGGGCGGTCGGCCTTGTCGACGCCGTCCCAGACGTTCGAGTACCAGGGGCGGTCGGAGCCGGCCCGGCCGGTCCGGGGACGCTCGGCCGCGGCCGCCCCGGGGTCGGTCATGATGTAGCCGATCTCCCCCGGGCGCAGGAAGTGCAGGTGCTTGCGCGCCTGCTGTTCCGCGTAGGCGTTGTCCTGCCAGCGGGCCTTCTCGTCGCGGAGCCGTTCGAGCCGGTCCCGCGCCGTGGCGGCGTCCCGCTGCTGCTCCGCGATCTCCGAGCGCTGGGAGACGTACTGGCGCATCGGATACGCGAGGGCGACGACCAGGGTACAGAGGACGAGCACGAGGAGCGCCGCCCGGCCGGTGAGCCGGCTGCGCCTGACCTGGCGCCGCGTCTGGGAGCGGTAGACGTGCGCGGCGGTCCGCTCGCCGAGCTGCTTGAGCCTGGTCGCGGTGGAGAAGGTGGAGAACCGATCCCGGTTCCCGGCCATTGATCCCGCCTCCCCTGGTGCGCACTACGCAATACGTCCCCGCACACGGTACGGGACCGAGTGCGGGGACGTACGGAAGCCAGGCGCAGCCTTCGGTCGGAGCTGTCAGCCCTTGAAGCGCGGGAACGCGGAACGGCCCGCGTACACCGCGGCGTCGTCGAGGATCTCCTCGATGCGCAGCAGCTGGTTGTACTTGGCGACGCGGTCCGAGCGGGCCGGGGCGCCGGTCTTGATCTGACCGCAGTTCACGGCGACGGCGAGGTCGGCGATGGTGACGTCCTCGGTCTCACCGGAGCGGTGGGACATCATGCACTTGAAGCCGTTGCGCTGGGCCATCTCGACGGCGTCGAGGGTCTCGGTGAGGGAACCGATCTGGTTCACCTTCACGAGCAGGGCGTTGGCGGAGCCCTCCTCGATACCGCGGGCCAGGCGCTCCGGGTTGGTGACGAAGAGGTCGTCGCCGACGATCTGGACCTTGGCGCCCAGGCGGTCGGTGAGGGTCTTCCAGCCGGCCCAGTCGTCCTCGTACAGCGGGTCCTCGATGGAGACCATCGGGTACGCGGAGACGAGCTCCTCGTAGTACTCGGTCATCTCGGCGGCCGAGCGGGACTGGCCCTCGAACTCGTACTTGCCGTCCTTGTAGAACTCGGACGCGGCGACGTCGAGCGCGAGCGCGATGTCCTTGCCCGGGGTGTAGCCGGCCTGCTTGATGGCCTCGACGATGAGGTCGAGCGCGGCGCGGTTGGACTCCAGGTTCGGGGCGAAGCCGCCCTCGTCGCCCAGGCCGGTGGAGAGGCCCTTGGTGTGCAGGACCTTCTTGAGGGTGTGGTAGACCTCGGCACCCCAGCGCAGCGCCTCGGAGAAGGACTCCGCGCCGATCGGGGCGATCATGAACTCCTGGATGTCCACGTTGGAGTCGGCGTGCGACCCGCCGTTGAGGATGTTCATCATCGGAACGGGCAGCAGGTGCGCGTTCGGGCCGCCGAGGTAGCGGAACAGCGGGAGGTCGGAGGCCTCGGACGCGGCGTGCGCGACGGCGAGGGACACGCCGAGGATGGCGTTGGCGCCGAGCGAGCCCTTGTTGTCGGTGGCGTCCAGGTCGAACATGGCCTGGTCGATCAGGCGCTGCTCGGTGGCGTCGTAGCCGACGAGCTCCGGGCCGATCTGCTCGATGACGGCGAGGACGGCCTTCTCGACACCCTTGCCGAAGTAACGGTTGGGGTCACCGTCACGGAGCTCGATGGCCTCGAATGCACCGGTGGAGGCGCCGGACGGGACTGCAGCACGGCCGGTGCTGCCATCGTCGAGGCCCACCTCGACCTCGACCGTGGGGTTGCCTCGGGAGTCCAGGATTTCCCGGGCTACGACGACGTCGATGGACGGCACGAGCATCTCCTTCTGGGATGTGACGCTGGGTGTGCGGTGGCGTGTCGGGCCGTGGGACGGCCCTGCCGCTTAGAGCCTAACCGGCTCCGGGCACTGGGCCCGCCGACCGCCCGGGTCCTGGGACGAAAAAGGGCCCGAATACCCGCTTTTTAGGACATAAGGCTCTGTTTTTCGGGGTCCTGACGGTGCGCATGCCACCGCCCGGCGCGTGAGGGGACGCGCGCCGGGCGGTGGGGACGGACCTGCCGTGTGCTCACGGCTGCGGCTGTTGCCGCGGTGTTCAGCTGAGCTTCAGCTTCTGACCCGGGAAGATCAGATCGGCGTCCGAGACGATGTCCTTGTTCAGCTCGAAGAGCTTCTCCCAGCCGCCCGTGACGCCGTTGACCTCGGCGATGGTGCCCAGCGTGTCGCCGGCCTTGACCTCGTACGAACCGTTGCCGGTCTTCGGGGCCGCGGCGGCGGGGCGCTCGGAGCGGGTGGTGGGGGCCTCGGCGCGCTTGGTCTCCTGCTTGGGCGCGGCCTTCTGCTCGACCTTCTTCGACTCGGTCTTCTTCGACTCGGCCTTCTTCGACTCGGCCTTCGGCTTGGCCGGGGTCTCGGTGGAGCCGCCCGCGGAGGAGGAGTTCGACAGGCCCTTGCCGCAGTGCGGCCAGGCGCCCTTGCCCTGGCCCTTGAGGACCTTCTCGGCGACGGCTATCTGCTGCGACTTGGAGGCCTGGTTGGCCTGCGCGGCGTACGCCTTGCCACCGAAGGCGGCCCAGGTGGAGGACGAGAACTGGAGGCCACCGTAGTAGCCGTTGCCCGTGTTGATGGCCCAGTTGCCACCGGACTCGCACTGCGCGACGCGGTCCCACTCGGAGGCGGTGGCGGCGGTGGCGGTGCCGGCGGCCATCAGGGGTGCGGCGACGGCGACACCGGCGACGCCGGCGAGCGTGACGATACGGGCGGCCTTGTTGGCGCGGCGGTGCTTGCCCTTGCCGGAAAGCAGCATGGAGTTCTCCTCACCGACGCCTGCGAGGTGAGCTGTCGGGTTCGGGCGGATGAGTTGCCCGGCCGTGCGATCGGGTCGCACGTCTTAACCCCCAGCCGGTGGCGTGACCGTCTCTCAACGGCCGCTCCCGGCACTTACCTTGGTTCCCCCGCTCCTGCCTTCGGCGCTTGACGCGACGACTGTTCCCTCCGTCCGCCGGCAGGATTCGGCGATGCGGTCGAAGGAGCCCGCGGTGGCGAGCGATTCAGAAGGTAGACAGGTCTCTCCCCGATGTTCAACGAGCGACATCGGGGAGAAACGGGCCTACTTGCGTCCTTCCCGAACGCGTTTGCGCAGGTGAGGACGGGGTTTGCGGAAGCCCCGGGGCCGGACACGCCAGTTGACCGGAAGAGACGCATGTCTCACTTACAGAAAGCCGACAATCAGCACGTACCGGGTGCCCGAAGTGCCCCTATTTCGCGCTTAGATCCAGATTCTGGCCGGGCTTGATGAGGTCCGCGTCCTCGCCGATGACCTGCTCGTTGGCCTCGTAGAGCGCGTTCCAGCCCCCCTTGAGGCCGTTGGCGTCCGCGATGGTGGCCAGGCTGTCGCCGGCCCTCACCGTGTACGTGGGGTCCGACGCGGCGCCCGTCGTGACGGGCGTCTCGACGGCGGGCGCGCCGCGGTGCTTGCCGAGGCCCGCCGCCGGACCCGCGAGCTGGGCCGTCGGCTCCGTCGGCTCCGTCGGGGCGGACGGGGAGGCCGGAGCGCTGGGGGAGGCCGGGGCGCTCGGGGAGCCCGGGGCGCTCGGGGCGCCGGGGGCGGCCGGCGCCGTCGGGTCGGTCGCGGGCGGGGTGACCGGCGGGGTGGTGGGCGCCGTCGGGTCCACCGGGGTCGCGCCCGGTCCACCCGGGAGCACCGGGGCGGTCGGGTCCGCGGGCTGCACCGGAGCCGTGGTCGGGTCGTCCGGCGCCGGCATGACGGGCAGTCCGAAGGAGGGCGCCAGCGGGCCTTCCGGGGCGGTCGGCGACGGGCTCTCGGCCGGGGCCGGGGTCGGCGCCCCGAAGTCCGTGGGGCGCGTACCGGTCCCGGTGGTCGGCACCGCGTCGTCCGGCCGGGACGGCGTGGGGCGCACCGGCTTGGCCTCGCCCGGCAGGCCGGGGTCGACCTCCGCCGCGGGGCCCTGCTGCACCAGTCCGGCCGAGGAGGCGCACAGCGACCACGCCTGCGGTCCCTGCGCGGCGAGCACCCGCTCGGCCACGGCGATCTGCTGGGACCGGCTCGCGAGGTCGGGCCGCTCGGCGAAGTCCAGCCCACCGGCGTTGCGCCACTGGTCCTGGGTGAACTGGAGCCCGCCGTACGCGCCGCTGCCGCTGTTGGCGCTCCACGCGCCGCCGCTCTCACATTCGGCGACCTTGTCCCATGTGGAGGTGTCGGCGGCGGAGGCGCTGGTCGCCGCGAGCAGCGGCAGGGCCAGTGCGGAGCCGGTGACTCCGGCGGTGACGACCAGGGCGGGTACCTGGCGGGGGCGTCTGTGGCGGCCGTTCCCGGAACGCATGAAGGTTCACCTTTCGCATAACGGCGGGGTAACGGCAGAACCTAGCGGGCCTCGAACGTTTGTCACAAGTTTCGACGGAAACTGACTTCAAGTCAGCCGGTTTCACCCTGCTCCGGCAGCGTGAAACGGACCGGGAGCGTACGCAGTCCGCGCATGATGAGCCCCCCGCGCCAGCGCAGTTCGGACGGGTCGACGGCGAGCTCCAGGTCCGGCAGGCGCGCCAGGAGCGTGGCGAGCGCCGTCTGCCCCTCCAGCCGGGCCAGCGGCGCGCCCAGGCAGTAGTGGATGCCGTGGCCGTACCCGAGGTGCTGGTTGTCCGTCCGGGACAGGTCCAAGGTGTCCGGTTCGGCGAACCGCTCGGGGTCCCGGTCGGCGGCCGCGAGGACGACCAGGACCGGATCGCCGGCCGCGATCTCCTCGCCGCCCAGGGTGAGTTGCCGCGTGGCGAACCGCCACGTCGCCAGCTCCACCGGGCCGTCGTAGCGCAGGAGTTCCTCGACCCCCGTCTCCAGCAGGCCGCGCTCGCCGGCCGCCAGGGAGCCCTGCAGCCGCTCGCGCTGGTCCGGGTTCATGAAGAGGGAGTGGACGCCGTTCCCGATGAGGTTCACGGTCGTCTCGAAGCCGGCGAAGAGGAGGATGAAGGCCATCGCCGTGGCCTCGGCCTCCGTCAGGTGGTCGCCGTGGTCGCTCGCGCGGATCAGGTCCGAGATCAGATCATTGCCCAGATCATCCCTTTTGCGATGGATGAGCTCGCCGAGATAGGCGCGCATCTGCTTCACCGAGCGGGCCACTCCCCCGCGCGGGCCGCCGCCGTGGCGGATCATCATCCCGGCCCAGTCGCGGAAGTCGTCCTGGTCCTCGCGCGGTACGCCGAGCATCTCGCAGATGGCGTAGATGGGGAGTGGAAAGGCGAACTCGTGGATGAGGTCCGCCTCCCCCCGGCCCCCGGCCCCCGCCTCGGCGCGGACCCGCTCGACGATCGTGTCGATCAAGTGGTCGGTGAGCTCCTGCACCCTCGGCGTGAACTCGGCGACCCGGCGCGGGGTGAACGCCTTCGACACCAGCCGCCGCAGCCGCGTGTGGTCCGGCGGGTCGATGTTGAGCAGGTGCGTCATCAGCTCCGCCTTGCGCTCCCCGGGGATCCCCGTCTTGCCCTTGGCGTGCGCGGGCTCCGCGTGGTGCGCCGGGTTCTTGCTGAGCCGCTGGTCGGCGAGGGCTTGGCGGGCGTCGGCGTACCGGGTGACCAGCCAGGCCTCCACACCGCTGGGGAGCACGGTGCGGTGCACCGGGGAGTGCTCGCGCAGCCAGGCGTAGGCCGGGTAGGGATCGGTCGCGAACTCCCAGTCGAACAGGGTCGGACCCTGGGCGGAGGGGGCGTCGGCTGGCACTTCGGGGGTCTGCTCATGCACCCCGTGACCGTATCCCGGCGCTCGTGCGCGACCCCATATGGGGCGTTCGTCGCGGCTGTCCGTAGATCGGCCAGGACTTGACCTGGCGGAGTCCGGCATTCCTACTGTCGGTCCTGTGGATGTGAGGATCTTGAAAAGCAGCTTCGCGGTGGTGGAGAGACGGGCCGAGCACACGGTCAAGTTCTTCTACTCCCACCTGTTCTGGCACAACCCCGCAGTCCGTGAGCTCTTCCCGGCCTCCTTCGAGGACATGGAGCGGCAGCGGGACCGGCTCTTCGCCGCGCTCACCCACGTCATCGCCCACCTGGAGCACGAGACCCTCCTGCCCTACCTCCGGGAACTGGGCCGCGACCACCGCAAGTTCCTGGTCGCCCCCGAGCACTACGCGGCCGTGGGCGCCAGCCTGCTCGCCGCGCTCGCCGAGACCTCCGGCGAGGCCTGGACCCCGTCCGTGGAGAAGGCCTGGGCCGAGGCCTATCAAGTGATCGCCGACGCGATGACGGCCGGGGCCGCCGCCTCCGAGGACCCGCCGTGGTGGGACGCCGAGGTCGTGCGCCACCTCAGCTACGGACCGGACATAGGCGTCCTGACGCTCAGACCGCACACCCCGCTGGTCCATCTCCCGGGCCAGTACGTCAGCGTGAGCAGCGAGCGGGTGCCGCGGACCTGGCGCACGTACTCCGTCGGCAACGCCCCGCGCCCCGACCACACCCTGGACCTGCACGTCAGCCGGATCGAGGGCGGGCGGGTCAGCACCGTGCTGGTCCGCGACACGCGGCCGGGCGAGGTGCTGCGGCTCGGCGCCCCCGGTGGGCGGTTGACGTTCCGCCGCGAGGACCGCCCCGCCAGCCTCATAGCCGCCGGCACCGGCTGGGCGCCGGTCCGGGCCATGCTGGAGGACCTCGCGGAGCACCCTCCCGATCAGGACGTACGACTCTTCCTCGTCGCGCGGGACGCCGCCCACCTCTACGACCGGCCGCTCGTCGACGCGTACGCCGCCGCCTGCCCCTGGCTCGCCGTCACCTACATCACGCCCGCCCCGGGGCAGCACCGCAACCAGGCCACCGACCGGCTCGCCACGGCGCTGAGCAACCGCGGCCTGTGGCCGGACCAGGACGCCTACCTCAGCGGGCCGCCGATGTTCGTCGAGGAGACCGCCCACCTGCTGGCGGAGCTGGGCACCCCGCCCGGCCGGATCTTCCACGACGCGGTCCCCGCCGGCGGGGCCGGCCACGGCGAGGGCGGGCGCCCCCTGGGTTTCGGCGAGTGGTTCCTGAACCGGCCGGCGCCGCACTGGCACAACCCCTCGGACCGGGCCCCGCGCGCGCACTGAGCCGACCGCCGCGCGGGGCTACCCGGCGACGCCCTCGGCGGCGCGGATCGCGTCCCGGTAGGCGCGGGCCGCCGCCCGCAGCGCGGCCTCGGGGTCGATGCCCGCCTCCTCCGCGCGGGCCGCCATGGCCAGCAGCTCGTACCCGACGCCCTCGCCCCGGGGCAGGGCCACGTCCAGCCCGCCCGCACGGACCCGGCCGGCCAGCTTGGCCGCGAGCGCGAGTCCGGGCTGGCCGAGCGGAACTCCGTCGGTGACCGACGCCCGCTGCTTCTCGACCGCCTTGGTGCGCTCCCAGTGCGCGTGCACGTCCTGCGGGGTCCGGGCCTGCGCGTCGCCGAACACGTGCGGGTGCCGGTGGATCAGTTTCTCGACCAGGGCGCCGGCCACGTCGTCGATCGAGAAGGCCCCGAGGGGTCCCCCGTCGCCGTCGTCCCCGTCGTCGCCGCCGCCGTCGCCCTCCTGCGCGATCCGGGCGTGGAAGACCACCTGGAGGAGCACGTCGCCGAGCTCCTCGCGCAGTTCTTCCCGGTCGCCGGCCTCGATCGCCTCGACCAGCTCGTACGCCTCCTCGATCGCGTACTTGGCCAGCCCCCGGTGGGTCTGCTCCGAGGTCCAGGGGCACTCGCGCCGCACCCGGTCCATCACCTGGACCAGGTCGAGCAGGCGGGCCCCCGGCAGGTCGTAGGAACCGGGCAGCAACTCCAGGTCGGGCATCTCGACCCGGCCCGAACCGGCCAGCCGCGCCAGCCCGTCGGTGAGCCGCTGGTCGCCCTCGCCGCCCGGCAGCACCACGACGGTACGGCCGCCCGCGCAGGCCTCCACAAGCTCGTGCGCGTCCGGCGTCCCGTGCGCGACCTCGACGCCCGCCTCGCGCAGGTACGGCAGCTGCGGGTGGCCGGGGTCGGCGCACAGCACGCGGTCGGCGGCGTGCAGGGTCTGCCACGCGGGCCACGACAGCACCCCGGGGGCGACCCGGTGGCTGGTGGTCAGCAGGACGATGCGGCCGGTGGGCCCGGCGGGTACGTGGTCGGTCACCCTTCGAACCTACCGCGCTCCCCGGCCCCGGGGCCGGGGGGCCCCGGCGGCCCGTGACCGGCCCCCGTCAGGCCCCGGCGGGCGCCGCCTGCTCGGGCACGGTCCGCTGGGTGATCCAGGGCGTGTCCGCCGTGCCCAGACCGATCTGCTTGGCGTCCCAGGCGCCGAAGCGGGGGTTCACCTCGATGTCCAGCGCGGCGGCCGCCTCGGCGAGCGGCCCCAGGATCTTGTCCTCGCCGAAGCGGTCGCTGAGCTTGCCGAGCAGCAGCTGGAAGCGCAGCTCCTCGTCGATCTGGCCGGGCGCCAGGGGGACCCTGCTCTGCAGCGCCCGCTGCTCCAGGTCGCCCGCGCCCTCGCCCTGCTGCGCCTTGCGGGCGTCCTCGATCTCCTTGGTGCTCACCGAGATGCCGGCGTCCTCGGCCGCCCTCTCCAGCACCCGGAGCTGGATCATCTTGCCGAGCTTGACCCGCTCCAGCTGCGGGGTCGCCTGGATCAGCTGGGCTCCCTGCTCGGACCGGCCCTGCGCGGTACGGACGTCGTTCACCTGCGCCTGGAGCGCGGAGGTGGTGATGCGTTCGCCGCCGACGACGGCCGCGGTTCCGGGGCGGGCCTCGCCCGAGCAGGCGGCCAGCAGGGGGGCCGCCAGGAGCAGGGCGGCGGAGACGGAGAGCGCTGTGCGACGGTGCAAAGGAGCCTCCAGGGCCGGGAGATTGTGCGTTCTTGCACAAGGCCGTGCGGTGATCGATGGTATGCAGTCCGGGTGATCCGGGCCACCACTTCGGCCAACGATTCGCGCGGCGTCGGGGTGCGCGTCGGGCGGGCGTCGGAGCGCGCGTCGCGCGGTGCCGGGGTCCGCGCTGTTCGCGTCGCAGTTACCCCGCGGCCATCCCCCGGTCCTCCGGCGCTGCCAAGGTCGGCCCACCATGTCGACACCGCTCCGCTCGCCGCGCCGCCCGGACCGGGCCGGCCCGGCGCTCGCCGCCCTGCTCACGGCGGTGGCCGTGTGCGCCGGGGACGCCGCCGCCCGCGTCTTCCCGTACGGACCGCGCCACCGCAGCGTCAACGACCTCGGCAACCAGTTCGTGCCCTTCCACGCCCACCTGTGGGACCTCCTGCACGGCCGTGCGCGCGGCGGACTGCTGCTCAACTGGCAGTCCGGGTACGGCACGAGCTTCCTGCCGGACCTCGGGACGTACCTGACCAGCCCCTTCGCGCCGCTGGTGGGGCTCTTCCCGCGCGCGGACATCGACCTCGCCGTGTACGTCGTCACCGTGCTCAAGACGGCGGCCGCGGCCGCCGCGATGAGCCGGCTGCTGCGCACCCAGGCCCGGGGGCCGTGGTGGGCGGCCGGGTTGCTGGGGGCCTCGTACGCGCTGTGCGGCTGGTCGGTGATCGAGGCCGCCTACAACCCGATGTGGCTGGACGGGCTGATCGCCTTCCCCCTGCTGTGCCTGACCGGCGAGTGGGCGCTGCGCGGGCGCCGACTCGTGGCGGCCCCGCTGGTCGTCGCCCTGTGCTGGACGGCGAACTTCTACACCGCCTACATGGCGACGCTGGGCGCCGCGCTCGTGCTGCTGGTACGGGTGGTGCTGACGCGGGAGGGGGTGCGGGCCCGGGCGGCGGTGGTGGCGCGGGCCGCCGGGACGACCGTGCTGGGGATCGCGCTCGCGGCCCCGGTGCTGGCGCCGCTGTTCCTCAGCTCGGGACAGGCGTACCCGGGGTGGGTCCGCGAGTTCGCGCCGGTGTCCTGGGCGGACCTCTTCGCGCGGCTGCTGCCGGCGACGTACTCCTTCTCCTCCCCCGCCGTCTTCATCGGCACCGGGACGCTCCTGCTGGTGGCCGCGCTCCCCTTCCACCGGGCCGTCGCGGTGCGCACCCGGCTGTACTGGGCGGGGCTGACCCTGGCCGTGGCGCTCTCCCTCCAGTGGGCGCCGACCCACCTGGCCTGGCACCTCTTCGCGACCCCGAACGGCAGCCCGTACCGGCAGACCTTCGTCCTGGCCGGGATCGCCGTGATCGCCGCCTGGAGCGGGCTCGCGGCGGGCCCCCCGGCCCCCCGGGCGCTCGCGGCGGGGGCCGGCCTGCTGACGGCCGCGGCCCTGTGGGCGCGCGGCAGCGCCCTCGGGACGCACTGGGGGTACGCGCTGTACTGCGGCGGTCTGGTCCTGGCGGCCCTCGCCTGGTGGGCGGTGCGCCACCGGCCCGGCCCGGCGGGGCCGCGGCCCGCGGTGCGGCGGGCGGCGGCGGCTCTGCTCGCGGTGGTGCTGCTGGCCCAGGCGGCCGCCACGACGGCGCAGGGCCACCGGGGCAAACTGGGCGGCCTGGACGACTACCCGTCCTGGGGCGCGGCCCACACGGCGCGCGCCGGGTCGCTGGCGGGCGCCGCCGGCTGGCCCGCGTACCGCACCGATCCGAGCCGGCCCGCCCTGTCGGGCAACGACCCGCTGCTGCTCGGCGGGGAGGGCGGCGCGTACTACAGCAGCCACACCCCCGCGGTGTTCACGCGCACCATGGCCGCGCTCGGGGCGGGCTGGACCTCGCGCGGGCGCAACGTCCAGAGCATCGACAACCCGGTGACGGACGCCGTCTTCTCGGTCGGCGCCCGGCTGCGCCCGGACGGCGGCGTCGCCCGGGCCGAGGTGCCGCCGCTGGTGACGGTCCGCCCGCCGGGTCCGCCCGCCGGATACGGCGACTCCCCCTTCGCCAACCAGGAGCTGCTGCTGGGGGCCCGGGTGTACGAGGACCCGGTCGCGCCCGGCATCTGCCGCTCCGGCACGGAGGCCTACCTGTGGGCCCCCGAGTACAACGCGACGGCCCGGCTCGCGGACGGGCCCGCCTTCCGGCTGAACGGCAACACCCCCCGCAACCGGGCCGCCCTGCAACCCCTGGGCGTCTCGCGGGGGGCGCCGTCGGCCCTGGTCCTCGACGCGGCCCCGCCCGCCCGGTGGTCCCTGTCCTGCCTGGACCGCGACCGGCTGGCCTCGGCGGTGGCCTCCTTGCGGGCGACGGCGGCGACCTCGGTGCGGGTGGGTTCCTCGGGCGTCCGGGCCACCCTGGCGCCGGGCACCACGGGCACGGCGGTCCTCGCCGTGCCCGCGATCACCGGCTGGAGCTGCAACGGCCGTCCGGCATCGGCGTACCTGGGGCTGGTCGCCGTCCCGCTGGACGGCCGCACCACCACCGTGAGCTGTGGCTTCCGGCCGCCGGGGCTGGTCCCGGGGGCGGCCGTCGCGGCGCTCGCCGCGGCGGCGCTGCTCGCGTGGGCGCTCCGCCCGCGCGGAGCCCGCCCGCGCCGGCCCTGACGGGCGCGGGCACCGGGGCGGGACGCGGGCGTCAGCGGACCTGGCCCAGCCAGTGCAGGGTGCGGCGGATCTCGGCCGGGAAGGGGTGGGCCGGGCCGTGCAGCCGTTCCGCGTCGAACAGCAGGCGGGCCAGGGTGTCGTGGGCCGCCTGCCGGTCGCCGAGGGAGAGCAGCAGGTGCGCTATCCGGCGGCGGACCTCCAGCGGGAGCCCCGGGTCGGGATTGGCGTAGTGGTTCTCGAAGAGCGGCAGCAGCGAGCGGTACTCCGCGAGGGCGGCGGCCGGTTCGCCGAGTTGCTCCAGGCACTGCGCCGCGTCGTAGCGGAAGCGCAGGGACTGCGGATCGCCGGCCGGGAACTGATCGGCCAGCCGCCGCAGTTCCGGCAGGGCGCGGCGGTACTGGCCGTCGTCCATCAGCGTGGCCGCGTACTGCTTGCGCAGCGAGCGGACCACCGGCGAGTGCGCGCCGTGCTCGGCCTCGGCGGCGGGCAGGATGCCGCCGAGGATGTCCCCGGCCTGGGTGAGCCGCCCCTGGTCCAGGAGCTCGCGGGCCTCGTCCACGGCGCCCGGGATGTCCGGCCGCGGCGCCGGCGGGGCGGTCGGCTGCGGCGGGACGAGCGCGGCCCGGTCCGGCCAGGGCGCCTGGGGGCGGACGAAGGGGCGGGTCGGGTCGAGCGGGCCCGCGAGCTTGCCGCCGCCCCGGCCGGGCAGCAGCGGGGCGAGCGACTCGTACACCTCCTGCGCGGAGCCGGGGCGGTCCTGCGGGTCCTTGGCGAGGAGGTGCAGCAGCAGCGCCTCCAGCTCGGGCGGGATCTCCGGGCGTACCTGGCGGACCGGGAGCGGGGGCTCGTACAGGTGGCGGTGCAGGACGCCGAGGGCGGTGGAGCCTACGAAGGGGACGTTGCCGGTGAGGAGTTCGTAGAGCAGCACGCCGAGTGCGTACAGGTCGGTGTACGGGCCCACCGCGCCGCCCATGGCCTGTTCGGGGGCCATGTACGCGGGGCTGCCGATCGGCGTGCCGGTGCTGGTGAGGCGGGTGGTGTCGGTGTCCATCACCGAGGCCACGCCGAGGTCCAGGACCAGCACGGTGCCGTCCGGGCGGATCATCACGTTGCGCGGCTTGAGGTCCCGGTGCACGATCGGCACCGCGTGCACCGCGGACAGCACCCCGCACAGTTGCGCGACGACCGCGACCGCCCAGGGCCAGGGGTACGGGTCGTGCTCGGCGAGGTGGTCGGCCAGGTCGGCGCCCTCGACGTAGCCCATCACGAGGAACAGCTCGTCGCCGTCGCTGCCCGCGTCGTGCACGGTGACCAGGCCGGGGTGGTCGACCTGGGCCGTGACGCGGCACTCGCGCACGAAGCGGCGGCGCAGCTCCTCGGCGACGGTGCCGGGGCCGGCGACCTTGTCGGGGCGCAGCAGCTTTACCGCGACCCGGCGGTCCAGGCGCCGGTCGTACGCCGTCCAGACCTGGCCCATGCCGCCTTGTCCGAGGACGGTGGCGAGCTGGTAGCGGTCCCCGATGAGCCGCTCGGTCACCGGTTCGGATCCTGGTCCCGGGGCGGCTGGTTGCGCAGGAGCTCACTGAGCTCGTCGAGTTCGGCGCGTACCTGCCCGATCCGGGGCGGCGGGGTGGGGCCGGCCGGCGGCTGCTGGGGCACGGGCGGCTGCTGCGGGCCGGTGTGGTGCTGCGGGCCGGTGTGGTGCTGCGGCGCCGGCGGGTAGCCGTAGCCCCGGGTCTGCTGCGGCGGCCCGGCCTGGTACGGCACCGGTCCGCCCGGGTACCAGTGGCCGGCGGCGGCCTTGGCCTCGTAGTGGCGGATGTCCGCGATCAGGAAGTACACGCAGGTCGCGACGCCGGTGAGGATGATGCCGCCGGCTCCGGTGTTGCCCTGCCAGCCGTTCGTGTCGGGCGTCTGGTCCAGGCCGATGAGCGTGATCCAGCCGATGACGAGCAGGAAGCTGACGCCCAGCAGCACCCAGTCGCGTGTCCTGCGGGTGACGACCGCGAGCCGCAGGATCGTGCCCCACGCCAGGAAGCCGCAGCTCAGGATCGGCAGCAGGGCGAACAGCACGCGCAGCGCCACCACGCCCCCGGAAGTGGGCGTGGGTCCCTGCTGCGGCGGAATGCCGGGGCCGTGCATCGCTGCTCCTGACGGGCCGTGCGGAAGAAGGTTTCGGGTCAGAGCGTATACAGCGCTTCCGGCCGCCGGTGAGGGGATGTACCCAACCGTTGCAGGGTCGCCGCACACCGGGTCACTCCGGTGCGACCGTGCCGTCCGACAGACCGTCGTAGAGGCCCTGGACGAGCTGCTCGCCGAGCCGTGCCGCGACCCTCAGCGCGTCCTCGAACTCGGCGAGTTCGCGGAACCGGACGCCGTAGCGCTGCTGTTCCGCGAGCGGCAGCCGGGGCAGCCGGACCCGGCGGACGTCGAGGCGGGTGGCGGTGGAGGCGTGGCTGCCGGCCCGGCGGGCGGCGGCGGTGCCGCGCAGGAATCCGGCCAGGAACCAGGGGTCGAGGGCGGCCGGGTCGGGGCGCAGCAGGCGCAGGCCGCGGCCTGGCACGGCGCCGGAGGCGGCCGGACCGACGACGCGGGCGACGGCGGCGGAGCCGACGACGGGGACGAGGACGTCACCGGGCGCGGTGAGCACGGGCTCGTCGGCGCCGGCCGCGAGGAGGCCGGAGGGGCCCGTTCCGGTGTACACGTCCTCCTCGGTGAGGACGGGGGCGCTGCCGCTGCCGCTGCCGGTGCCGGAGTGCAGCACCAGGGCTCCGGCGCGCACGAGTTCACCGACGGTGGTCATCGACGGGCGGGCCGGCGTCGCGGCGGCGGGGGCGGCGGGCGGCGGGGTGAGCCGGGCGGCCCGGGCGAGGCTCTCGTCGAGCCTCTCCCGTACGGCGCCCAGCGCGGCGGGGCCGCCGGCCGCGGGCGGCGGGGGCAGGTGGTGGGCGGGGGTGAGGTCCACGTCGTCGTCGAGCAGTTCGAGGACGGGTACGACGCGGCTGACGCCCGGGAGTTCCTCCACCGCGCCGGTCCGGTCGTACGTGCTCCACGCGGCCTCCACCACGCCCTGGACGGCGGGCCAGTCGGTCCGGGACCGGCCCTCGCCGGCGGGCCGGGCGGCGGCGGGCCGGGCGGGCGCCGTCGCGGCGCTCGCGTCGATGAGCAGCAGCCCCGGCGGCGGCGCCGCGTGCGGGGCCGGCTTGCGCAGCACCCACAGGTGGGGGGTGATGCCGTGCGGCGGGGCGGCGCCGGCGGGGAGCGCGACGACGGCCCGCAGCGCGCCCCGGCGCAGCAGGTCGGCGCGGATGCGGCGGCCGGAGCGGCGGGCGGCGACGGCGGGCGGCAGGAGCAGGACGGCGGTTCCGCCCTCGCGCAGGTGGGCCAGGGCGTGCTGGACCCAGGCGAGTTCGGATTCGGTACGGGCCGGGAAGCCGTACTCCCAGCGCAGGTCGTAGGCCAGCTCCTCGTGCCCCCAGTTGCGCTCGTTGAACGGCGGGTGGCAGAGCACCGCGTCCGCGCCGACGCCGGCGAAGGCGTCGGCGCGCAGGCTGTCGCCGGCGGCCGGGCGGACGTCGGCGCCGCCGTGCAGGGCCAGGCGCAGGGCCGCGAGGGCGGCGGACCGGGGCGAGGCGTCCTGCGCGTAGACGGTCGTGGCGCCCGGGACGGCCCGCAGCAGGGCCCCCGCGCCGCAGGCCGGGTCGAGCACGGTGCGCACGCCCGGTCCGGCGAGGGCGGCCATCAGCTCGGCGAGGCCGTCGGGGGTGGGCGCGTACGGGCGGGGGTGGGCGTCGAGGTGGCGGCCGAGCAGGAACTCGAAGGCCTTGCGGGCGCCGACTTCGGCGGCGAGCGCGGCGGCGGCCCGCAGCAGCGGCACGGCGGCCGGCGGCGGCGCCGCGGCGCTCGGCGGGTGGCCCGGCCCGAGGCGCGCACCGAGCACCCGGGCGAGGGCGGGCCGCAGCAGGACCGCCATGCGCGCGTCCGAGACGGCCGCCAGCTCCAGCCATTCGGTGGGCCGGTCCCGTACGAGGAGCAGCGCGCCGCCGACTTCGACGAGCGCGGCGGCGGCGCCGTCGGGATGGGCGGCGACCTGCTGCCAGACGCGTTCGCGCAGCGGGACCTCGGCGAGCTTGCCCTGGGCGCGGAGCCAGCGCTCCACCTCGGGCAGGGCGAAGGAGGGGCTGGTACCGGTGCCGCCGACGGGCCGGGGGAAGTCGGCGTGCCGACGGCGCCAGTTGCTCACGGCGGCGCGGCCGACACCGGCGAGGCGCGCCACTTCGGCGGCGGTGACCTCGGCCGCGGCCGCCCGGCCGGCGGGCGCGTCACCGGCGGAGGCACCACCGGCGGCGCCACCGGCGGCGCCACCGGCGGCGTCACCCGCGGAGGCACCACCGGCGGGCGCGTCACCGGCAGGTGCGTGGGGCAGGGCGTCGGCGGGGGCGGTCGGGGCGTCGGGCTCCTCGAACATTCGGGGAGCATACCGATTCACAGCGTGAACCCACCACCACTCGCGCACCGTGTTGACTCGGTTCACACGTCGATCGCTCCGAGCGGCGGCCGGGAGCGCCCGCGCGCTCCCGGCCTGTGTGTCGCGTTGCGGACCCGCTCGCTCAGGAACCGAGGATGGTGGTGAGGAACTCCCCCGTCCAGGCCAGCAGTTCCCGTCCCACCACCGGCTTGCCGCCGATCTTCCCGGCCTTCGGGCGCGGGATCAGCACCTGCGAGGTGGCGGGCTTGAGGACCGCGCCCGGGTAGAGCCGCTTGAGGCGCAGCTCCTGCGATTCGCGCAACTCCACCGGCCCGAACCGCACGTTGGGCCCCTGGAGGGTGATGTCCCCGACCCCGCAGGCACGGGCGAGCATCCGCAGCCCGGCCACCAGCAGCAGGTTCTCCACCGGCTCGGGCAGCTTGCCGTAGCGGTCGGTGAGTTCCTCCCGGACGGCCTTGATGTCCGCCTCGGAGTTGGCCGCGGCGATCGAGCGGTACGCCTGCAGGCGCAGCCGCTCGCCGGGGGCGTAGTCGTGCGGGACGTGCGCGTCCACCGGCAGCTCGATCTTGACCTCCAGCGGCGGCTCCTCCTCCACCCCGCCCTCCACGGCCGCCCGGTAGTCGGCGACGGCCTCGCCGACCATGCGGATGTACAGGTCGAAGCCGACGCCCGCGATGTGGCCGGACTGCTCGCCGCCGAGCAGGTTGCCCGCGCCCCGGATCTCCAGGTCCTTCATGGCCACGTACATGCCGGCGCCCATCTCGGTGTGCTGGGCGATCGTCGCGAGCCGCTCGTGCGCGGTCTCGGTCAGCGGCTTCTCCGGCGGGTAGAGGAAGTACGCGTACCCGCGCTCGCGGCCGCGCCCGACCCGGCCGCGCAGCTGGTGCAGCTGGGAGAGGCCGAAGTTGTCGCCGCGCTCCACGATGAGGGTGTTGGCGTTGGTGATGTCGATGCCCGACTCCACGATCGTGGTGGAGACCAGCACGTCGAACTTCTTCTCCCAGAAGTCCACGACGACCTGCTCAAGGGCCTGTTCGGACATCTGGCCGTGCGCCGTCGCGATCCGCGCCTCGGGCACGATCTCCCGCAGCTTGGCGGCCGCCCGGTCGATGGACTCGACGCGGTTGTGGATGTAGAAGCACTGGCCCTCGCGCAGCAGTTCGCGGCGGACGGCCGCGCCGATCTGCTTCTCCTCGTACGGGCCGACGAAGGTGAGCACCGGATGCCGCTCCTCCGGCGGCGTGGTGATCGTCGACATCTCGCGGATGCCGGTCACCGCCATCTCCAGGGTGCGCGGGATGGGGGTCGCGGACATGGTCAGCACGTCGACGTTGGCGCGGAGCTTCTTGAGCTGCTCCTTGTGCTCTACGCCGAAGCGCTGCTCCTCGTCGACGATGACCAGGCCCAGGTCCTTGAACTTCGTCTCCTGCGAGAACAGCCGGTGGGTGCCGATGACCACGTCGACCGAGCCCTCGCGCAGGCCCTCCAGGGTGGCCTTCGACTCGCTGTCGCTCTGGAACCGCGACAGGGCCTTCACCTTCACCGGGAACTGGCTGTAGCGCTCGGAGAAGGTCCCGAAGTGCTGCTGCACCAGCAGCGTCGTGGGCACGAGCACGGCGACCTGCTTGCCGTCCTGCACCGCCTTGAAGGCCGCGCGGACCGCGATCTCGGTCTTGCCGTAGCCGACGTCGCCGCAGATCAGCCGGTCCATCGGGACCGACTTCTCCATGTCCTCCTTGACCTCGGCGATGGTGGTGAGCTGGTCGGGCGTCTCCGCGTACGGGAAGGCGTCCTCCAGCTCGCGCTGCCAGGGGGTGTCCGGGCCGAAGACGTGGCCGGGGGCCGCCATGCGGGCGCTGTACAGCTTGATGAGGTCGGCGGCGATCTCCTTGACCGCCTTCTTGGCGCGCGCCTTGGTCTTGGTCCAGTCGGCGCCGCCGAGCCGGTGCAGGGTCGGGGCCTCGCCGCCGACGTACTTGGTGACCTGCTCCAGCTGGTCGGTGGGGATGTAGAGCCGGTCGCCGGGCTGGCCGCGCTTGGCGGGGGCGTACTCGACGAGGAGGTACTCGCGGGTGGCGCCCTGGACGGTGCGCTGGACCATCTCGATGTAGCGGCCGACGCCGTGCTGTTCGTGCACGATGTAGTCGCCGACCTCCAGGGTCAGCGGGTCGATGGTCTTGCGGCGCCGGGTCGGCATCCGCCCCAGGTCCTTGGTGGCGGTGCGCTGCCCGGTCAGATCGGTCTCGGTGAGCACGGCGATCTTGAGCGCCGGGTCGACGAAGCCGTTGGCGAGCGAGCCGCAGGCGACGTGCACCAGGCTCGGCTCCAGGACGCGCAGGTCCGCCTCCAGCCGGGCCGCGATGCCCTCGCCGCCGAGCACCTCGACGGTACGGGCGGCCGGGCCGTGGCCCTCGGTGAGGTAGACGGTGTGCCAACCGTCGGCGATCCAGCCCTTGGTGTCGGCGAGCGCGCGGGCGGTGTCGCCGCGGTAGGCCTCGGGGGCGTGCATGCCGAGCTTGAGGATGTCGGACCCGAGCGCCTCGTCGGCGGAGAAGGGGGACACCGACCACCACATCATGCCGATCTCGCGGGCCCGGTCGCGGACGTCGGCGATGCCGCGCAGCGAGGCCGCGCCGACGTCGATGGGGGCCTCCCCGCCGCCGGCGGTGGCCGCCCAGGAGGCCATGAGGAACTCCTGGCTCGTGGCCACCAGGTCGGCGGCCCGGGTGCGGACCCGCTCGGGGTCGCAGACCACGGCCATCGCCCCGGCCGGCAGCACGTCGATCAGCAGTTCCATCTCGTCGACCAGGACCGGGGCCAGGGACTCCATCCCCTCGACGGCGATCCCATCGGCGATCTTGTTCAGCAGCTCGCCGAGCTCCGGGTGGGCCTGGGCGAGGGCCGCCGCGCGCGCCCGTACCTCGTCGGTGAGCAGCAGCTCCCGGCAGGGCGGGGCCCACAGGCCGTGCTCGGCGATCTCCAGGGACCGCTGGTCGGCGACCTTGAAGTAGCGGATCTCCTCGACCTCGTCGCCCCAGAACTCCACGCGCAGCGGGTGCTCCTCGGTGGGCGGGAACACGTCGAGGATGCCGCCGCGCACGGCGAACTCGCCGCGCTTCTCGACGAGCTCCACGCGCGTGTACGCCGCGGCCGCCAGCGCCCGGGTGATCTCCCCGAGGTCCGCGCTCTCCCCGTGCCGCAGGGCCACGGGCACCAGCTCCCCCAGCCCCTTGACCTGCGGCTGGAGTACGGAGCGGATGGGCGCGACGACGACGGAGACGGGGCCCGCGGCCGGGTCGTCCCCGCTCGGGTGCACGAGCCGGCGCAGTACGGCGATCCGGCGGCCGACGGTGTCGCTGCGCGGGCTGAGCCGTTCGTGCGGGAGCGTCTCCCAGGACGGGTAGTCCACCACCTCGTCGGGCGAGGGCATCAGCGAGCGCAGCGCGGCGGCCAGGTCCTCGGCCTCCCGGCCGGTGGCGGTGACGGCGAGGACGGTCCGGCCGGTCCGCCGGGCCAGCGCGGCGATCGCGAAGGGGCGCGCGGCGGCGGGGCCGACCAGGTCCACGTGCATGCGGTTGCCGTCACCGGCCGCGGTGACCGCCTCGGTGAGGGCGGGGTCCCGGGTGACGGCGTCGAGCAGTCCGTGCAGGCTCATGAGGCAGGCTTTCCGTCCGGTGGAGGGCGTGAAGGGGCAACGCGAAGGACCCGACACGTCGCACGGGCCGGGGGTTCCCACCCTACGACGCGCCCGGGGCCCCCGCGCGGGGATTGCGGTCCCCGCGGGGTGACGGCGCCGGGCGGGCACCCGGCCCGGCCCGAACGGCCCCCGGCACGAACGGCCCCTGCACGAACGACGCCGGTCCGGGACCCCGAGGTCCCGGACCGGCGTACCCCCGTACGACCCCGAGCGCCGTTACTCGCTCGCGATCGCGTTCAGAACGTTCATCCGCCCCGCCCGGAAGGCCGGGACCAGCGCGGCGAACAGGCCGACCAGGGCCGAGCAGGCGAACACCCCGAGGATCGTCGCCCACGGGATCTCCAGCACGTTCAGTCCCTCCAGCGCCAGGAGCTGCTGCGCGGTGGCCCCCCAGCCCATGCCCAACCCGAGGCCGAGCAGGGCGCCGAAGAGGGCGATGACCACCGACTCCAGGCGGATCATGCGGCGCAGCTGGCGGCGGGAGAGGCCGATGGCGCGCATCAGGCCGATCTCGCGGGTCCGCTCCACCACCGACAGGGCGAGGGTGTTCACGACGCCCAGGACCGCGACCACGATGGCGAGGGCGAGCAGCCCGTAGACCATGTTGAGGAGCTGGCCGACCTGGTCCTTCAAGGACTGCTTGTAGTCGGTCTGGTTGCGCACCTGGTACTGCGGCTGGTCCGCCAGCGCCGCCTTGACCGCCTTGTACGCGGCCGCGTCGGACTGGCCGTCCTGGGCGCTCGCCAGCAGCATGAAGGGCAGCGGCAGCTTGTCGGCCGGCACGTTCGCCCGGGCGATGTCGGTGCTGACGTACTTCATGGTCTTGTCGAGGTTGCCCTCGTCGCTGGTGATCGCCGCGACCTTCAGCTCGACGGTGCTGCCGCCGGTGAAGGCGACCGTCAGCTTGTCACCGAGCCCGATGCCGTGCGCCGTGGCGTACTGCGACCCCACGGACATGGAGTCCTTGCCGTAGGCCGCCGCGTGCTCCCCGGCCGTCATCTTGCGCCGGATGTCCTTCGCGTACGTCGGGTCGGTGGCGCCGAGCCCCACCTTCTCCTTGCTGCCGTCGGGGGCCGTGACCTCGGCCTCCACCTCGCGGTAGGCGGTGACGTGGTCGAGGCCGGCGGTGGCCCGCAGGGCCTGCTCCGCCTGCGGCATGACGGGCTGACCGGTCTCGGAGTTGATGATGAAGTCCGCACCGACCGACCTGTCGAGCTCATCGGTGGCGGAGGCCACCATGGAGGAGCCGACGACCGACAGGCAGGCGACCAGGGCGAGCCCGATCATCAGTGCGGCGGCGGTGGCGCCGGTGCGGCGCGGGTTGCGCAGCGCGTTGCGCTCGGCGAGCCGGCCCACGGACCCGAAGGGCCGCAGCACCACGCCGGAGAGCACCCGCACCACGCCCGCGGCGAGCAGCGGTCCGATCACGATGAAGCCGATCAGGGTGAAGACGACGCCCAGGCCCAGCCACAGCGATCCGGGACCCGCCTTCTCGGCGGCCGCGGCGAGGAAGAGCCCGGCCGCCCCGATCCCGGTGAGGACCAGGCCGAGGACGGCGCGGACGGCGCCGGCCTTCTTGTCGCCGGGGGTGCCGGACTCGCGCAGGGCGGCCATCGGGGAGACCTTGCCGGCCCGGCGGGCCGGGACGAAGGCGGCGACGACGGTGACCAGGATGCCGAGGACCAGCCCGACGACCGGGGTGGTCCAGGCGACGGTCAGGTCGTCCGTGGACAGGTGCATGCCCATCTGGCCCATGAGTTCCATGAGCCCGACCGCCAGGCCGACGCCCGCGCCGACTCCGAGCACCGAGCCGACGACCCCGAGGAGGAAGGCCTCGACGACGACCGACTTCAGGACCTGGCCGCTGTCGGCGCCGATGGCGCGCATCAGGCCGATCTCGCGGGTGCGCTGGGCGACGAGCATCGAGAAGGTGTTGAAGATCAGGAAGATGCCGACGAGGAAGGCGATCCCGGCGAAGCCGAGCATCACGTACTTCATGACGTCGAGGAAGGAGCCGACGTCCTGGCGGTTGGCGTCCGCCGCCTCCTTGGCGGTCTGGAGCTTGTACGGCTCCGCTCCGGGGGCGGCGGCGAGGGCGCTCGCGACGTTCTGCTTGAGCTGCTCGTCGCTCACCCCGTCCCGCGCGGTGACGTTGACGTGCGTGAAGGAGCCCGGCGCGCCGATCAGCTGATGCTGTGCGGTCGGCGTGTCGAAGTACACGACGGCCGCGCCCGGGTTGGTCACGGTGAAGGTGGCGATGCCGGTGACGGTGGAGCGGATGTCGCCGGCGACGGTGATGGTGCGCAGCTCGTCGCCGAGCTCCAGGCGGTGCTTGGCGGCGGTGTCCGCGTCGACCATCACGTCGGTGGGGCCGCGCGGCGCGTGACCGGCGGTGATCTTCATGGACCTGAGCTCGTTGGCGTTCCAGTTGCCCGCGATGGTCGGGGCGCCGGACGTCGAGCCCATGTTCTCGTTCTTGGCGTTGACGACCGTGACGGACATCGACATCACGGCGCCCTCGGCGCCCTCGACGCCCTCGGCCGTGCGAATCCGCTCGACGACCGAGCCGTCCAGCACCCCGGGCTTGCCGCTGGCCGGGGTCCCGCCGCCCTCCTCCGAGGCCTTCGGGCTGACCGTGACGTCGGAGCTGGTGACGGCGAACAGCTTGTCGAAGGTGGTGTTCATGGTGTCCGTGAACACCAGCGTGCCGCAGACGAAGGCGACGGAGAGCAGGACCGCGACGGCCGAGAGCGCCATCCGCCCCTTGTGCGCGACGAAGTTGCGCCGCGAGGTCTTCATGACGGTCATGACGTCCGCCCGCGCGCGTCGAAGTCCTTCATCCGGTCGAGGACCTGCTCGGCCGTCGGCGCGTACATCTCGTCAACGATCCGGCCGTCGGCGAGGAAGATGACGCGGTCGGCGTACGAAGCGGCGACCGGGTCGTGCGTGACCATGACGATGGTCTGGCCGAGCTCGTCCACCGAGCGGCGCAGGAACCCGAGGACCTCGGCGCCGGCCCGGGAGTCCAGGTTGCCGGTCGGCTCGTCGCCGAAGATGATCTGCGGCCGGGAGGCGAGGGCGCGGGCGACCGCCACGCGCTGCTGCTGGCCGCCGGAGAGCTCGGTGGGACGGTGCTTGAGACGGCCGGCGAGGCCGACGGTCTCCACCACGCGGCTCAGCCACTGCGCGTCGGGCTTGCGCCCCGCGATGTCCATGGGCAGCGTGATGTTCTCCAGCGCGTTCAGCGTGGGCAGCAGGTTGAACGCCTGGAAGATGAAGCCGATCCGGTCCCGCCGCAGCTGGGTGAGCTTCTTGTCCTTCAGGCCGGTGATCTCGATGTCGTCCAGGTGGATCTGCCCGCTGGTCACCGTGTCGAGCCCGGCGAGGCAGTGCATCAGCGTGGACTTGCCGGAGCCCGACGGGCCCATGATCGCGGTGAACTGGCCGCGCCTGATGTCCACGTCCACGTCGTCGAGGGCGACGACGCGCGTCTCCCCGGAGCCGTAGGCCTTGACGACCTTCCGCGCCCGGGCCGCGACGGCTCCATGCCCTCCAGTACCCCCGTGCCTGGTTTCGGTCATAGCCGTTGTCACGGTCTTCTCCTCGTTCGTAGCGGACGCTTCGTGCGCCCGCCGCTGTCACCTGCGTGAAGTCTGTGCCGGGGACGCCGCGGGCACCCTGGTGCCCATCGCCCTCTTCGCCCGGGGGTTAACCCCACCCCCCGGCTCCGCGCCCCGTACGAACCAGTCAACGGCCTGCGGCGCCCGTCCTCCTCCTCCGCCGGGACGAACGGACCCCGGCCCGTGGGAGGAGGCACCCCTAGGGGTTCTGCACCCTTCGGCGGACCCGCCCTGGGGGATACCGCCGGGCGCACCCGCGGTGAGAAGGTGTTCCCCGCGCATACGTGCAGGGGGAAGGGATCTCGGTGGGCCAAGGAGGGAGTACGGGCGGACGCCCCGTCACCTCCCCCGGCGACGCCGCCGGAACCGCAGGCCGGACCGGCGGACCGCCCGCACCGGTGGTCGCGTCCCTCATGCTGGGCATGACCCTCGTCGCCCTCGACAGCACCGTCGTCGCCACCGCCGTCCCGCAGATCGTGGGCGACCTCGGCGGCTTCTCCGCCTTCTCCTGGCTCTTCTCCGGCTACCTGCTCGCCGTCACCGTCACCCTGCCCGTCTACGGCAAGCTGTCCGACACCTTCGGCCGCAAGCCCGTCCTGCTCTTCGGCATCGCCCTCTTCCTCGTCGGCTCCCTGCTGTGCGCGCTCGCCTGGAACATGGCCGCGCTCATCGCCTTCCGAATCGTCCAGGGACTGGGCGGCGGCGCCCTCCAGGGCACCGTGCAGACCCTGGCCGCCGACCTCTACCCGCTCAAGGACCGGCCCAGGATCCAGGCACGCATGTCCACCGTCTGGGCCGCCTCGGCCGTGGCCGGGCCGGCGCTCGGCGGGTTGCTCGCCGCGTACGCGCACTGGCGCTGGATCTTCCTGATCAACCTGCCGCCGGCCGCGCTCGCCCTGCTGATGGTCGCCCGCCACCTGCGCGAGCCCCTGCGCTCCCCCGCCCGCCGGGGCCCCGTCGACCGGGCGGGGGCGCTGTCCGTCTTCGCCTGCGGCGGGCTGCTGCTCTTCGCCCTCGTCCAGGGCGGGGTGGCCTGGCCGTGGCTGTCGCCGCCCTCGCTGGGTCTGCTCGGCGCGAGCGCCGTCATGGCCGCCGTGGTGGTCCGCGTGGAGCGCCGGGCCGCGGAACCGATCCTGCCCGGCTGGGTGTGGCGCCGACGCACCATCGCCGCCGTCAACCTCGCCATGGCCGCCCTCGGCCTGCTGATGGTCGCCCCGATGGTGTTCCTGCCGACGTACGCGCAGTCCGTGCTCGGCCTCGGCCCCGTCGGCGCCGGGTTCGTCATGTCCGTGATGACCCTGAGCTGGCCCCTCTCCGCCGCCCTCAGCCAGCACGTCTACCGCCGCATCGGCTTCCGCGACACCGCGGCCGTCGGGATCGCGCTGGCCACCGTGATCCTCTACTCCTTCACCCTGCTCCCGTACCCCGCCCGCCCCTGGCAGCCCGCCCTGGTCATGCTCCTGCTCGGCGCCGCCCTCGGCCTGTTCCAACTGCCGCTGATCGTCGGAGTCCAGGCCACCGTGGGCCGGGCGGAACGCGGGACGACCACCGCCTCGGTGCTGTTCTCCCGGCAGGTCGGCCAGAGCCTCGGAGCGGCCCTGCTGGGGGCCGTCGCCAACGCCACCATCGCCGCCCGCCTCGTGGACGCCCCCGTGTCCGGACTGCCGGACAGCCTGGACGGCGTCGCCCGGGCCCTGGAGCGTCCGGCCCTGCTGCCGCCGGCCGCCGCCGACCACCTGCGCCACGCGGTCGCCGCGGCCACGGACCACATCTTCCTCTGCGCGACGGCGGCCGCCCTGGCCTGCCTGCTGGTCCTGCTCCTGATGGCGCCGCGCCGCTTCCCGGTCCTGCCCGAGGGCTGACTTGTCATGCCCCGGGCCGGTGGGTGATCCTCTGGCGCAGGACCGTATCCGGGGGGACACATGGCATCCGCACTCTGCGCACTGGCGTTACTGGCCGCCCTGGCCGGACCGCTCTGCCTGCGCCTGTACCGCCGTCCGGGCTTCGTCACCGGCCGCGACGGCCGCCTGTCCACCTCGACGACCCTGGCCCTGGCCTGGACGCTGGTCCTCGTCTGGCTGCTGCTCACCCTCCTCGGCTACGGGCTCACCGCGGGCGGCGGCGTCGACTGGTTCCGCGGCGAACACGGCCCCCTGTCCCCCCTGACGACGGTGTACCTCCCGCTGCTCGGGGGCCCGTACGTGGCCCTGATCGCCGCGAAGACCGTCGTCGGCCTGCGCGTGGAGAACGGCAGCTTGGCCAAACCCGCCCCGAAGCCGACCCCTTCGGGCAGACGGCCGCTGCGGGAGCTGATCGCGAACGACAGCGGGCGGACGGACCTGGTCGACCTCCAGTACGTGGTGCTCAGCGCGGTCACGATGCTCTACGTCGTCCTCTTCTTCCTCTCCGACGTGGGTGACGGCCTCCCCCGCCTCCCGACGGAGATCTGGACCCTGACGGGAGCGCCGGCGGGCGCCTACCTGATCAACAAGATGGCCGCCCGTCCGAACCCGGTGATCACCGACGTCGCACTGTCCGGGGACCGGCTCACCGTCGACGGCGGCGGCTTCACCCCGCCGGTGCTCCTCACGGTCGCCGACACCCCCGTGCCGGCGGCCTCGGACCCTCTGACGGGGGCCCTCATCGCCACCCTGCCGCCGGGCACCGCGCCCCCGTTCACGGTGTTCGTCACCGCCCACGGCCTCCGCAGCGACCCGCACCCGTACCCCACCCCGGCCTAGTGCCCCGCCGGGGCGGAACGGCCGCCGGGGCGCCGGCGAGGCCGCAGCTCCCCGACCCGACCCGGAAGGCCGGCCGGGAGCCCCGGGGCTGCGCCCCGAACCCCGCGGCCCCGAACCCCGCGCCTCGAACGCCGGCGAGGCCGAATGTGCCGGCCCGAACCCGGAAGTGGCCGGGTTGACGGCCGAAACGGTGACGTGCCGGACGCCGCGAACGGGCCGAGCGCGGGGCCGGCCGTGTCAGGGGCCCGTCGGGGTGCGGCCCGTCAGGGCGGCCAGGCTGGCGCGGACGTGGTCCATGTGCGCCCGCATCTCGTCCTGCGCCTCCTCGTGCTCCCGCAGGATCCGCTCCGTCTCCCGACCCACCCGCTCCTCCCGCACCCGCGCCCCCGCCACCAGCTCCGCCGCCCGCGCCTCCGCGTCCTCCTGCCCGTGCCGCGCCGACTCCTCCGCCTCGGCGAACTCCCGCCGCGCCAGCGCCAACCGCCCCTGCGCGTCCCGCTCCAGCTCCGCGAGCCGCGCCTGCGCGACGGCCGTCCGCTCCGCCAGCTCCCGACCGACCGCTTCCCAGCGCTCCGCCTGCTCCCGCTCGCGCTCCGCCGTCTCCGCGTCCGCCCGCCGCCGCGTCTCCGCCAGCGCATCCTGCGCCTGGGACCGCCACTGGGCCGCGTCCTCCCGCGCCGCCGCCCGCGCCTCGTCCGCCTCCCCCTGCGCCCGCAACAGCCCCTGCCGGGCCCGGACCTCGGTCTGCTCGCGCACCGCCTCCGCGTCCTGCCGCGCCAGTTCCGCCACCCGGTCGGCGTGCGCCTCGGCCGCGCCCAGCGTCGCCGAGACGTCCGCCCGCGCGTCCGCGCGTACCGCCTGCGCCTCTTCCTCGGCGAGCAACAGGATCCGCCGGGCGCGCTCGCTCAATTCGTCGTACGTCTGGGGAGCCAGCGCGGCCACCACCTCGCGCAGCCGCTCCGCCTCGGCCTCCATCCGCTTCGCCAGGACCGTCAGCCGTGCCACCCGTTCCCAGGCCTCGTCGCGACTGCCGGAGAGCCGGCTGAGATACCGGTCGACCTCTTCCTTGCGGTAGCCGCGACCGCGCACGGTCGCAATGGGAGCACTCATCCTGGATGCGCCTCTCTCGCGGGGATTACCGTCAAGGATGCGCCATTTGCTCCCAGAAGCCTGAATGGCCGGGGCGCGGAACCCGGCGGGGGGGGTCGGCCCCGCCCATAAAACCAAAAACGGCTAAAGTGGGG
>NZ_JBSGQV010000018.1:0-30512 GCF_053606025.1 Streptomyces sp. NPDC055254 | reverse complement strand
ACCTTATCGGTGCTCGCCGCCCTGGCGGGGGTAGTCCTGGTCAGCGTGCTCACCCTCCTCGAACACCGCGTCCGCGCCGGCCGCGTGGGGGGGGGGGGGGGGCCCCCCCCCGGCCATTCAACCGATCACGGGATCAGGTGCGGTCAGAGCAGTCCGTCCCACATCTGCTCCAGCAGCACCGACCACCAGTTCTCCGGCGAGGCAAGGGCCGCGCCGTCCAGCCCGGCCAGATTCGCCTGGAAATCGACGGTCCACCGCCCCGCCTGCTCCGGCGTCAGATGCTGGCGCAGGCGCCACATGTGACCGAGCAGCGCCAGACACCGTACGAACTGCGGCAGGCTCGAATTCACGAACTGCGGAGGCACCGGAGCACCGCCCGGACCGCCCTCGACCGGAACCGCCACGATGTTCGCGGTGCCGTACTGCACGCAGAGCGCCTTGCCGAAGTCGCTGCCGACCACGAGGTAGGACCCCGCGTCCGACGCCGGCTGCACCTGCCGCTGCGCCGCCATCTCGGCCAACGTGGGCAACGGCGCCCCCGGCACGGCCTGGGCCCAGAAGAACGGCCCGAAGTCGACGGGCAGCCCCGACCACATCAGCGTCTGCGCCACGATCTCCGGCACGCCCTGACGGGACACCGCGCGCTGCTCGAAGCGGAACACGCCCTGCGGCCCGAACGCACCCGCCAGTTCCTGCGCGATGGCGTCCAGCGGGATCGCCGGCTGCAACGGCACCTGCGGCAGGGGCGCGCGTACCGGCGCGGGGCGCGCCGGACCGTCCGCCACCTGGTGCAGCTCGCCCTGATGGGTGAGCAGGTGCCGCATGCCCTGCTGACGGCCCGCGTGGTCCTTGCCGTACGGGGCCACGCTCGTGATCCGCACCTGCGGCCAGGTCTCCCGGATCATCCGGGCGCAGTACCCGCCGGGCAGCTCGCACGACTCCAGCTCGGTGTGCAGCTCCAACACCTGCTGCGGCGGCACGTTCATGGCGCGCAGCTCGTACAGGATCTGCCACTCCGGGTGCGGGGTGCCGGGCGCCGAACGGCGAATGAGCTGCTGCTCGGAGCCGTCGGGCGCACGGTAGCGGAGCACGGCCTGGTAACCGGGGCCGACCGTGGGCAGGCCGGAGGGAGCCTGCGGCTGCGGTGCGCCGGGACCCGCCGGGGGCGGACCGGGCGGACCGGGCGGCTGACCCACCACCGCCGGACCGGCCAGCATCGTCGCGGCATGGTCGATACCCCGCCCACTGGAGGCACCGGGAGCACCGGGCGGACCGGGAGGCGCGGGCGGCTGACCCACCACCGCCGGACCGGCCAGCATGGTCGCGGCATGGTCGATACCCCGCCCACTGGAGGCACCGGGGGCGCCGGGCGGACCGGGAGGCGCGGGCGGTGCGGGCGGCCGACCCGCGCCGGAAGCATCCGGAGCGCCCGGCTGCGGTACGCCGGGACCCGCCAGCATCGTGGCGGCGTGGTGCGCCCCGCCACCGGGGGCGCCGGGCGGACCCGGCGGGGTCGGCGGCTGACCGGCCCCCGCCCCCTGCGACCCGGACGCGGGAGCGGGCGGCCTGACGGCACCGGCCTCGCCGCCCGCGGAACCCCCGCCACCCGGGCGGGAGACCTCGGCCCTGCTCGTCGGCGCGTCGGCGATCCCGGCCGGCCCCGCCTCCTGCCCCAGCGCCGGGACGACCGCGGTCCTCGGCAGCCGGCTGCCCCCCGGCATCAGGGTGGTCCTGGCCTCCGGGGCGGACCCCGACGACGGCAGGTCCTCCAGGTCGGAGCCGGACAGCGGCGGCGCGAACACGGTCGCGGGCAGCGGCACGGACACGTCGTCCGCGCCCGGGTTCACATCGGTACCGGCCCACGGCGTGGCACCGACCGGCACCCCGTCGTTGGCGGTCGGCTCGTACGGGACCTCGCCCCCCTGGCGCGGCGCAGCCCCGTCCGCCGCCCCGACCGACGCGTCCGGGACACCGGAAGCACCCCCCGGAGCAGCGGTACCGGCCGCCGCGGCCGCCACGGACGCGGCGGACTCCCCACCGGCAGAGGCAGAGGCACCGGCAAGGGCGCCCGCACCGTCACCGGCGCCCGCACCCGCCGCACCGGCGCCCGCCGCACCGGCAGCCGCCGCCGCGCGCGAGGACCCACCGGGGATCCCGGCCCGGTCCGCCGCCTCCTGCAACCACTCCGGCGGACTCAACATGAAGGACGTCTGCTCCGAGTCGATCCGCGGCGGCGGAACCGAAGCCTCCGAGGCCACCGCCACCGCCACGGCCCCGTACTCCTCCTCGTACCGGCGGATCACCTCACCCACCGGCAGCCCCGGCCACAGCGTCACCTCCCCGCTGTCCCGCGCGATGACCAGCCGCTGCCGGCCACCCCCGGACACCGGACCGGCCGCCCGGTCCTCCGCCCACACCACGAACCCGAGCCCGAACTCCCGTACCCGCACCTCCCGGTGCTGATACGCGGGCACGTCGCCGTTGATCCACTCTTCTGCGCGCTCCTGCGCCTGCGCGAACGTCACCACCGCGCCGTCACCCCTCATCCGAACCGGCACGCGCCACGGGAACCGAGCGTGCGAATCCGCCGTCCACCATCAGACCGGCCACCGTCTCCAGCTCCGGCGGGTTACCCGCCAACCGCTCCAGAAAGGCGTCGAAATCACCGCCGCACGGCAGCAACAGCCGCTCCACGCGCTCCTGCACCGACCAGCCGTCACGGTCGCGCGCGTCGTCGTACGGGGAGAACCACACCGACCCGACGCCCTCGCCGCGCACCTTCAGCGCGAGCAGCCCGCCCTGCGCGAAGGCCACGCACAGGTAGTCCTTCGTCAGATGGTCCCGCAGACACTTGTTGACGTACACCAGGTCATTGACGGCGGCCTCCTCACGCACCGTGAAGAACGGCTGGTCCACCAGCAGACCGAGATCCACGTCCAGGCCCGCGCCCACCGGCGCACACCCTCCCGCCGCCTTGAGGAACGCGCGGTACGGCTCCGGCAACCGGTAGCCCAGGTCCTCCTCGACACCCTGCACCTGCGCCTCCGAGACGGACACCACCGACTTCGGCAGCCCCAGGTGCGCCGGACGCACCTCCTGCAAGGGGCGCGTCCCCCGCTTCTCGTGGTCCACCGGAGCGGTCGTCAGTCCCGCGTGATGCCGCAGCAGCGCCTTCACCTCGACCGGAACCAGCTCCATGCGCCGCGAGCCCGCCACGTGGTGCCAGGTCCAGCCGTGCGGGGTCGCCACCGGGCCGACGGTGTCCCACAGCTCGTGCCCGGCCGCCCGCATCGCCGCGTTCGCGGAAACGCAGTCCGTCAGCCGCAGCTCGTCCACGCCGAAGCCCTCGGGCGGCTCCGCGATCTCGACCGCCGCGCGGGCGTAAGGGGAGAAGTCCGGATACCCGTTGCCGTCCATCCGCACGCCGCGGGGATGCCGAGCGGCCCGGACCGGGTCCGGGAAATGCACGACCTGCCCCGAGTAAGCGGCGTTGGGTGGCGCGGCCTGCTGCCCGAGCCGACCTGTCGTCATGGCGGTAGCCCCCTGCTGGATCTGGCTGGTTCACCACAGCCTATGCGCTGGGGCAAGGGGGTCGACCGCGTGCCGGCCGCGCATCCTCAGGGTGGCCTGGAACATCCGAATTGATACGAATATTCGACCCCGCTTCCGCATGACAGGAGACATTTGACAGGCTGTCCCCGCAGCACGGGGGCGTGCGCGACAGCGGCCACCACCGCCGCCACGGGAGGGAAGGCACGACCATGCACTACACGGCGACACGCACAGATCCGGCCGACTCCGCCCCGCGGACGACCGGTTCCACGAACATGACCGGCGCGACCGCGGCCGCCCCGGTGCCGGCACCGGCACCGGCACCGACCAGGGAAGCCACGCCCGGCGGCACGGAAACCGCCGGGCCCACCGGGGACCCCCGCCTGCGCTGGAGCGACAACGGCGGCCGCCCCGCCGCCCCCGTCCTGCGCTTCCGCCGCGACGGCATCCTCCCCACCGTCGCCGCCGCCCTCTCCGTACGCGGCGAAACCCTCACCGGCACCGCCGGCAAGGCCGACCAGCCCCCCGCCCTCCACCCGCTCGTCCAGGACTTCCTCGACACCCTCACCAGCGGCCAGCGCGAGCGTTTCACCGGCCGATGTCCCGAAGCGATCCTCGTCTCGCGGCACCTGACCGCCGTCGAAGGCGCCCGCTCCCGCCGCGCCTCGCGCAAGCCGCTCACCCCGAGCGAGGCCCGCCGCTCCCTCAAGCAGTCGAAGATCACCGCCCGGCGCATCCGCGAGGACGGCGACCCCCTCCACGGCAGCTACGCACCCCCCTGCCGCTCCTGCGAAGCCCTCCTCGCCCACTTCGGCGTACGCCCCGTCGACCTCACCCCCTCCGAGTAGCCATGACGACCACCTCCGCGTCCTACGACCGCTCCTCGGCCACCCGTTTCCCCGTCGCCGTGGACTCCGCGCTGCGCACCGCGGGGTGGGAACCGGGCCGCTGGGACATCAAGCAGGCCGAGTACTGGGCCGACGCGCTCCGGGACCACACCACTCCCGCCGGGCACCGCCACACCGTCTTCCCGGCGGCCGTGGAAGCCTGGGCGGAGTTCGGCGGCCTCACCGTCGCCGCCCCCGGACCCGGCCGCCAGATAGCCCCGACGCCCGTCCGGCTCGACCCGCTCACCGGACTCCACCTGGCCCGCACCTTCGCCGACCTGGGCCGGGCCCTGTCCACCCAGCTCTGCCCCCTCGGCGTCGAAGCGGACGGCGGCTCCCACCTCGCCCTGGACCGCGAGGGGCGCGTCTACGGCATCGACCACACCGGCGACTGGTACCTGGGCTCCGGCCTCGACGAAGCCCTCACCCTCCTCCTGACCGGCCTCCAGCCGACCCGCCTCACCACGGCCTGACCGGACCGGACGCCCGGGACGCCCCGCATGCGCCCCGGACGTCCCGCATGCCCGGGCGCCCCGGACGCCCCGGACGTCCCGCACGTCCCGGACGCCGGGACGCCGGGACGCCCCGCGCACCTCTATCCGACCGGCAGGACCGCCGACACCCGGAACCCCCCGGCGTCCGTGGGCCCGGACACGAACACCCCGCCCAGCCCCAGCACCCGCTCCCGCATCCCCACCAGCCCGTTCCCCCCGCTGGGCAGACCCGGCTCCGCCGCCTTCCCGTCGCACGGCCCGTTCTCCACCTGCATCGCGACCTCTCCCTCCCGGTGCGCGAGCCGCACCACGACCCGCGCGCCCGGGGCGTGCTTGTGGCAGTTGGTCAGCGCCTCCTGCACCACCCGGTACGCCGCCTGCTCCACCTCCGCCGCGTACGCCGCCCCCTCGCCCTGCACCACCATCTCCACGACCATCCCCGCCGCCCGGGACTGCCCCACCAGCACCTCCAACTCACCGAGCGAAGGCCCGTCCTCCCACCCGCCCACCAGCGCGGCCGGCACGGCCGCCAGCGCGGGGGACGCGGCCGGCTTCGGCGCCTGCGCCCGCAAGACCCCGAGCATCTCCCGCAACTCCGTCAGCGCCTGCCGCCCCATGTCCCCCACGAGCGCCGCGTTCTTCGCCGCGCGCGCCGGATCCTTGGCGGCGATCGCCTCCAGCGCGGCCGCGTGCACCACCATCAGACTCACCCGGTGGGCCACCACGTCGTGCATCTCCCGCGCGATGCGGCTCCGCTCCTCGGTCCGGGCCCACTCGGCCCGCTCCTCCGCCCGGTCCGCCAGCAGGGACAGCTCCCGCTCCAGCGAGTCCGCCCGCTCCTGCAGGCTCTCCATCAGCCGGCGGCGGGCCCCGATGTACAACCCGAACAGCACCGGCGGCACGGTCAGCGCCACTGCCACGAACCCGGAGAGCACGACCACCAGCCGCGGGTCCGCCTCCACGTCCACCCGGGTCCGCAGGTACATCACCACGTACGTGGCGGCCAGCGACATCGAGGCGAGCGTCGCGGTGATCCGCCGCGGCACCTCGGAGGAGGCGAGCGTGTACAGCCCCACCACCCCGAGCAGGAACCCCATGGCCGCGGGCGCCACCGCGATCCCCACCAGCACCACGGCGATCGGCCACCGCCGCCGCAGCACGAGGGTGGACCCGACCACGAGCCCGAACACCACCCCGAGCGCGACCGGCGCCCCCGCCTCACCGGCGAAGGCGACCCCTTCCCACGCGCACTCGACGGCGGACACCCCGCCGAGCACCACGTCCCCCACGGCATCCCGCCGCCGCGCCCACCACAACGGCGGCCCGGCGCGGCCTTCCACTTCCCCCGTACAGGTCATGCCGACCACCCTACGCAGCGCCCCCAGCACGTCCGCGACCGGAATTCCAGCAAACCAGTGGTCATTGCACGTACGACTGAATCGCCCACCCATCGAGACCTGAATCCCACATTCCGGACGACATTGACGGCGCCGTACCAAAGCGGGCGCAGCCGCTGACATCCGCACTCTGTCGGACCGGGAACTGTTCGTGCTGGGTGTCGGTCTGTACTGGGCAGAGGGCAGCAAGGACAAGGCGTACGCCCGCCGCGAGCGCGTGATCTTCGTGAACAGCGACCCCGACATGATCCGCGTCTATCTCGCGTGGCTCCACCTGCTGGGCGTGCAGAACGAGGACCTTCGCTACAGCCTCATGATTCACGAAACCGCCGACGTCACCGCAGCGGAGGGATTCTGGACGGAGTTCGTCGGCGCGAACCCGTCGCCGGCTGCCTCGCGATTCGCGTTCTCCAAAGCGCCGGTCTCTACCGTCGCATCGAGGGGTGGTGGTGCGGCATAGTAGGGGCTGCGTCCCATCCCGATCACTGGAATCGGACATAGCTGGCGAACCATCCCGGATCGTCTAAGGGCAGGACAAATGGTTTTGGTCCATTGAATGAGGGTTCGAATCCTTCTCCGGGAGCTCACAGAGCACTGATGCTCAGATACGGGTCCTGACCTCCGCGGTCGGGACCCGGCTTCGTTAACGGGCCCCGGCCCCCCGGTATCCTTCACGGGTCCACCCCCGAAGCCGAAGGGCATCCCCGTGAGCGCCAACCGCCCGGCAGCCGTCGTCGTACTCGCAGCGGGTGAAGGCACCCGCATGAAGTCGGCCACACCCAAGGTTCTGCACGAGATCTGCGGGCGCTCGCTCGTCGGTCACGTCGTCGCCGCCTCCCGCGAGCTGGACCCCGCCCACCTCGTCGTCGTCGTGGGGCACGCCCGCGAGCAGGTCACCGCGCACCTCGCCGGGATCGACGCCGACGTCCGCACCGCCGTCCAGTACGAGCAGAACGGCACCGGCCACGCCGTCCGGATGGCCCTCGAAGAGCTCGACGGCACCGTCCACGGCACCGTGGTCGTCGTCTGCGGCGACACCCCGCTGCTCACCGGCGAGACCCTGGCGCAGCTCACCGCGACGCACGAGGCCGACGGCAACGCCGTCACCGTGCTCACCGCCGAGGTGCCCGACTCCACCGGGTACGGGCGCATCGTGCGCGACGCCGGTGGGGCCGTCGTCGCCATCGTCGAGCACAAGGACGCCAGCGACGCGCAGCGCGCGATCCGGGAGATCAACTCGGGCGTCTTCGCCTTCGACGGGGCCCTGCTCGCGGACGCCCTCGGCAAGGTCCGTACCGACAACAGCCAGGGCGAGGAGTACCTCACCGACGTCCTCGGCATCCTCCGTGAGGCGGGGCACCGCGTAGGCGCCTCGGTCGGTTCCGACCACCGCCAGATCCTCGGCATCAACAACCGCGTGCAGCTCGCGGAAGCCCGCGCCCTGCTGAACGCGCGGCTGCTGGAGCGGGCCATGCTCGCGGGCGTGACGGTCGTGGACCCGAGCAGCACCTTCGTGGACGTGACGGTCACTTTCGGCCAGGACGCGGTCGTGCACCCCGGCACCCAGCTGCTGGGCGCCACCCGTATCGCGGAGGGGGCCGAGGTCGGCCCCAACACCCGCCTCAAGGACACGGTGGTGGGCGCGCGGGCCCGGGTGGACAACACCGTTGCGGACAGCGCCGTCGTGGGCGCCGAGGCGTCCGTGGGGCCGTTCGCGTACCTGCGTCCGGGCACGGTCCTGGGGGCGAAGGCCAAGGCGGGCACGTACGTCGAGATGAAGAACGCGACGATCGGCGAGGGCACCAAGGTGCCGCACCTGTCCTATGTGGGCGACGCGACGATCGGCGAGTACACGAACATCGGCGCGGCGAGCGTCTTCGTGAACTACGACGGTGAGCACAAGCACCACACGACCGTCGGCTCGCACTGCAAGACGGGTTCGGACAACATGTTTGTGGCGCCCGTCACCATCGGGGACGGTGCCTACACGGCGGCCGGGTCCGTGATCACGAAGGACGTTCCGCCCGGCGCGCTGGCCGTGGCTCGGGGCCAGCAGCGGAATATCGAGGGCTGGGTGGCCCGCAAGCGTCCGGGAAGCTCTGCCGCGGCGGCGGCGCAGTCGGCGGTCCAGGTGGACTCCGACGGCCGTTGAGGTGAACTGACCGGAAACAGGTGCGTCGGTGACGGCGTACCGTGATAGGTGCACGCAATTCGGCTGGCTCACCGTGTGCGGGACGGACGCGCACGGGGGCGAGCAGCTTTCAACACGTCTGAGGAGACAGTGCTGTGACCGGGATCAAGACGACCGGCGAGAAGAAGCTGATGCTCTTCTCCGGCCGCGCCCACCCCGAGCTGGCCGAGGAGGTCGCGCACCAGCTGGGAGTCGGCCTCGTGCCGACCAAGGCTTTCGACTTCGCGAACGGTGAGATCTACGTCCGCTTCCAGGAGTCGGCACGTGGCGCGGACTGCTTCCTGATCCAGAGCCACACGGCTCCGATCAATAAGTGGATCATGGAGCAGCTGATCATGATCGACGCGCTCAAGCGCGCGTCGGCCCGTTCGATCACCGTGATCGTCCCGTCCTACGGGTACGCCCGCCAGGACAAGAAGCACAAGGGTCGCGAGCCGATCTCGGCCCGTCTGGTCGCGGATCTGCTGAAGACTGCGGGTGCGGACCGCATCCTGACGGTCGACCTGCACACGGACCAGATCCAGGGCTTCTTCGACGGTCCGGTGGACCACCTCTCGGCGCTGTCGGTCCTGGCGGACTACGTCGGTGCCAAGGTGGACCGCACCAAGCTGACGATCGTGTCCCCGGACGCCGGTCGTGTGCGGGTGGCCGACCGCTGGTGCGACCGCTTGGACGCGCCGCTGGCCATCGTGCACAAGCGCCGTGACAAGGACGTCGCCAACCGGGTGACGGTGCACGAGGTCGTCGGTGAGGTCCGCGGGCGCGTCTGCGTGCTGGTCGACGACATGATCGACACGGGTGGCACGATCTGCGCCGCCGCCGACGCGCTGTTCGCGCACGGTGCGGAGGACGTCATCGTGACGGCCACGCACGGCATCCTGTCCGGCCCGGCCGCGGACCGTTTGAAGAACTCCAAGGTCAGCGAGTTCGTGTTCACGAACACCCTGCCGGATCCGTCCGACCTGGAGCTCGACAAGATCACGGTGCTGTCGATCGCCCCGATGATCGCGCGCGCGGTGCGCGAGGTCTTCGAGGACGGCTCGGTCACCAGCCTGTTCGAGGAGCAGCAGTAACCGCTGCGCGCCAGATCCTTTTGGTGCGGCCTCCCGTGCCGGGTACACTCCATGAGTTGCTCGGCGAGGGAGGCCGTACCGGTTTCACGGTACGGATGCTCCGTTATCGACGCGCTCTTCGTAGCAGGCCGTTCCGGCCGGGTGACTTCCGTCCATTTCCGTCACCCCACGAGGAGTGAGCATGTCCGAGGTCAAGCTTTCCGCCCAGGTCCGTGAGAGCTTCGGTAAGGGCTCTGCCCGTCAGGCCCGTCGCGACGCCCTGACTCCCGCCGTCATCTACGGCCACGGCACCGACCCGAAGCACGTCAACGTCGACGCCCACGCCCTTCAGCTGGCGCTGCGTACCCCGAACGTCCTGATCTCGCTGGACCTCGGCAAGGCCGGCACCGAGCTGGTCATCCCGAAGGCCGTGCAGAAGCACCCGCTGAAGCGCTCGATCTCCCACGTCGACTTCCTGATCGTCAAGAAGGGCGAGAAGGTCACCGTGGACGTCGCGATCGTCACCGAGGGCGAGCTGGCCGCCGGTGGCAACATGCTGGAGACCCTCCAGAACACCATCTCCGTCGAGGCCGAGGCCACCCACATCCCGACCGAGGTCACCGTCTCGATCGCGGGCCTCCACGCCGGCGACACCATCCACGCCAAGGACCTGGTCCTCCCGAAGGGCACCACCCTGGCCGTCGACGGCGACATCGCCGTTCTGCAGGTCGTCGCCCCGCAGGCGGAGGAGCCGGCCGCCGACGCCGAGGGCACCGAGGCCTGAGTCTCGCCTTCCCCCCTCAGCAGTTGCTGACCGACCGCCGTCCGGCTCCACTGGAGCGGGACGGCGGTCGTCTTCGCTTAAGGAGTTCTTGATGTCGGACGACGCGGCACCTTGGCTGATCGTGGGCCTCGGCAACCCGGGGCCGGAGTACGCGGGCAACCGCCACAACATCGGTTTCATGGTGGTCGATCTGCTCGCGGACCGGATTCGCGGGAAGTTCAAGGCGCACAAGGCCCGGGCGCAGGTCGTGGAGGGTCGTACGGGGCCGCCCGGGCCGGCCGGCCGCCGTGTCGTGCTGGCCAAGCCGATGACGTACATGAACTTGTCGGGCGGTCCGGTGACGGCTCTGCGCGACTTCTACAAGGTGCCGTTGGAGCGTGTCGTGGCCGTCCACGACGAGCTGGACCTCGACTATCCGACGCTGCGCCTGAAGCTGGGCGGCGGGGACAACGGGCACAACGGCCTGAAGTCGATGACGAAGTCGTCGGGTCCGGACTACCACCGGGTGCGCTGCGGCATCGGCCGGCCGCCGGGGCGGATGCAGGTGGCGGACTTCGTGCTGAAGGACTTCTCCTCGACGGAACGCAAGGAGCTGGAGTGGTTCGTGGACCGGGCGGCCGACTCGGTGGAGTGTCTGATCCAGGAGGGGCTGGAGCGCGCGCAGTCGACGTACAACTCCTGAGCGGATGCGGGGGCGCCGCGTCGGGGTGTCGCCGTGCGGGGATCGTTATATCGGACAAACCGGTGCTCGGGCGCCCGACTGCGAACGAATGATGACGAGTACCTCTTGACCGGGGTGGCCTCGGTCACGATGCTGATCGCCGCCCCCCACGGCTCTCCTTCCTCATCAGTGTCAGAGGTATTTCATGGCCCTTTCCACGATCCGCCGGACGGCCTTCACCGTTGCCGCGTCGTCCCTCCTGGTCGCAGCCGGTACGGCCCCCGCCCTCGCGGCCGACGCGTACACCGTTCCGCTGCACCAGCCCCTTCCGATCACGGCGGGTTCCTTCGGGAAGCCGGAGCCCAAGTGCGCCGACATTCCGGCGACCCGGGACGGCTGGCACTTCATCGCGCCGGGCAGCCCGAACGACATCGCCTTCGTGCGCCTCACGGTGCGGTTCGAGCCCGGTGGTGAGCAGGTCATCACGACCTTCGGTCCGCCGAACGAGAACCACGCGTACGCGGCTTCGGAGCCCGGTGCGAAGTTGGTTTCGGCGGTCGCCGAGGTGGAGGGCACCACGGGCGGCGGCAAGAAGCTTGAGTGGTTCAACCTGTCGCACACCTGCCCGGCCACCGCTACGCCGACTCCGACGTCGACGGTGACGACGACCGCATCGGCGTCCACTTCGGTCTCCGCGTCCGCGTCGACGTCGGCCTCGGCTTCGACCTCGACCTCGGCGTCGGTTTCGGCCAGTACGTCCGCCTCGGCCTCGTCGAGCGTGTCGCCGTCCGGCTCGGCCTCCTCCCCGGCTCCGTCCGGTTCGGGCGCCACGACCGGCGGTTCCACCGGCGGGGGCGACCTCGCGAAGACCGGTTCCGACGCGCCGGTCGGCCTGATCGCCACGATGGCGGCCGCGCTGATCGCCGCCGGCGCCGTGCTGGTGGTCCGCCGCCGCAAGGCCGGCGCCGCGGGCTGAGCCCGTAGCCCGCGACGGGAAGGGCCCCCGCACCGGCGACGGTGCGGGGGCCCTTTCCGTGTGTCCGGAGGTCAGCCGGTGTTGCGCAGGCCCGCGGCCACGCCGTTGACCGTGAGCAGCAGGGCGCGGGCGAGCAGGGGGTCCGCCTCCTCGCCCCGGGCGGCCGCGGCCCGCTGGCGGGCCAGCAGGGACACCTGGAGGTAGGAGATCGGGTCCAGGTAGGCGTCGCGCACGGCGAAGGTCTGCTGGAGGACGGGGTGGGAGTCCAGCAGCTTGTCCCCGCCGGTGATCCGCAGGACTTCGCGGACGGTGAGCTCGTGTTCGGCCTCGATGCGGTCGAAGACGTGGCGCAGGTCGTCGGGGACCAGGGTCTCGACGTAGTGGCGGGCGATCCGCAGGTCGGTCTTGGCCAGTGTCATCTCGACGTTGGACAGGAAGTTGCGGAAGAAGTGCCAGCGCTCGCCCATCTCGGCGAGGGCGTCGGCGTGCCCGGACTCCCGCAGGGCCTTGAGGCCGGAGCCGACGCCGTACCAGCCCGGGACGATCTGCCGGGACTGGGTCCAGCCGAACACCCACGGGATCGCGCGCAGGCCGTCGAGGCCGGCGCCGGAGTCGGGGCGGCGGGAGGGCCGGGAGCCGAGGTGCAGGTCCGCGAGCTGGTCGACCGGGGTGGCGGCGAAGAAGTACGCGGGGAGGTCGGGGTCCTCGACGAGCGCGCGGTACGCGGCGTGCGCGGCGTCGGAGACGGTGTCCATCGCGGCGTCCCAGCGGGCGAGGGCCTCGTCGGACTGGCGGGGCGCGGTGTGCAGGGCGGAGGCCTGCAGGGTGGCGGCGACGGTCAGTTCGAGGTTCTCGCGGGCCAGTGAGGGGACGAGGTACTTGTCGGAGATGACCTCGCCCTGCTCGGTGACCTTGATCTCGCCCTCCAGGGTGCCCCAGGGCTGGGCGAGGATCGCGTCGTGCGAGGGGCCGCCGCCGCGGCCCACGGTGCCGCCGCGGCCGTGGAAGAGGCGCAGCCGCACGCCGTAGCGGTGGGCGACGTCGCGCAGTCGGCGCTGGGCGCGGTGGATCTCCCACTGGCTGGTGGTGATGCCGCCGAACTTGGAGGAGTCGGAGTAGCCGAGCATGACTTCCTGAACGTCGCCGCGCAGGGAGACGAGGCGCCGGTAGGAGGGGTCGGCGAGCATCTCGTCGAGGATGACGTCGGCGGCGCGGAGCTCGTCGGTGGTCTCCAGCAGGGGGACGATGCCGATCTTGGCCCAGCCGCCGTGGAGGTCGATCAGGCCGGCCTCGCGGGCGAGGACGGCGGCCGCGAAGACGTCGTCGGCGCCCTGGCACATCGAGATGATGTAGGACTCGATGACCTCGGGGCCGAACTTCTCGAAGGCGTCCTTGACGGCGCCGAACACGCCGAGCGTCTTGTGGCCGGCGGCGTCGAGCGGGGCCGGGGTGGGGGCCAGGGGCCGGCGGGAGCGGAGCTCCTTGGCGAGGAGCTTCTGGCGGTAGTCGCGCGGCATGTCGGCGTAGCGCCAGGATTCCTCGCCGAGCCGGTCGAAGAGCTGGCCGAGGGCGTGGTGGTGGGCGTCGGCGTGCTCGCGGACGTCCATGGTCGCGAGCTGGAGGCCGAAGGCGGCCAGGGTGCGGATGGTGCGGTCCATGCGGCCGTCGGCGAAGAGCGCGCCGCGGTGCTCGCGCAGGGAGGTCTGGATCAGGGTCAGGTCGGTGAGCAGTTCGGCGGTGCCGAGGTAGTCGCGGCCCTCCTCGTGGGGGGTGCCCTTGGCGAGGCGCTCGCGGGTGTTGACGAGCTTCTGCCGGATGCAGGTGGCCTTGAGGCGGTAGGGCTCCTCGGCGTTCAGCCGCTTGTAGCGCGGGCTGATCTCGGGGAGGCGCTCCAGGTCGGCCTGGAGGGAGGCGAGGAGTTCCTCGGTGGCGCCGGTGTAGCGGATGGAGTTGGACAGCAGTCCGCGCAGGAAGTCGACGAGTTCGAGGGCGTCGGTGATGCCGTGCTCGTGCTGGAGGATCAGCACGTCGCGGGTGACCTCGGGGGTGACGTTGGGGTTGCCGTCGCGGTCGCCGCCGATCCAGGTGCCGAAGGTCAGGGGGCGGGTTCCGGCGGGCAGCTCGACGCCGACGCGCTGGAGTTCGGCGGCGAGGTCCTCCAGTACGTCGCCGACGGCTCCGGCGTGCAGTTCGTCGAGGTAGTAGATGGCGTTGCGGGCCTCGTCGGCCGGCTCGGGGCGCACCACGCGCAGTTCGTCGGTCTGCCACACGAGGTCGATGTTCTCGGCGAGGCGCAGGTCGTGGCGGCGGCGGTCGCCGGCGCCGGTGACGGGCTCCTCCAGGAGGGCGGCGATGCGGCGCAGCTTGTTCAGCACGCTGCGGCGGGCGGCCTCGGTGGGGTGCGCGGTGAAGACGGGCCGGACGTTGAGGTTCCGGACCGTTTCGCGCAGGTGCTCGGGGTCGGCGTCCTTGAGCATGTCGGCGGTGCGGGCGAGGAGCCCGCCTTCGGCGGCGCGGTGGGCGCGCAGTTCCTTGCCGCGGTGCACCTGCTCGGTGACGTTGGCGAGGTGGAAGTAGGTGGAGAAGGCGCGCACGAGCTTGGCGGCGGTCTCCAGGTCGATGTCGCCGAGCAGCGCGGCGGCGGCTTCGCCGTCGGTGCGGGTGAGGGCGCGGACGCGTTCGACGAGATCGAGGAGGTCTTGGCCCTCCTGGCGTACGAGGGTCTCCCCGAGAAGGTCGCCGAGGCGGCGGATGTCCGCCCGCAGCTCCGCGTTGGCGGTGGCGGCCGAGGTGGCGGGGGCGGCCTGCTGGGGGGCCTGGGGGGCCTGGTCAGCACTGCTCACAGGTGCGGCTCCTTGCAGTGTTCGAGCGCTACTGGGCTGTGGGCTCCCGGCGGCGCGCGGCGCTGCCGCTCCTGATGCGCAGCTCGGGCTGCCCGTGCGGACCGCGCTGTCCGACGACAACAGGATAGGTGTCCGATCCCGATGCCTGGGCAAATGTCTCAGCAGTCGGCCGGGGGGCCGGGCTCGGACGCGCCCCGTATGCGCACTCCTCTTGCCCGGGGCTCCGTATTTGCCATACTTACGATGCCGTAGGTTACGGGCCCGTAGGGTCCGCGGCCGGGCCCCCCGGCTGCCACCGGACCCGTTTTCTTCTTCGACTCCTCACCCCCAGGGGACCCTCATGACCACCACTCCCGAACTGATCGAGGACGCTTCCGCGCCCTCCGATGCACCGGCGCCCGAGCCGTCCGCGACGCTCGGCGGCGAGAACAAGCGGTCCGTCGAGCAGCTCGCCCTCCTGCTGTTCATCACCGTCCCCTTCGTCGCGCTGCTGGGGGCGGTCCCGCTCGCGTGGGGCTGGGGGGTGAGCTGGCTGGACCTGGGCCTGATGGTGTTCATGTACTTCCTGGCCTGCCACGGCATCACCATCGGCTTCCACCGCTACTTCACGCACGGTTCCTTCAAGGCGAAGCGGCCGCTGCGGATCGCGCTGGCCGTGATGGGGTCGATGGCGGTGGAGGGGCCGCTGGTGCGCTGGGTGGCGGACCACCGCAAGCACCACAAGTACTCCGACCACGAGGGCGACCCGCATTCGCCGTGGCGGTTCGGGGAGACCCTGCCGGCGCTGATGAAGGGCCTGTGGTGGGCGCACATCGGCTGGCTCTTCGACGAGGAGCAGACCGATCAGCAGAAGTACGCCCCCGACCTGATCAAGGATCCGGCGATCCGGCGGATCTCGCGGGACTTCATCTTCTGGACGATGCTGTCGCTGGCGATCCCGCCGCTGGTGGGCGGTCTGGTGACGATGTCCTGGTGGGGTGCGTTCACGGCGTTCTTCTGGGGCTCCCTGGTGCGGGTGGCGCTGCTGCACCACGTGACGTGGTCGATCAACTCGATCTGCCACGCGGTGGGCAAGCGGCCCTTCAAGTCGCGCGACCGCTCGGGCAACGTGTGGTGGCTGGCGGTGCTGTCCTGCGGCGAGTCCTGGCACAACCTGCACCACGCCGACCCGACCTCGGCCCGGCACGGTGTCCTGCGCGGCCAGGTCGATTCGAGTGCGCGGTTGATCCGCTGGTTCGAGCAGCTGGGCTGGGCGACGGACGTGCGCTGGCCCTCGGAGGCCCGCATCGACGCCCGGCGCAGGGAAAACGACGCGAACCCGGCATGATGGGGGGCGTGGCGATCGACGGCGGTAATTCCAGCAGCGACAAGCCCAGGCGCGGCCGCCGGGTCCGGATGACCGGCGCGGAGCGGCGTCAGCAGCTGCTGGACATCGGCCGGACCCTGTTCGCCGAGAAGGGTTTCGAAGGCACCTCGGTGGAGGAGATCGCGGCGAAGGCCGGGGTGTCCAAGCCGGTGGTGTACGAGCACTTCGGCGGCAAGGAGGGCCTGTACGCGGTCGTCGTGGACCGGGAGATGCGCCAGTTGCTTGACGGGGTGACGGGGGCGCTGACGGCCGGGCACCCGCGGGAGCTGCTGGAGCAGGCGGCGTTCGCGCTGCTGGACTACATCGAGTCGTACACGGACGGTTTCCGCATCCTCGTACGGGATTCCCCGGTCGCGCAGTCCACGGGTACCTTCGCCTCGCTGATCAGCGACATCGCGACGCAGGTCGAGGACATCCTGGGCCTGGAGTTCAAAGCGCGGGGGTTCGATCCGAAGCTGGCCCCGCTGTACGCCCAGGCGCTGGTGGGCATGGTGGCGCTGACCGGGCAGTGGTGGCTGGACGTGCGCCGCCCGAAGAAGGCGGAGGTCGCCGCGCACCTGGTGAACCTGGCCTGGCACGGGCTGGACGGTCTGGAGTCGAAGCCGCACCTGGTGGGCCGCCGCAAGAACTGATGGCGCGGCGGGCCCGCGCGCGCGTCAGGCGCCCCGTCACCGGAGGTCCGGTGACGGGGCGCCGTCGCGTGATGCCGCGCTCCGGGGCCCGGGACGTTCTCGGTCCCGGAGCCCCTCGGGGCCCGCGACCCGTCAGTTCCGGAGTCTGCCGCCGCCCCCCTCGGCTCCGCGGCGCGCCCCCGGCGCGCCTGCGGACGGGCTGCCCCCGCGCGCGGCGGGGAGGGACGGTTTGGGGATCCGCGGCGTGCCGCGGACGTCCCTGCGGTCGGTGTGGACCCGCTCCTGGCAGCTCGGTGGAACGGCGGGCCGGACGTGCTGGGCGGTGGTGGGCACGGTCAGGCCTCCTTGCGGGCGACGGCGAAGATGCGGCGGAACGGGAAGACGGTGCCGCGCGGCCCGGCCGGGTAGGACGCGCGCAGCCTGTCGCGGTACTCGGTGAGGAAGGCGTCCACGGCGTCCTGGTCGTCGCCGAGGGCGGTGAGTACGGGGCGCAGGGCGGTTCCCTTGACCCAGTCGAGCACCGGGTCGGGGCCTTGGAGGAGCTGGTGGTAGGTGGTTTCCCAGACGTCCACGGCGCAGCCGAGCTCGGTGAACCGGGCAAGGTATTCGGCGGGTTCGAGCAGGTGGATGTAGCGGGCGCCGTGGCCGGCGAGCCGGCCGCGCCAGCGCGGCGCGTCGCAGAGCTCGGCGAGCAGGGCGTGGCTGGGGGCCGTGAAGTTGCCGGGGATCTGGAAGGCGAAGGTGCCGCCGGGGCGCAGGCCGTTGATCCATGCGCCGAAGGATGCGGGATGACTGGGGACCCACTGGAGGGCCGCGTTGGAGACGATCAGGTCGTAGGGCTCCTCGGGCAGCCAGGTGCCGAGGTCCGTGCGGCGGAAGTCGAGACTGCCGCCGCCCGGGGTGGGGCCGGCGTACTCGTCGGCGGCGCGGTGGAGCATCTCCGGGGAGAGGTCGAAGCCGGTGATGCGGGCGTCGGCCCACCGTTCGGTGAGGAGCGCGGTGACATTGCCGGGGCCGCAGCCGAGGTCGGCGATGCGGGCGGGCCGGGTGGGCAGCTCGGGTATGCGGGTCAGCAGGTCCAAGAAGGGGCGGGTGCGGTGTCCGGCGTGCCGGAGGTACTGCTGGGGGTCCCAGGTGGGGGCGGGGGGAGCGGTGGCCGTGGGGATCCCGGCCTGTTCGGTATCGGAATACATGTTCGAGCCTCCCTGCTGGCGGGGCGGTCGGAAGCGGAAGCCGTTCCGGCCCCTCCATGCCCCATGGTCGCTGCATTTATATCTCGCTTTCAAGATACTTCACATCGAGATACTCGACCTCAAGAGACTTCACATCGACAGACCCCTTACACTGATCGGCATGGAGGACGAGGTCGACCGACTGGTCGCGGCATGGCGGCGGGAGCGCCCTGACCTCGACGTGGAACCGCTTGAGGTCCTGAGCCGCGTCAGCAGGCTCGCACGCCATCTCGACCGCGCCCGCAGGCTGGCCTTCGCCGAGCACAACCTGGAGCCGTGGGAGTTCGACGTCCTGACGTCCCTGCGGCGGGCCGGCGCTCCGTACCAGCTCTCGCCCGGACAACTGCTCACCCAGACCCTGGTCACCTCCGGAACCATGACCAACCGCATCGACCGGCTGGCGAAGAAGGGCCTCGTCGAGCGGCTTCCGGACCCGAGCGACCGGCGCGGGGTCCTGGTGCGGCTGACCCCCGAGGGGCGGGACCGCGCCGACCAGGCCCTCGCCGGCCTACTGGCCCAGGAGCGGGCGATCCTCGCCCGGCTCTCGCAGCACCAGCGCGGCGACCTCGCCGCGCTGCTACGCCAGTTGACCGCTCCGTTCGACAACGTCCCCGGCTAGGTCCGCCGGCCGTACGCCCGCCCGCCGGGCCAGTGCCACCGCGGCCAGCGTGGAGTGCACGCCGAGCTTGCCCAGCACGTTCTGCATATGGGTGCGGACGGTGTGCGGGGACAGGAACAGCCGTGCGGCCACGTCCTTGCGGCCCAGGCCCGCCACCATGCAGCGCAGCACCTCGTGCTCGCGCGGAGTCAGCGACTCGACGAGCCGTTCGCTGTCCGTACGGTGCTTGCGCGCCGCGGTGAGCTCCCGGAGCACCCCCGTCAGCAGGGCGGGCGGCAGGTGGGTCTCCTCCCGCAGCACCCCCCGGACCACGGCCAGCAGACGCGAGAGCGAGCAGTCCTTCGCCACCCAGCCCGAGGCTCCCGCCTGCAGGGCGACCGCCGCCCGGCGGGGGTCGTCGCGCTCGGCCAGCACCACGGCACGGACCGCCGGGTGGGACACCCGCACCCCGGCGACCAGCGCGATCCCGTCGGTGGTGGGCGGCGGACCGGCGCCCGGGTCCCGCTGGGCGGGCACGGCCCCGCCGACGGCGCCGAGATCGGCGTCGACCAGCAGGACGTCGTAGCGGCGGCCCTCGGCCACCGCGCGTTCGAGGCAGCGCAGGGCGGCGGGACCGCTGCCCGCCGCGGACACGTCCACGTCGGGCTCGGCCGCGAGCGCGGCTGCGAGCGATTCGGCGAAGATGCGGTGATCGTCGACGACGAGTACCCGGATACGAACCACAGAACCCCCAAGGGTCGGGGAACGGACGGCGGCGGGTACGACGCCCGGACCGGGTGATCCACAGCTGCCGCGGCCGCCGCCGAGACATCTCTGCACTACCCCGGACCGGACGTCGTACCCGACGTGTCTCGACCCCTGAATCAACACCGGCCCCCACCGGTGTCACGCATCAGCGTAGGCCCGGGGGCGGCTCGCGGTTGGCCGAATAGCGGAAGTTTTTCCAGCGATTTTCCCCCACGGCCGCAACGAACGGCCTTTGTGGTGGCTTGAATTCGGCTGCCCCTGAGGTCCGGTTGCCGGCTCGGTGACCGGGGTGTGCCCCCGGCAGTTGCACGGGGTCCGTTTCACCCGGCGTGTGCACGCCGGGCGCCCGCGCACGGCGCCTGCCGCCCGCGCGCGGCGCGCACGCACACGCCCCCCGCACCCGGAGGTGCGGGGGGCGCGGAGGAAACCGCTGGTCCGGCCGGGACCGGCCGGGTCAGGAGGTGTGCGCGCGGGCGAAGTTCCACGCGTCCGAGATGATGCCGGTGAGGTCCGAGCGGCTCGGCGTCCAGCCCAGGCGCTCGTGCGCCGTGCGGGCCGAGGCGACCAGCATCGCCGGGTCGCCGGCCCGGCGCGGGGCGACGACCTCCGGGATCTCGTGGCCGGTGACCTTGCGGACCGTCTCGACGACCTCGCGCACCGAGAAGCCGCTGCCGTTGCCCAGGTTGCAGATCAGGTGCTCACCGCCGGTCGCCGCCTCCAGCGCGGCCAGGTGGGCCTGCGCCAGGTCGGCGACGTGGATGTAGTCGCGCACGCACGTGCCGTCCGGGGTCGGGTAGTCCTCGCCGAACACCGAGATCGACTCGCGCTGCCCGAGGGCGACCTGGAGGACCAGCGGGATCAGGTGGGTCTCGGGCGCGTGCCGCTCGCCGAACTCGCCGTACGCGCCCGCCACGTTGAAGTAGCGCAGCGAGACGGCGGCCAGGCCGTGCGCCACGCACTCCCCGGCGATCATGTGGTCCACGGCCAGCTTGGAGGCGCCGTACGGGTTGGTGGGCGCCGTCACCGAGGCCTCGGTGAGCAGCCCCTCCGTCGGCTCGCCGTACGTGGCGGCGGTGGAGGAGAACACCAGCTTGCGCACGCCCGCCCCGCGCATGGCGGCGAGCAGGGCGAGGGTGCCGCCGACGTTGTTCTCCCAGTACTTGCCCGGGTTGACCACGGACTCGCCGACCTGCGAGGAGGCGGCGAAGTGCAGCACGGCCTCGTAGGAGTCGTCGAGGTACTCCGCGGCGTCCTGGATGCGGCCCTCGATGAAGTCGGCGCCCGCCGGGATCCCGGCGCGGAAGCCGGTGCTGAGGTCGTCGAGGACGGTGACCTCGTGTCCCGCCTCCAACAGGTGGGCGGCGACGACGCTGCCGACGTATCCGGCGCCACCGGTGACCATGTACTTGAAGTGGGGGCCCTTGCTCACTGGCCTACTGCCTCTCGCGGGGGAACGCACTGGGGTGTGCCTGCACGTGCTGGTCACTGGCTTACCCGATGCGGCACCCCCGGGGGAAATCGGCGGCCCCCGGCCCGTTCTGCGCTAGAGGGGTGCGGAGGTGACGGACGGGGGCGCCGCGCGGTCCAGGAGGCCGGTACGGGCCGCCAGAGCGGCCGCCTCCAGCCGCGAGCCCACGCCCAGCTTCATCAGGACCCGTTGGACGTGCGTCCGCGCGGTGCTCGGCGCGATGGCCATGCCCGCGGCGATGAGCCGGGTGTCCTCGCCCTCGGCGACCCGGACCAGCACCTCCACCTCGCGCGGGGTCAGCAGCCGCAGCAGCCGGCTGCCCTCGTCGTCGGGCTGGGCGGCGGGGTTGAGGAGCTCCGCGAAGGCGCCCTGCAGGAGCTGCGGGGAGATGGCCACCTCCCCCGCCCGGGCCTTGGCAAGTGCCCGCTCCACGCCTTCGATGCGCTCGTCCTGGCGGACGTAGCCCGAGGCTCCGGCGGCGAAGGCGGCGGCGATCCCGCGCGGGCTGGGCACCGGGCCGAGCACCACGACGGCGATCTGCGGCCGCTCCCGTTTGATGCGGACGACCGGCTCGAAGACCCCCGGCTCGGCGGGCGCGGCGGTGCCCAGCAGGCAGACCTCCGGTGCCCGGCTGATCACCAGCTCGGCGGCGCCCGCGGCCGGGGCGGCCGCGGCGAGCACGCGGTGCCCGCGCAGTTTCAGGGCCGAGGCGAGCGCCTCGGCCAGCAGCCGGTGCTCGTCGACCACCACGACCCGTACGCCCATTGAGGCACCCCACCCCCACCCTTCTGCCCCGGCAAGCTACACGCTTGTTCGACGGCGCGCGGGGGATACCGCGCAGAAGCCCCCGGAAGGGCGGACCTTCCGGGGGCTTCGGGCGGGGCGCGACGGCCGGCTCAGCCCGTCGTGTACGAGACGAAGAGGTACTCGGGGTCGCCGCCCCCGGAGTACGGCTTGCGCGCGTAGTGGCGGGAGATGAACAGCCTGCCGTTGCCGTAGCGGTACTCGGCGCCGGTGGGCGTGACACCGGTCTCGATGCGCTGGCTGGCCCGGTCACCCGGGTTCTCCATGAGGAGGGTCTCCTTCATGGTCGTGCCGTCGATGCTGACGATCTGGCCGCCCTTGTCGTACGGCGGGATCTTGTAGGCGATGACGTTCGACCCGTCCATCCGCAGCGGCATGATCTGGTACCGCTCGCCCGCGTCGGCGCGGTCGGTGGTCTGCTTGCCGGTCGCCAGCTCGAAGGAGAGCAGCTCGTTGGTCCGGGCGCCGCTCGGGTCCTGACCCTGGTGCTCGTAGGAGGGCACGTAGACCTTGCCGTTGCCGACGACCATGTTGAGGCACTGCTCGACCTCGGTGGCCGGGCACTTGGGGTTGAAGTTGCCCGAGGCCAGGGAGATGCGCGAGGTGAGCTGGCCCGCGTCGTCGAGGACGAAGAGGTCGCTGACGTTGGTGGCGTTCTTCGCGGTGCCGCCCACGTTGGCCGCGACGACCAGCGGCTTGGTGGAGATGATGCCGGCCCACTCGATGCCCGCGGAGAGCTTGTACGAGTACTTCGGCGCTCCGGTGGCCGGGTCCAGGGACTGCGCGTGCAGGGTCTGGTTGGGGCTGCGGCCGCACTTGCGCAGGACCGCGAGGGCCTCGCCGCCCGCGTAGCCGAGGTCGTAGCAGCCCTCGCCGTCGACCTTGGGCTGCCACAGCGGCTTGCCGTCGGTCAGGTTCCAGGCGGCGCCGCCCGAGAGTCCGCCCGCGGCGACGGTCTGGCCGCTGAGGGAGACTTCGGAGAAGGTCACGTTCTTGTCGCCGCCGGTGCTGGACTTGGCGGCGGCGGACCACAGGAGCTTGCCGGTGTTCAGGTCGATGACGCCGACCTTCGTGCACGGCTGGTACTTCTTCTCCGGCGTGGGCAGGGCCTCTTCGAAGAGGATCGCCGTCTTGTTGTCGGTGATGTGCCGGGTCGCGGCGCAGACCTGGGCGGGGAGCGGGATCTCCCACTTCTTGCCGCCGTCGACGAGGTTGTAGCCGACGACCTTGGCCACGTCGGACTTGATGTAGGTGGAGTCGGTGAGCCAGGAGCCCTTGACCGTCACCTGCTCCTCGGGGGCCGGCAGCGGCAGGTTCAGCAGGGGCTTGGACTTGGGGTTGGCCGGCACCTTCTCGGTGCCGCCCGCGCCCGCCTGGGGCTTGTCGCCGTCCGGGGAGCCGCTGGGGCCGCCGTCCGCGGTGTTCTGGCGGGCGCCGCCGCCGTCGTCCGAGACGTACCAGAAGCCGCCGCCGATGATGAGGACGATGGCCAGCAGCGCCGCGCCTACGATCATCAGCTGGGTGCGCACCTCGTTGCCGCCGCCCGGGCCGGCGGGGGGCGCGGCGACGGCCATGGGCGCGGTGGGCGCGCCGTACGGGGCCGGGGCGCCGGGCTGCGGGTAGCCGTAGCCCGCGGGGGGCTGCTGCGGGACCGTCGGCGGCTGCTGGGGCGGGGGCGGCGGCGTCGGAGGCTGCTGCGGGGGCGGCGGGGGCGCGCCGAACCCGCCGGGCTGCTGCGGGGGCGGCGTGGGGGCGCCGAACCCGCCGGGCGGCGGCTGGTGGGGGGGCGGCGGGGTGCTCATCGGTTGCTACTGCCTCTCGTGGGCGGCTCGGTGGACGCGTTCACTTGCCGAAGACCATCAGGAGCTTCTCGTCCTTGCCCTTGGCCTGCAGGCGCGTGGCCGAGAGGAAGAACCGGCCGTCCGCGTAGTGGGCCTTCGGGGAGAAGAAGGAGTTCTCCACCTCCGCGGCCGGACCGGACGGGTGGCGCAGTACCGCGGTGGGGGTGCCGCCGGCCGCGGGGACGGTGAGGACCTCGCCGGCGCGGTCGTATCCGGCCTGGCGGTAGAAGACCAGCTGCCCGCCCGCCGCCTTGAGGGGGAGGATGGTGCGCTTCTCCCCGGCCGGGGTGCGCCACTTGGCCTTGCCGGTGCCCAGGTCGAAGGCGACGATCTCGTTGCCGACGCCGACCTCCGGGGAGGTGGGCAGGTACAGGACGTCGCCGTCGACGGCCGCCGGCCGGCAGGTCATCAGGTCGCGGTCGCCCAGCCCGCATCCGGAGGCGAAGCTGCCCTCGCCGGTGACCTGGGTGCGCAGCTTGCCGTCGGCACCGAGGACCACGATGGCGCGCTGCTTCTTCGCCTGGTCGGAGACGTCGACGACGACGGGGTTCACGGAGTAGACGTTGGTGACCTTCAGGCCCTTGGCGAGCCGGTAGGACCAGGTCTTCTTGCCGGTGGTGGGGTCCGCGTCCTGGATCTCGACGGTGCTGTCCGCGTCCTGGCAGGTCGCGATGGCGATCATCTTGCCCTTGTCGGCGGCGTAGGAGTTGGCCTTGCAGCCCTCGGGGCCGCTGCCGGCGAAGAGCCTGTCGCCGGTGCTGACCTTGAAGGCGCTGCTGGAGATGAACCGGTTGATCGCGACGGTGTCCCCGGTGATGGTCGGGCTGGCGTCCGTCATGATGTCGAACAGGCCCTCCTTGGGCACTTCCTTGGTCCAGCCCTCCTTGCCCGCCTTGAGGTCGATCATCTTCATCTGGTTGCAGACGGCGCCGTCGCCGTCACCGTCCTTGACCACGACGACGGTCTTGCCGTCGTCGGTGGTCTGGCCGGTCACCCCGCAGACCTCGGCAGGGAAGTCGATCTTCCACTTCTCCTTGCCGTCGGTCACGGCGTAGCCGACGAGGGACTTCCAGACCGTCTTGGCGACGGTGTCGCCGACCACCCACTGGCCCTTCGCCCCGACTCCGGAGCCGGGTCCGTCGATCTTGCTGGTCTTGAGCCAGAGGACCTTGTCCTCGCCCTGCTTGCGGCCGGAGTTGAGGTCGGCCTCCGCGCCGCCGTCGCCGCTGCCGTCGCCGCTGTCCACGGAGGCGGAGGGTTCGGCGCCGGAGGGCGGGGAGCTCTGCGCGACGGGCGCCTCGGGGCCCTTGCCGTCGCCGTCGGCGAAGAAGGCGACGTACGTGCCCGCTCCCAGGACGAGGACGCCGGCGACCGCGGCGGCGACCAGTACGGTCGTCTTCTTCTTCGGCGGCGCCCCGGGGGCGCCCGGCGGCATCAAGGGCGCGCCGGGAGGCGCCGGCGGGTAGCCGTAACCGGGCTGCTGCTGGGCGCCGTACGGGGGTTGCTGCGGCGGCTGCCCGTACGGCGGTTGCTGCGGCGGCTGCTGCGCGTACGGGTTGGCGCCCTGCGGGGGTTGGCCGTAACCGCTCGGCGGCGGGCCGGGCAGGTGCCCGTAACCGGAAGGTGTCGGCGGCTGGTTCGGCGGCTGGGGCGGCTCGGTCATCAGCGCACACTTTCGGCATCAGGGGGTGGGGAGGATGACCTTTCTATCACTGACGTCGCACATACATCGGGCCGGTCCGCCCCCTGTACCCAAGGGCGGACCGGCCCGTGACACCGCCGTTATCGGGTCGGTCGACCTGCGGTGGGGCCCCTGCGGGGCCGTCCCGGGAAGCGGGAACTACGCCTCCTCGGCCAGCTCCAGCCAGCGCATCTCCAACTCGTCGCGCTCCGAGAGCAGTTCCCGCAGCTCCGCGTCGAGCTTGGCCACCTTGTCGTAGTCGGTGGAGTTCTCGGCGATCCGGGCGTGCAGGTTGTTCTCGCGGTCGGACAGCTTGTTCAGCTGCCGCTCGATCTTCTGGAGCTCCTTCTTCGCCGCGCGGGAGTCGCCGGAGGAGGTGGACTTCGCCGCGGCGGCGGCCGGGGCGGGCGCCGGGGCGGCCGCCTCGATCATCTTCTGCCGGCGCTCCAGGTACTCGTCCAGTCCGCGCGGCAGCATCCGCAGGCTCGCGTCGCCGAGCAGCGCCATCACCGTGTCGGTGGTGCGCTCGATGAAGAACCGGTCGTGGGAGATCACGATCATGGACCCGGGCCAGCCGTCGAGGAGGTCCTCCAGCTGGGTCAGGGTCTCGATGTCGAGGTCGTTGGTGGGCTCGTCGAGGAAGAGGACGTTGGGCTCGTCCATCAGCAGGCGCAGGATCTGCAGTCGGCGCCGCTCGCCTCCGGAGAGGTCGCCGACCGGCGTCCACTGCTTGTCCTTGGTGAAGCCGAACTGCTCGCACAGCTGGCCCGCGGTCATCTCCCGGCCCTTGCCGAGGTCGACGCGGTCGCGGACGCGCTGCACCGCCTCCAGGACCCGCAGGGACGGGTCGAGTTCGCCGACCTCCTGCGAGAGGTAGGCCAGCTTGACCGTCCTGCCCACGCTGACCTTGCCCGCGGCCGGCTGGACCTCGCCCTGGGTGCGGGCGGCTTCGGCCAGGGCGCGCAGCAGGGAGGTCTTGCCGGCGCCGTTGACGCCGACGAGGCCGATGCGGTCGCCGGGGCCCAGGTGCCAGGTCAGGTGCTTGAGGAGGGTCTTCGGCCCGGCCTGGACGGTGACGTCCTCCAGCTCGAACACGGTCTTGCCGAGCCGGGCGTTGGCGAAGCGCATCAGCTCCGAGCGGTCGCGCGGCGGGGGCACGTCGGCGATCAGCTCGTTGGCGGCCTCGATGCGGTAGCGGGGCTTGGAGGTCCGGGCGGGGGCGCCGCGGCGCAGCCAGGCCAGCTCCTTGCGCATCAGGTTCTGCCGCTTGGACTCCTCGGTGGCGGCGATCCGCTCCCGTTCGGCGCGGGCGAAGACGTAGTCGCTGTAGCCGCCCTCGTACTCGTGCACGTCTCCGCGCTGGACGTCCCACATCCGGGTGCAGACCTGGTCGAGGAACCACCGGTCGTGGGTGACGCAGACCAGGGCGGAGCGGCGTTCCTGGAGGTGCTTGGCCAGCCAGGAGATGCCCTCGACGTCGAGGTGGTTGGTGGGCTCGTCGAGGACCAGCAGGTCCTGGTCGGCGATGAGCAGCTGGGCGAGCGCGATGCGGCGGCGCTCGCCGCCGGAGAGCGGTCCGATGACGGTGTCCAGGCCCTGGCCGAAGCCGGGCAGGTCGAGTCCGCCGAAGAGGCCGGTCAGCACGTCGCGGATCTTGGCGTTGCCGGCCCACTCGTGGTCGGCCATGTCCCGGATGATCTCGTGGCGGATGGTGGCCGTCGGGTCGAGGGAGTCGTGCTGGGTGAGGACGCCCATGCGCAGGCCGCTGTTCTGGGTGACCCGGCCGGTGTCCGGTTCCTCCAGTTTGGCCAGCATCCGGATGAGGGTGGTCTTTCCGTCGCCGTTGCGGCCGACGACACCGATCCGGTCCCCCTCGGACACGCCGAGGGAGATGCCGTCGAGCAGGGTACGTGTGCCGTACACCTTGCTGACTGCCTCGACATTGACCAGATTGACGGCCATCAGACGCGCTCCAGGGAAGGGGTGTGGATCAGCCCCTCAGCCTAACCCTCCGCGCCGGGGCGGATCGTTTTGCCGGATCCGGCCGCCCGGACCGCGCGTTCGTACGGCCGCGGCGGGGTCGATCCGGCGCGGTCAGGCGGACGGCAGGACCGTGGCGCCCGGGGCCGGGCTGGACGCCACCCGCGTGGCCCGGCACGTGCCGGAAGCCTCCAGCGCCGCCGCCACCTTCGCGGCGGCCTCCGCGTCCCGGACCAGGAACGCCGTCGTGGGACCCGACCCCGAGACCAGGCCCGCCAGCGCGCCGCCGTCGGTGCCCGCCGCCAGCGTGTCGGCCAGCCGCGGCCGCAGCGACAGCGCGGCCGGCTGGAGGTCGTTGACCAGGGCTCCGGCCAGCGCGTCCGGATCCCCCGAGGCCAGGGCCGCGAGCAGCGCCGGCGACGCCACGGGCTCCGGGATCCGCGTACCGGCGGCGAGCCGGTCGAACTCGCGGAACACCGCCGGGGTGGACAGGCCGCCGTCGGCCACCGCGAACACCCAGTGGAACGCGCCGGCGTCCACCGGGGTGAGCAGCTCGCCGCGCCCGGTGCCCAGCGCCGCGCCGCCCACCAGGCTGAAGGGAACGTCGCTGCCCAGCTCCGCGCAGAGGTCCAGCAGTTCCGCCTGCGGCGTGTCCAGGCCCCACAGGGCGTCGCACGCCAGCAGGGCCGCCGCCCCGTCCGCGCTGCCGCCCGCCATGCCGCCGGCGACCGGAATGTTCTTGGCGATGTGCAGGTGGACGGCGGGCTCCACGCCGGCCCGTGCCCCGAGGACCTCGGCGGCGCGCGCGGCGAGGTTGGTGCGGTCCAGCGGGACCTGGTCCGCGTCCGGGCCCTCGCAGGTGACGGTCAGCGCGTCGGCGGCGGTCGCGGTCACCTCGTCGTACAGCGAGACGGCGAGGAATACGTTGGCCAGGTCGTGGAAGCCGTCGGGGCGGGCCGCGCCCACCGCCAGCTGCACGTTGACCTTCGCGGGGACCCGTACGGTCACGCGGTTCACAGGGCGGGCCTCTCCTGCGCGGGCTTGTGCTCGGCGATCGCGGCGAACTGCTCCACCGTCAGGGACTCCCCGCGCGCCTGCGGCGAGACGCCCGCGGCGACCAGCGCGGCCTCGGCGCCCGCCGCGGAACCGGCCCAGCCGGCCAGCGCGGCGCGCAGCGTCTTGCGGCGCTGGGCGAAGGCCGCGTCCACGACCGCGAAGACCTCCGCCTTCGAGGCGGTGGTCTTGATCGGCTCGGCCCGCCGGACCAGCGAGACCAGTCCGGAGTCGACGTTCGGCGCGGGCCAGAACACCTTGCGGCCGATGGCGCCGGCGCGCTTGACGTCGGCGTACCAATTGGCCTTGACCGAGGGGACCCCGTACACCTTGTTGCCCGGCTCGGCGGCGAGCCGGTCGGCGACCTCGGCCTGCACCATGACCAGGGTCCGCTCGATGCTCGGGAACCGGTCGAGCATGGTCAGCAGCACGGGGACGGCCACGTTGTAGGGCAGGTTCGCCACGAGCGCGGTCGGCGCCGGGCCGGGCAGCTCGGTCACGAGCATGGCGTCGGAGTGGACCAGGGCGAAGCGGTCCTTCCTCGCGGGCAGCCGCGCCTCGATGGTGGCGGGCAGCGCCGCCGCGAGGACGTCGTCGATCTCGACCGCGGTGACCCGGTCGGCGACCTCCAGCAGCGCGAGGGTCAGCGAGCCCAGCCCCGGCCCCACCTCGACGACCACGTCGTCCGGGCGGACCTCGGCGGTCCGCACGATGCGGCGCACGGTGTTGGCGTCGATGACGAAGTTCTGCCCCTTCTGCTTCGTCGGCCGCACGCCGAGGGCGGCGGCCAGCTCCCGGATGTCGGCCGGGCCGAGGAGGGCGTCAGAAGGGGTCTCGTTGGGCTGCTGCTCTGCGGTGCTCACCGGTAAAGCCTACGGCCGCAGTGCGGCCACGGACTCGCGCCCCGTTGTACGTAGAGCTTCTTGGCCCGGTACGTCTGTTCCGCGCCCGACGCGTCCTGGGGGCGGCCGGAGCCGCCGAGGGCCTGCCAGGTGCGCACGTCGAACTGGTACAGGCCGCCGTAGGTGCCCGAGGGGTCGGTGGCGGTGGGGCGGCCGCCGGACTCGCACTGGGCGAGGGCTGCCCAGTCGAGGCCGTCGGCCCCGGAGACGGAGGTGGGCAGCGGTCTCGTGCCGACCTTGACGAGCTGGGTGACGGGCTCGCGGACGACCTCCTCGGCGATGCGGCGGGGCTTCTGGCGGACCCCGTTGACGGTGCGCAGGCCGTACGTGACCCGGCGCGCCCCGGGCCGGCCGGCGCGCTCGACGATTTCGGTGCCGGCGAAGAGGCCCGGGTCCCGCACCTTCTCGGTCGTGTACGGGATGCGCTCCTCGCGGACCTCGCGGGTGCCGGTGATGCGCAGGACGGTGACGGTCTGGCCGTCGCGGGGGAAGGTGTCCGGGGGGACGGAGGTGGTGTCCTGGCCGTTCAGGGTGATGCCGGCCTGGTCGAGGGCTTCCTGGACGGTGGCGGCGTTGGTGCGGATGGTCCGTTCGCGGCCGTCGGCCATGAAGGTCACGCTGCGCTCGGTGCGGACGCCGAGGGTCAGGCCGGACCTCGGGACCGGGGCCGTGCGCGGGGCGGAGAGGTAGGCGCCCTCGGCGCGGACGCCGAACTGGCGCAGGGCGCCCTCGACGGTGCGGGCGGTGGTCCACACCTCGCGCCGCTGTCCGTCGAGGGTCAGGCGCAGGGGGCGGCCGTAGCGGACGACGACCTCCTCGCCGTCGTCGAGGGGCTCGCCGGGGGCGGGTGCGACGAGGTCGTGCGGTCCGATGCCGACACCTTCGGCGGCGAGGAGTTCGTCGACGCCGTCGGCGAAGGTGTGCAGGGTCCTCGGTACGCCGTCCACGGTGAGCCGTACCGATTTGTCGGCGGCGACGAAGGCGGAGGTGCCGCCCGCGAGGAAGGCGACGACCAGCGCCTGCGGCACGATCCGCCGCCAGGTCCCGCCCGGGGCGGGTGCCCGGAGATCGGCGCCGCGTGCCGTGCCGGAGCCCGCCGCGGCCCGGCGCCGGGCGCGTCCGGCGGGCGGGGCGTCGGGCTCCGCCAGGGCGCCGCCCCGGCGGCGGCCGGTGCCCGGTACGGGCGGGGCCGCGAGGTCGGCGTCGGCGGTGGCGCCCCGACGGCGGCCCGTGCCCGTCGCGGCGGCGGGTACGGGCGGAGCGGGCGGGGCCGCGAGGTAGGCGTCGGCCGTGGCGCCCCGGCGGCGGCCCGTGCCCGTCGCGGCGGCGCCGGGCGCGGGGGGTTCCTCC
>NZ_JBSGQV010000017.1:57391-135546 GCF_053606025.1 Streptomyces sp. NPDC055254 | reverse complement strand
TCCCCGTACCGGGTCCGCCCCCACCCACATCAGCCCACCCGTGGGGAAAGGGCGGTTCGGGCAAGCCGGTCAGCCGCTCAGACGGCCGGGTTCTGCTGCTCCGGGACGTCGACACCGCCGCCGCTCGCCGTGAGGCCGAGGCGCAGGGCGGCGAGTCCGGTGGCGAGCGCGAGGCGCCCCTCGGACGTCATCGCCTCGAAGGCGTGGGAGAGCGCCCGCGCACGGTTCTCACGTACCTGGGCGAGATGGGCCTCTCCGGCGGGGGTCAGCCGCAGGGTGACTTCGCGGCCGCTGTGCGCGCAGGAATGGCGCGCGAGGAAGCCGATGGCTTCGAGGCGGTCGCACAGCCGGGTGACCGAGGGGGCGGCCGCGCCGAGGAGGTGGGCCAGGGCCCGCATGCGGATGCCCGGCTGACGGTCGACCAGGTACATCAGGCGCAGTTGCGCGGTGGACGCGGCGGCGGCCGTGCTGGTCCGGCGGGCGTTCTCCCACATGACGTCGAGGAGTTCGGCGATGTCGCTGATGGAACGCGCCGCGTCGTGGTCGATGCTGCGGGGCCCGGGGGCCGGTGCCGGCATCTGCCTTCCCTCCGCTGGAGCGGGCCCGCCCGGCGGTGCCGGTCAGACGTGGGTGTCCGGTCCGCCGGAGCGGGCCGGTACGGATTCCTCCGGGGCGGTGGAGCGTCTCTTTGCCGCGAAGGAGTCGCAGCGGTTATCCGGGCCCGGCGCGGTGAGGTGGCTCAGCGTACCGGTCACCTGGAGCATCCGGTCCAGCTGCACGGGCCGCTCCTCCAGGTGCAGGCGCACATCCGCGGCGTCGGTGAGCCGTCGGATCATCAACAGGGTCGACAGCCCGCTGGAGTCGACCGCCACCAGGCCCCCGGCGACGGCCCGCTCGTTGATCGCGGTCGCGGCGTGCTCCTGGGCGACGCCCATGCGGTTGGCGGCCCACTCCGCCCCGACCCGGCCCTGGGTCGGGGCGATCACGTCGAGGAGCACGCTCTGCGGGTCCGACCCGTCGTCCAGCGCCCGGCCGACCACCGCGGTCGCGGCGCTCTCGTCGCCACGGACGACGGCCTCCCACATGCGCCCCGCCAGGTGTTCGAGCACCGAAGGGGCGACCGCATCGATGGTCATGCGGTGAACCTGCCCCGGGTGTGCCCGTTCACCGCGCTCAGGTGGTTGGTACGCGGAGCCGAGATCGCCACCACGGCCATGTCGTCGTGCCGGCCGGCCCCCACCCACTGCGAGGCCAGCATCTGCACCCGCTCCACCACGGCTTCGGCGGGCAGGCCCGCACACTCCGTCAGCGCCCGGCGCAGGCGGGTCTCCCCGAACATGGATCCGCCCAGCGGGCCGCCGCGCGCCTCGGTGATCCCGTCCGTGTACAGCACGCAGGTCTCGCCCGGCGCCAGCATCACCACCGCCGTCTCGGTGGTGACCGCCGGGAGCGCGCCGACCAGCGTGCCGTGCGTCGGCGCCTCCTCGACGCGGCCGTCGCAGCGCAGGATCAGCGGAGCGGGATGGCCGGCGCTCGTCAGCCGCAGCCGCACCGCATTCCCCTCCCGTACCGCCGAAGCCAGCACCATGGTGGCGAAGCGGGCGTTGTCGGTGTTCAGGAGCGAGGTGTTCAACAGGCTCAGCATCCGCTGGTGGTCGTCCGCCATCGGCAGCAGCGCGTGCATCGTGTTGCGGATCTTCCCCGTCATCACGGCCGCTTCCAAGCCCCTGCCGCACACGTCGCCCAGGACGACGAGCGAGGCCTGGCCCTCCACCGTCGCGGGATGGACGTCGTAGAAGTCCCCTCCGACCCGCTCGTGGTCCTGCGAGGGCCGGTAGCCGCCCGCGTACTCCACCCCAGATACCTGGTGGAGCGCCGGGGGCAGCAGGGCCCGCATCAGGGTCTCGGTGATCGAGGCCTGCTCCCCGTACAGGCGGGCGGCCGACATCGCGGCGCCGGCGCGGGCCGCGAACAGGCGGGCGAAGACCTCCTCGCCCTCCGTGAACGTCTCGCTCCCGGCCCCGCGCAACAGGACGAGCGCCCCCGCGGGAACTCCGTGACCGGGCAGCGGGGTGATGACGATCGACTCCACCGCGCCGAAGCCCGGGGGGACCAGCCAGTGCGGCGCGGCGGCCGGATCGATCCAGCGGGAGGGAACGGGCGGGAAGCCCCGCAGCGCCTCGCCCAGCCCCGGCACCTGTTCGGGATCGGCGGCCACGCGGGACCTCGACGGCCCTTCGCCCCGCAGGCAGGCCACCACCGGCAGCTCGCGTCCGCGCGAGGGCGTGATCACCAGCGCGGCGTCCGCGAGGTGCTCGGCCGCCATCTGCGCGGTGACGTCCATGCACCGCTCCGGATTGAGCGAGGACAGCAGCAGGTCGGACGCCCGGGTCAAGAACGAGGTGCGCTCCCGTTCCCTCCGCAGGGCCTCACGGGCCAGTCGGTGGTCGGTGTCGTCGACCAGCCACCACACCACCGTTCCGTCGCCGCGCACCGTCGGATGCGCCTCGTAGGCGCGGTCGCCGATCGGGCCCCGCACCACCGGGCCCGGGTCGGCGCCCTGCCGCTGCGCGGGAAGAGGGGCCGAGTACCGCGAGTGCGCCGCGGCCAGCCATGCGGGCAGCGCCTGCGCCACCGGGCAGCCCGGGCGGGCAGCGGGGAGGATCAAGGCGGCCGCCTCGTTGACGGACGTCAGTACCGATCGGGTGTCCGCCACGAGCACGGGGTAAGGGGCCTCACTCCACGGGATGCTCACCGTGGGCGGAGGGGGAATGACCTGGGTGGGATTCACCAAACGTCGAAGGCCCGCTGCGCGAACCCCTCACCTCATTGCCTCGAAGAAAAATACTTGCCCTCCGGCAACCATCCTCCATCGGCCTGTTCCCTGGCAACCACGTGCCCCGCGCGGCGCCCTCCCTCACCGCATGCACACGGGAAGGACATCGTTCCTCCGCCGCCGAGCGGCCCGAAACCGTGACAGTCCTCACCGCCGCCGTCCTGCGGCCCGCCCTCCCGCGGTCGCGGGGCCCCGCGCGGCCCGGCCCGGCCCGGCAGGCCGGTTGGGTCCGGGGGAGCGGGCGCCGTCATCGGGGCGCTGTCGTGGAGCCGCGGTCCGCGATGTAGGAAGATGTCGAAGTGATCGGAGACGAACCCGTGGTGACCGCGACCACGCACGAAGGCATAACGGTCGTCCGCCTGCGCGGGGACCTCGACGAGGACAGCGCACCCGCCCTGGCCCGCACCCTCGCCGAGGCCGCCGCGAGCGGGACCCCCCGTACGGTGGTCGACCTCTCCCGGACGACCTTCGCGGACTCCTACGCCCTTCACGCCCTGCTCGACGCCCGAATGACCCACGAAGCGGCGGGGAAGACGTTCGTCCTCGCGGGCCCGCTGCGGGCGGCGGTGCGCCGACTGTTCGACATCACCGGCACCGGATCCGCGTTCCGTATGACGGACAGCCTGGAGACCGCGATGACATGCTGACCGCCCCGATCACCCCGCGAACGCGCGTGGGCCGGCATGACCCGTACGACCCCGGGCAGGCGGTGACGGTATGAACCCGCCCACCGCCGACGAGACTCGCGAGCCCGCGTGCGGGAGGAACACGTCCGGCGCCACCCCGACCACCGCCGCCGCGGCCCGCGAGCGGGTCGGTGAACTGCTGCGGCGGGCGGGCATCAGCCTCGACAGCGTCGCCGCCGCGGACGCGCTCCTGGTCACCTCGGAACTCGTCACCAACGCGATCCGCCACGGCGGCGGCGTCACCGCCTTCCACGCCGACATCCGGGACGACGCCCTGCACCTGTCCGTCGCGGACCCGAACCCCCGCACACCCGCGGTCCGTACGCACAGCCCGGCCCAACCGGGCGGCTTCGGATGGCCCCTCGTCCAACACCTCGCCGAACACGTCGACATCAGCAGCCGCCCGGACGGCAAAACCATCACCACCACCCTCCGCCTGGCCTGAACCACCCGCGCACCCCTTCCGTACCGCCGGCCCGCGCACCCCGGGGGCACGGGGCCCGCCGGGAAGAGGCCTGCCGGCCGGTCAGGGCGTCGCCCGGCGCAGGGACAGGGCGAAGGCGCCGCTGGTGACGGTGAGGACGACGATCGGCGGAGGGGGCAGGAAGAGGGCGGATATCGCCAGGCCGACGAGGGAGGCGGCAAGGAGCGTCCACCCGAAGGCGGTGCGCCGCTCGATCAGGGTCGGAGAGTGCCGGGCCGCGAACAGGGCCAGCAGCGCACAGGAGATGACGAACAGGGCCATGACGGAACTCATGCCGTGGACGACGTCGAGGGTGCTGCGTTCCAGGCCCAGCAGCGTCGTGCTCGTGGCCCGCATGGCGGCCGAGGAAGCCTCTTGCTGCGGGGTCTGATCGCCCCACGCCGCCGCGGCGGCCAGGGCGAGGTGCCCCGTACCCAGCAGCACCAAGCCGCCGGCCCCCACCGTGAAGGGCCGCAGCGGCTCCGGCGTGCGCCTGGGGGCGGTGGGGGCGATCGCGCTCATCGTGACTCCTTGGGGCCGGACCGAACACCCTCTACAGGTGTAGAGGGTAGTGAACGAGACCGCACTCTACACCTGTAGAGGTGGTGTGGTGGGTGCGGGGCATCCGCAGGCATCGAGGGAGCCGCCGGCCAGGCGCCCACGGTCGCGCAGGCGGATGATGGGGCGTACCCGCAGGAGGCTGATGTGGCGTGTGATCGGATCGGGCTGGCCGAGGTGCTGGCGGCCGCGGAGCAGGCCGCGCCGGTGGAATCCCTCGACGTCGTGGCGCGCAACCTGCGCGACCGGTTCGACGCGCGGTACGTGTCCTTCCTCTTCGTCGACGCCGTCGGCCGACGCCTGCTGCGGGTCCACGACACCTCGGCGGCCGCGCAGCAGGACGATCGCGCCGAACAGGTCCCCCTCGCCGGCAGCAGCGCCTACGACGACGTGCTGCGCTCCCAGCGGCTGGTGCTGGAACCGGACGGCGAGCGGGGGCAGCGGGTCCTCGCCCCGGTCACCAACCGCGGCGACACCATCGGTGTCCTGGAGCTGTTCCTTCCCCGGGCCGCCCCGGAGGTGCTGGCACAGGTCGAGGAAGCGGCGCACGCACTGGCGTACGTCATCGTCACCGACCGCCGGTTCACCGACCTGTACCACTGGGGCAACCGCACCACCGCCGTGAGTCTGGCCGCGGAGATCCAGCGCCAGCTCCTGCCCTCGGCCTCTTCCTGCCAAGCCCCGGAGTTCACGCTCGCCGGCGCTCTGGTCCCGGCCGCCGAGATCGCCGGTGACACCTACGACTACTGCCTGGACCGGGGCACCCTGCACCTGTCCGTCACCGACGCCATGGGCCACGACGTCAACGCCTCCCTCATGGCCACCCTCCTCGTCAACGCCTCCCGCGGCGCCCGCCGGGCCGGAGAGGGCCTCGCCGAACAGGCCCGCCGGACCCACCACGCGCTCCTCGAACACGGCCGCCACACCCTCGCCACCGGACAGCTGCTGCGCATCGCCCTCGACGGGAGCGGCGCGCGGATAGTCAACGCCGGCCACCCCTGGCCGCTGCGGCTGCGCGAGGGCGTGGTCGACGAACTCGACCTGGTCGTGGACCTGCCCTTCGGCATCGCCCAGCAGGGCCCGTACCGGGTGCAGTGCCTCGACCTGCGCGCCGGGGACCGGCTCGTGCTCTACACCGACGGCATGCAGGAGCGCCAAGCGGAAGCAGTCGATCTCCCCGGCCTGCTGCGCAAGACCGCGGCGGAGCACCCGCGCGAGGTCGTGCGCACCCTGGTGGGAGCGGTCACCGACGCCGGCAACGGCCACGTGCGGGACGACGCCACCGTCCTGTGCCTGGACTGGTACGGCCCCGCATCCGCAGCCACCCCCGGGGATGCCCCGACCGAGGCCTGACCGATCGGCGGAACCGATCTACCAGGGGGTGTGGGCGCAGATGGTCTTGCCGCCGTCGCGGGTGGGTTCGATGTGGACGTGGGTGGTGAGGTGGTTGATCAGCAGCCATCCCCAACCGCCGGTCCCGTCCGTGTGGGGCGGCTGGGGCCGGGGCGGGTGGGGGCTGGAGTCGGTCACGCAGATCTCCAGGTGATCCCCGTGCAGCTCCAGGTGGAGGGTGCAGGGCCCGCTGGTGTGGCGGATCGCGTTGGTGACGAGCTCGGCCACCACCAGGAGGACGCCGTCGGCGTTCTCGGGCCGGGCAGGGGGCCTGACCTGCGCGGCGCGGTGGAGGAAGGCGCGGGTGGCGTTGCGTGCCGATGTGGTGGGCCGGCCGGTGCGGGGTACGGGCTGATTGAGCACGGGCGTCGCCATCGAGCCTCCTTCCGCCTGGTGGACGTGTACGGCGCCTGCCCCTCATGCGGCCAAAAATCTCTGTTCGTGCCCCACGGTTCGATCCGCCGGAGCCGCTGGAGGCGTACCGGCCCGCCCACTGGTCGGCGTACCGTCCGGCGTACCGGCCCCTCCGCGCACCCGGTACGCCGGACGATCCGGGCCGGACGCTCACGGCCCGGGAGCGGGCCGCCCTGTCCTTGACGGTCGCGAGGCGTCGGTGAGGTCGGCGCCGGTGGCGGCGTCGCGCCGGGAGTTGCCCACGCCGCGCCAGTCCAGGCACATGACGGTCGCGTCGTCGTCCAGATGGCCCCGGGCGGCCTCGACGATCGCCCCGATGAGGGTGCGGGCGGCCTCGCGCGGATGCAGCGCACGGGTGGCGGTGATCAGGTCCGTAAGGTCGAGGCTCTCGGCGTTGCGCTCCAGCATGCCGTCCGTCAGCATCACCAGCCGATCACCCGGCCGCAGGTCCAGCGACTGCACCCGGTAGGCGGCGGGCCGGGCGGGCGAGGTGTGGAGACCGAGACCGAACGGCAGATCGACTTGCGGGACGATCTCCCGCACCTCCCCGTCCCGCATCAGCAGCGGCCACGGGTGCCCGGCATTGACGAACTCGGTCCCGCCGTCGAGCAGGCTGATGCGCAGCAGCTGGCCGGTGACATAGCCCTTGCGGCCGTGATCCCGCATGGCCCGGTCGGCCTGGCGGGCCTGTTCCGCGAGGTCGCCACCCGCCCGCCGTGCCCGGCGCAGGGCGCCCACGACCAAGGTGGCCAGCAGCGCGGCATCGACGTCGTGACCCATGGCGTCCGTCACGGAGAGCTGGACCGTGTCCCGGTCGATCACATAGTCGAAGGTGTCACCCCCCACGTGGTCGGCGGGCTCCAACGCCCCGGCGACCGCGAACTGCGCCGCCTCGCACGCCAGCGACGCCGGGAGCAGCCGGTGCTGGATCTCCGCGGCCAGACTCAGCGGCTTGGTGCGCCGGCCCCACTGGTACACATCGGTGTGGGACCGGTTCGCGATGACGATGTACGCCAGCGCGTGCGCGGTCTCGCCGATCTCCCGCATCACCTCCGCGCTCGGCGCCGCGGGCAGGAACAGTTCGAGGAGGCCGATGGCGTCCCCGCGATTGGTCACCGGGGCGACCACGCGCACCAGCTGCCCCTCGCCCCCGCCCCCGTCCTCCACCCGCGGCCGCTGGCTGCGGATCACGTCGTCGTACAGGGTGCCCCGCAGCGAGATGCGCCGGGCCGGCTCATCGGTCTCGACACTGCCCGCGGCCCCCAGCCGTACGACCGAACTGCCGGTGAAGTCAGTGATCAGGAACGACACCGAGGCGGCCCCGAGCTGCTCCTTGAGCATGCGCGCGACCACGTCGAGCGACTCCACGGGGGCCGCGGCCTCCGCCGCCTCCAACGTCCCCGTCAACGTCATCGCGCTGCCCCGCCGGCCCCCGCCCACCGGAGAAGGAGAGGCCTTCCCGCCGTCCGGCCCTTGTGCGGTCACAGCGACCCCATATCCCTCGATGACGCTCGGGACCCCGTCCCGGATGTATGAAAGACCCACGCCGAGACGGCACGGGACAAGTCAATTGCACCACGAGAGCCCCACCCGGGGAGCCCGCGGTCCGCCGGGTCGCGCCGGCAGCGCTGCGTCGAATCAACGGGATGCCTCGAAACCCTCCAGGGGCAAGCTCCGCCACGCCCGCGACGGCCCGAGCCCCCACCGCCCCCCGGACACCCGAAACCCAGGACCGGGGCCGGACCCCCGACCCCCCACCCCCGCATTCCCCTGTGAACACACGCAACTTCGGGGTACACGGGCGGACATGGCACCCCAGCGCGAACCACTCACGTCCTTGCGCGCCGCCCGCCAGCTGCGCCGGGTCCGCTCCCTCTACCTGGCCGGAGCCCTGTTGTGGGCGGCTGCCGCCGCCTGGGCCGGATGGCTGCATCCGGGGAGCCGCCAGATGTGGGTCTCGGTCCTCCTCCTGACGGTGTTCACCGGCCTGCTGATCACCACCTCCGTGTGGCTGCGGCGCCTCCGGCCCCCGACGCAGCCGGCGCACCACGCCGCGCCCCGCCGGACCGTCACCCCGCGCCACGCGAACGCCTGAACGGTGCGGCCGAACCCGGGGCGGGTCGAGAGGTGTCCCACGCCCGGGCAGGGCGAACGCGTGCCGCGCTGCGGGCCGGCGGACCGACCCGGCCCCTACCGCGGGAAGGACCGGCGCCGGGCACGCAGCGCCGCGCACCTCTCCGAGCTGCGCCACACCGGGGCACCACCCTCCGCCTCCACATGGACGCCCCCGCACAGCGTCCGGCCGAAGCGCCACGCGGTACCAGGAGCGTCCGCCCGACACCGAGCCGGGACACGGGGGCGGGAGCGTGCCGCGTCCCCCTGCCGGGCAGCACCGCGCCCTGGTGGCCGCGGGCGTGATCAAGCCATCCTTCCGTCACCTGATCGGCTCAGCAGGACCTAGAGTGTGCGCGTGACCGAGCAGAATCCCGAACTCATCGCCGGCCGGTACCAGCTGGTCGAACGCATCGGCCAGGGCGGCATGGGCCGGGTCTGGCGCGGTCTTGACCAGCACCTCTTCGGACGCGAGGTCGCGGTCAAGGAGATCCTCTTCCCGCCGGGCATGGAAGAAGGCGACCGCGCCGCACTGCTGCGGAGGTTCACCGGCGAGGCCCGTGCGGCGGTCACTCTCAGCCACCCCGGGATCATCACCGTCCATGACGTCGTGGACCACCACGGCGCCCCCGTCATCGTCATGGAGTTGATCCGCGGGCAGTCCCTGGCCGCCGACATCCGCAGCCGGGGCCGGCTGCCCGTGCAGCGGGTGGCCGAGATCGGCGCCGCCGTACTCGACGCGCTGGCCGAGGCGCACGGGGCACGGATCATCCACCGCGACATCAAGCCGGACAACGTGCTCCTGACCAAGGACCGCGTCGTCCTCACCGATTTCGGCATCGCCCACCTCGCGGACGCCACGACCAAGCTGAGCCACAGCGGGATCGTCATCGGCACACCCCAGTACATGCCGCCGGAGCAGCTGGAGGGCAAGCGCCCGACCCCCGCCAACGACCTGTGGGCGCTCGGCGCCACCCTCTACCACGCCGTCGAGGGGCACCCGCCGTTCGAGGCGGAGGGGCTCCACGCCCTCGCCGTGGCCGTGTTCACCCGACCGCACCGCCCGCCGGTCCACGCCGGCCCGCTGGCACCCGTACTGGACGCGCTCCTCACCAAGGACCCGGCGCAGCGCGCGAGCGCCGCGGAAGCCGCCGAGATGCTGGCATCGGTACTGCGCTCCTCCCCGCCCCGGACCGACGCGTCCACCGGGACCGGGCCGGGGCACCGGCCCGCACCCGCACCCGAATCCGCACCCACTCCCGCTCCCGATCCGAGGGCGACCCCCGCACCCGCACCGACACCCGCACCCGCACCGGACGCGGCGACGGTGCCGCAGCAGGCACCCTCGACGACGCCCTCACCGCAGACCCCCACGGTCCTGGACCCCGGGTCCACCGACGGCACCCCGCAGCGCCCCGTACCGGACCCGCCGACCGGCCCACCCGCGCCCGTACCCGCGCCCGTCCCCCCGGCCGAGGACCCGGTCACGCGCGCGGACCCGGTCACGCGCGAGGAGACGGCCGGGACGCGGCGCGCCGAGCCGGCGTCCGCCCGGCGGAGGGCCCTCACCCGGCGCTCCCTGATCCTGGGCGCGGCGCTGGCCACGCTCACCACGGGTTCCGTCCTGACCTGGACCCTCAGCGGTGACGACGACGCACCCCGCGGCGGCCGGACGGCCGGCAGCGGCTCGGCGGCCTCCCCCGTCACCGTGGTGATCGGAGTGGACGCACCGCTCAGCGGCGGGCTGTCCTCGATGGGCCTCGGAATCAGGAACTCCGCCGACCTGGCGGCCAGGACCGCCAACGAAACCCGCCACGTCCCCGGCGTGCACTTCGAGATCAAGGCCCTGGACGACGGGGCCGACCCCGCCAAGGGCGCCCCCAACGCCGCCCGGTTCGTGTCCGACGAGAAGGTGCTGGGGGTCGTCGGACCCCTCAACTCCGGTGTCGCCAAGACCCTGGTGCCACCGCTCGCCCGGGCGGACCTGGTCAACGTGTCACCGGGCAACACCGACCCCGTGCTGACGCTGGGCCCCGACTGGGCCGCGGGCACCACCTCCCGTCCGCACTCCACCTACTTCCGCACCGTCGCCACGGACGTCGACCAGGGGCCGTTCGCCGCCCGCTACCTGCACGGCGAGGCGAAGAAGACCAAGCTCTACGTGGTCGACGACGCGAGCGCCCACGGCACCGCCCTCACCTCCGGTCTCACGGCCGAGTTCACGAAGCTCGGCGGGACCGTCGTCGGCACCGAGCAGGTCGACCCCGCGGAACGCGCCTTCGCGGGCCTCGCCGAGCGGGTGCGGTCCTCGGGCGCCGACGCCGTCTACTTCGGCGGCTACTACGACACCGCGGCGCCCATCTCCCAGCAGCTCAAGCAGGCGGGAGTGAGCGCCCCCCTGATGGGCGGCGACGGCATCTTCGACCAGGGGTACCTCACGGAGAACCCGAAGGCCGAGGGCGACCTCGCGACCAACATCGGCGTACCCGCCGAGGAATCGGCGGCAGGTCAGGACTTCCTCGCCCGGTACGGGAAGGCCGGGTACCCGGAGCCGGCCGGCTGGTACGGCCCCTACGCGTACGACGCGACCTGGACCCTCATCGAGGCGGTGAAGGCCGTCGTGACGGCCAACGGCGGCACCCTCCCGGGCGACGCCCGCGCCAAACTCCCGCAGGCCGTGGCGGGGTTGGCCTTCGACGGCGCCACGGGCCGCGTCGCCTTCGACGCGAACGGCGACGCGGTCACCCGCCGCCTGACGGTCTACGCGGTGAACGGCGGCAACTGGACGACCGTGACGAGCACCCCCGCCACCCGCTGACCTCCGCGGGACGCCGCGCCCGGGCTCCTCGGGGCCCCAGGGGCGCCCGCCCGGCTGAACGCGGGAGCGGCCGCCGCGGGGTACCGCGCCCGTGCCGCCGGGGCCGGCGCCCGTGCCGCCGGGCAGCGGCCGCGGCCTGCGCGAGCCCCGCGGCAGCCGTGAACACGCCTGCGGATTCGGCCCGGTGTGCGAGCCCCTCGTACGGGTGACGGGTCGCCCGTTTCCGGCGCGGTGCGTGGTGCTTGCACTCGACACTGGCCGGGTCGGGTCGGGCTGCCGGGTGTAACGCGGGGGAGTGTCGTGACGAACGGTGGTGTCCGGCCGGCAGTGGCCAACCGCACGGCATCGGCGCGGAGTCGGGGAGCCGCGGGCCGCGAGCACGGGCGTGCACGGTTCCACCGGCGCCGCCGGCGCAGGGGCCGCGGCCCTGGCCACCGTGACCCGCCCCGGCATGTCGGGCCTGATGCCCGGGTAGCACGCGCAGCCCCCGACGGCCCCGTCCCGCACGCGCAGGCACCGCCCCGCACCGCAGAGGAGACATGCTGTGACACACCCCCACGCACGCGGGCCGGGCCTCGCCGAGGACGCGGTGGCACTGGTCGCCGGCCTCGCCGACTTGGCGTTCAGCGCACTGAGCAGCGCCGTGGGCGGCGTCAACGACCTGCTGCGCCGCGCCGATCTCGGGGACCTGCTCGCCGACGGCCAGGAGGAGACCAAGGCACGCGGCCGCCTGCTCCTCGACCGGCACGCGGCGGCAGCGCCGGCCCACCTGGAAGTCCTGGCCCGCACGGTCGCCTCGGTCACCTCACGCCCGCAGGGGGAGAACGACCGTGAGTGAACAGGAGGAGCACGCCCTGCTCAAGGAGCGCGTCGACCAGGTCCTCAGCGCCTTCGTCACCGCGGAAGCACGGGCCCTGGCCGCCATCGACCCGAGCCTCACGCCGGTCTCGGAGCAACTGCACGCCGTGACCGGCCACGGCAAACGCCTGCGCGCCGCGTTCTGCTACTGGGGCTGGCGCGGGACCGGCCGGCCCGACAGCGAGGCACTGGTACGCGCCGCCGGCGCGATCGAACTGGTCCACGCGGCCGCCGTCGTCCACGACGACCTGATCGACCGCAGCCGCACCCGGCACGGTCGCCCCACCGCGCACATCGCCCTGCAGGAGGTCCTCACCGCCCGACCGAAGGCCGGCGCCCGCACCCTGGCCATGTTGGTGGGGGACCTGCTGCTGTCGATGGCCGGCCAGCTGTTCACCACCTCCGGGCTCCCCGGGGCCTTCCTCGGCAGGGCCCGGCCGCTGTGGGCGGTACTGGCCCGCGAACTGGTGGCCGGGGAGTGCCTGGAGGTCCTGCGCACCGGCTGCGCACCGGACCCGGACGCCTCGGTGAAGGTGATCCGCTACAAGACCGCCAAGTACACCGTCGAACACCCCCTGCAGATCGGCGGCCTCCTCGCCGGCGCCCCGCCCGCTCTGCTCCGGGCGTACAGCGACTACGGCCTGCCGCTGGGCGAGGCCTTCCAGCTCCGCGACGACCTGCTGGGCCTGTTCGGCGACCCCGAGCAGACCGGCAAGGACCCGGCCGACGACCTGACCGCGAACCGTCCCACCGCGCTGATGGCCCACGCGCTCGGCGGCGCCACGAAGACGGAGCACGCCGAGCTGCACCGGCTGCTCGGGCGGGCGGACCTCACCGAGCGGCAGGTGGAACGCGCCCGGGAGATAGCCCACCGCACCGGAGCCGTCACCCGCGTCGAAGACATGATCACCGTCCGGCTCCGCCACGCGCACGAAGCCCTGGCCGCCGCCGACCTGACCGGCGAAGCCCACCGCGCCCTGTCGGCACTGGCGACGCACGCGACCACCCGAACCCGCTGACCGACACCCCACGGAGCAGCACATGACCTGCACCCCCGCATCCATGGACGCCCTGCGCACCCGAGGGGACGAACTCGCCGACGCCACCGTGGCGGCCCTGTTCGAGCGCGGGGAGGTCGGGAAGTTCAATACGCTCATGCGCTACGTCTCCACCGTCGGCCAAGACCTCCCCGAGGGACTGCCCGACGTCGCCCGCGAGTACCTGCACGCGACCAGTGCGCCGCCGGACTGGGTGGACTGGGGCGAGATGGAGAGGGCGAGGTTGTTCTTCATCGACAACAACGTGCACATTTCCACCGCCCTGTCCTTCGCCTCGATGCCCGCCTGCTACGTGCTGCCCCACGTCGCCAAGCTGCTGTCGGCCACCCACTCGTTGAAGTACCCCTCCAAGCGGATGGCCGAGACGGGCCAGTTCACCGTCTACCTCATGCGGCCCGACGCGTTCGAAGCCGGCAGCCGCTTCATCCCCGCCGCCCAGAAGGTACGGCTCCTGCACGCCTCCATCCGCCACCACCTCACGCGCGAGGACCGCTGGGACACCGCCGCTCTGGGCACACCCATCTGCCAGGAGGACATGATCGGCGGGCAGATGATGTTCTCCATCCAGGTCCTCGACGCCCTGCACCGCCTCGGCATCCACATGAGCAGGGAAGGCGCCGACGCGTACTACTACGCCTGGAAGGTGGTCGGCGCCGTCCTCGGCATCGACCAGGACCACGTCCCCCAGGACCTCCAGGAAGCCCGCGCCTTCTCCGACCTGTACATGACCCGCCACATGGGCCCCAGCGAGGAGGGGGCCCGACTCACCCGCCAGCTCATCGACCTCTACGAGGAAGTCGTGCCCGGCACCTTCTTCGACCCGGTCGTCTCCGCCCTGATCCGCTACCTGATCGGAGACACCTGTGCCGACTGGCTCCAGGTCCCCCGCACGTCCTGGGACGCCGTCGTCAAGGCCGCCCCGGCCCTGCTGGGTGTGCTGGAGACCATCGAAGACCGCTCATCGCTGGCGGCCTGGGCCCTGGACCGGATCGGACACCTGACGAGCGTCCTGGAACTGTCCTCGCTCACCCGCGGCCGCGTCATGCACTACGCCATCCCCGAACAGCTCAAGAGCGACTTCGGAGTCAGCACCGCCGTACCGCCCAAGAGCCGCTGGACCCCGCCGCCGGCCACCATCGGCCGGTAGGCGCACCAGGGGGGCCGGGACGGCGGCCGCCGACGGCACGCGCCGACGGCCGGGAGGTCAGGCCGGGGTGTGCAGTGCGGCCAGGAGCCGGTCGAGCGCCTGCTCCGCGGCGTGCGGGTCCCCGCCCCGCGCGATCCAGAGCGCGGCCTCGTTCATCGCCCCGGAGAGCAGTCGGGCCAGGGGTTCCACCGGCTGATCGGCGATGATCCCCGCTGCGGCGAGCGCCGCCAGGGCCTCCGCGAGGTGCCGGGCCGAGGACTCCTCGTCCAGGGCCCTCCACTCCTCCCAGCCCAGCACGGTCGGCGCGTCGACCAGGAGGATCTGCCGCACCGCGGGGTCGGTCCCCGCCGCCAGGAAGGCCCGGCAGCCGGCCCGGAGCTGCTCCCAGAGGTCCTCGTACCGCTCGGCCGCGGCCGCCACGCGCTCGCCCAGTTCCTGCTGGACCTCGCGGACGACGGCGCGGAAGAGCCCCGCTTTGCTGTCGAAGTGGTGGTAGGCGGCCCCCTTGGTGACTCCGGCGGCCCTCGCCACCTCGGCCAGCACCACGTGGTGGTACCCGTCGTCGGCGAACCGCCGCCGCCCTTCGGCCAGCAGCGCCCGCCGCGTGGCCGCCCGCTGCTCCGCCCGGTTGACCGCCATCGCGAGCCCACCATCCTTTCCCTTTCGCGTACCGGGGGTATGTTAACGGCTCGTGGCGGAGGCCGGCCTGCCGGAAGTACTGCCCCTGCGCACGGAGGAGTTCGGCCAGCGCCACTTCGTCGTCGCCGCCCCCGACGGGGTGCTGACCCGTGCGGCCCACCCCGCACAGAAGGACGCCCGAACGACGCCTGTTGCTGCCGGGACAGGTGTGCACGCCGTGGTACGGGATATCAGAGGTCAAATCGGGCCATGATCGCGAAAGGTGCCGCCTGTGTCTCAGGAGCAACGCAAACCGGGGCAGAGGCTGCGGCTGCCCGTGAAGGCGGCCCTGCCCGGCCGCCACCCCCACGAGGACAAGGAGCCCGTCACCGACCGGGTGGTCTTCGGCGTGACGGCCGTACTGACCCTGGGCTTCGTGATCTGGGGCGCCACGGCCACCGGCAGCCTGGAAAGCGTCTCCGACACCCTGCTGAACGGCCTGATGCACCACGCCGGTTGGGCGTTCGTCCTGGTCGCCTCGGGATTCGTCGTCTTCGCGCTCTGGCTCGCCATCAGCCGGTACGGACGGATCGAGCTGGGCCAGGAGCACGAGAAGCCGGAGTTCAGCACCGTCTCCTGGGTCGCCATGATGTTCAGCGCCGGGATGGGCATCGGCCTGATGTTCTACGGCGTCAGCGAACCCCTCGCGCACTACACCACCCCGCCGCCCGGTACCGACCCCGCCGACTCGGCGGACGCCATGCAGACGGCGCTCGCCACCACGCTCTTCCACTGGACGCTGCACCCCTGGGCCATCTACGCCGTGGTCGGCCTGGCCATCGCGTACAGCACCTTCCGGCGCCGCAGGCGGCAGACGATCAGCGCCGTCTTCGTCCCGCTCCTGGGGAGGAAGCGCGCCGAGGGCGCACCCGGCCGGGTGATCGACATCCTGGCGATCTTCGCCACGCTGTTCGGCTCCGCCACGTCGCTGGGACTCGGCGCGCTCCAGATCGGCAGCGGCATGCACGAGGTGGGCTGGCTGGGCAAGGCCGGGACGGGTCTGCTCGTCACCATCATCGCCGTGCTGACCGTCTGCTTCGTCTTCTCCGCCGTCTCCGGCGTGGAGAAGGGCATCCAATGGCTCTCCAACATCAACATGGTGCTGGCCGTCGTCCTGGCGGCCTTCGTGTTCGTCGTCGGCCCCACCATCCTGGTCCTCGACCTGATCCCCACCTCCCTCGCCGCGTACTTCGACGAGCTGCCCCAACTGATGGGCCGCACCGAGGCGTCCACCGGCGGCGGTGACGTCGCCGACTGGCTGAGCAGCTGGACGGTCTTCTACTGGGCCTGGTGGATCTCCTGGACGCCCTTCGTCGGCATGTTCATCGCCCGCATCAGCCGGGGCCGCACGATCCGGCAGTTCGTCGGCGGCGTCATCCTGGTGCCCAGCGCCGTGAGCCTCATCTGGTTCGCCGTCTTCGGCGGTACGGCCATGCGCCTGAAGGAGCAGGGACGACTCGGCGACGCGACGACGCCCGAGGCACAGCTTTTCGGCGTGCTCCAGGAGTTCCCCATCGCCGGCGTGATGAGCCTGCTCGTGATGGTTCTGGTCGGCATCTTCTTCGTCTCCGGAGCCGACGCGGCGTCGATCGTCATGGGCACCCTCTCCCAGAAGGGCACCTTCGAACCGGCCCGGTTCGTCGTCGTCTTCTGGGGCGTGGTGACCGGCGGCGTGGCGGCCGTGATGCTGCTCGTCGGCGAGGGCAAGGGCGACGCCCTCGCGGGTCTGCAGCACCTGACGATCCTCGTCGCGGCCCCCTTCGTCCTGGTGATGATCGGCATGTGCTGGGCCCTGCTGCGGGACCTGCGCCGGGACCCGCTGATCGTCCGCGGCGAACTCGCCGAGGAGGCGATGGAGGAAGCCGTGATCGCGGGCCACGAGAAGTACGCGGGCGAGTTCGAGATCCGCATCGGCCCGGTGCGGGACGAGAGCCCCGGGAAAGAGAAGGAGGACCGCGACCGCAAGGACCCGGGAACCGAACCCCCGACCCCCTGACAGCCCCCGGCCCTGCGCCGCCCGACCCGGCCGGACCCTTTTCGCAGGGCCGGAGCGGCCTCGACCCATGCACCGGGATCCGCCTCCGTCCGCACAGAACGCGCACTACAGTGCGGTCATGTTCAGATCAGGGGTGGGGTTCCTCGCGCTGTTCGGGGTCGGCTGGTGGCTGCTGGGCACCACCGCGTTCGACGGCCGGGTCCGGCCGGTGGGAATCGTCGTGGGGTGCTTACTCGCGCTCGGTCTGATGCTGGCGGCGAAACGGTTCCTGCCCCCCTCGGCAGGAGGACCCTTCCCGGCCGAGCGCCGACGGCGGTTCAACCAGATCAACGCCCTCCAGTGGACCCTCGTCATCGCCATCGCCGTGGTCTGCGTCCGCACCGGATCCCCGGTGCTGATCCCGCCCCTGGTCGCCCTGGTGGTCGGACTGCACTTCATCCCCCTCGCGACGGTCTTCGAGCAGCCCCGCCTACGGGTCCCCGCCGCCCTCCTGATCATGGCGGGTACGGCCGGGCTCGCCGCATGGGCGACCGAAGCGCCCGACACGACGGTGCGCCTCGTGGTCGGTGTCACCGCCGCGCTCTCCCTGTGGGGGACGGCCGCCTGGACGGTCACCGGCACACCGCCCGCACCTGGGACGGCCGAGCCGGCGCCGTGAGGACGGGCGGTCGAGCCGGCCGCCTCCCGGAACACCCCCGGGCCCCGACGGCAACCAGGCACAGGATGCGCGGCGTGGCGCGCCCGGCCCGATCCGGCCCCCGGGCGCATGGAACGGGCCGCGCCGGACACACGTATGCCAACTGGCCCGCGCACAGCAGCAGTCGGGCCGCCCGTCCCTACGCCCACTGAGGAAGCGAGACGCCATGCCGCTGACATTCCGCAAGAGCTTCCGGATCCTGCCCGGCGTCCGGCTCAACATCAACCGCAAGTCGTGGTCGATCACCACCGGCGGCGGCAAGTACGGCCCCCGCCACACCCACAGCAGCACCGGACGCCGTACCACTTCGGTCGACCTGCCCGGCCCCTTCGGCTGGCGCAAGACCCGCCGCGGCTGACCCACCGGGCAGGCGCCGCGTCCACGAACCCCCGGCGGGCCGGGGGTTCGTTCCGTTGTGACGACCGAAGCCACCCTCGACCCCCCGACCGGGCCAGGGTCCGGGTCAGCCCACGAGGTCCGGCGCCCGCAGCACGGCCGACGGAATGCCCCACGCGTCGACGAGGTCGACCGCGAGGGGACGCACCTTGCGGCAGAGGTCGTTCACCTCGCGGCTGATCGCCTTGGAACGCTGGACGGTCAGCCGCCCGTGCTCCATGAACCAGGCCCGGTCCGCCTCGATCGTCGACAGGGCGAACAGGTCGCACAGGAGGGCGAGAGCCGCCCGCTCGCCCCCTTCGGGCAGCGCGCGCACCTTGTCGACGAAGGCCTCCGTCACCAGCCGCTCGACGTGCGCGCGCGCGAGCGCGATGACATGGTCCTGCACCTGCGAGAAAACGGCGCCGGGATCGCGCTCGTGGTCGATCCCGCGTTTGATCCGCCGGGCCAGTCCGGCGAGCATGTGCTCCTCACGGAAGCGGACCATCGCCAGCTGGTACTCCGAGTCGAGCAGGCCCGCTTCCCGGTCCCACTCGTCGCCGCCGGGCAGCAGGTCGCGTACCCGTTCGAGCAGCTTGTGGGCCGACGTCCGCTCGATGACCGTCTCGACGGCCAGGTTGGTGACGTAGCGGACCATGCCGAGCTGGTCGAGGTCCTCGAACTCGCTCGCGTGATCGGTGAGCAGCCCCTTGGCCACCAGCTGCAGCAGGACGTGGTTGTCGCCCTCGAAGGTGGTGAAGACGTCGCTGTCGCTCTTGAGGGCCGCGAACCGGTTGACCGCCAGGTAGCCGGCGCCGCCGCACGCCTCGCGGCACTCCTGGACGACCCGGGTGGCGTGCCAGGTGCCGAGCGCCTTGAGGCCCGCGGCCCGTGATTCGAGCCGGCGCCGCGCCCGCGCGTCGTCCTCGATGCCGGAGAAGACCTCGTGCAACTGCGTGCGCACGACGTCCTGCGCGACGTGCAAGGCGTACGTGCGGGCGATCAGCGGCAGCAGGCGGCGCTGATGCAGCCCGTAGTCGAGGAGCACCTGCTCCCCGGTGCCGGAGGCCGCCTCGAACTGCCGGCGCCGCACCGCGTACTTCGTGGCGACCGCCAAGGCGACCTTGGCGACGCCGATACCCGCGCCGGCGACACTGACCCGGCCCTGCACCAGGGTGCCGAGCATGGTGAAGAAGCGCCGGTTCGGGTCGTCGATCGCACTCTCGTAGACGCCCTCCGGGGTGACGTCGGCGAACCTGTTCAGGAGCGCCTCGCGCGGCACCCGCACACCGTCGAACCAGATGCGGCCGTTGTCCACACCGTTGAGCCCCATCTTGCGGCCGTCGTCCTCGATCCGGACGCCGGGCGCCGTCCCGCCGCCCACCCGGAGGGGGACGACGAAGGCGTGCACGCCCCGGGGGCAGCCGTCCACCTCCAACTGGGCGAACACGACGGAGAGTTCGCCGTGGCGGGCGGCGTTGCCGATGTAGTCCTTGCGCGCGTGGTCGCCTGGGGTGGTGATGACGAACTCCCGGCTCGCGGGGTCGTACGTCGCCACCGTGCCGAGCGCCTGGACGTTGGAGCCGTGCCCGGTCTCGGTCATCGCGAAGCAGCCCATGAGCTCCCCGCTGATCAGGTCCGGGAGGTAGGCCTCGTGGTGGCGCCCGGTGCCCAGATGCAGGATCGCGCCCCCGAAGAGCCCGAACTGCACGCCGACCTTCACCAGGACCGACAGATCACCGAACGCCAGCGTCTCGAACGCGGCGATCGAGGCCCCGACGTCGCCGCCCCCGCCGTACTCGGCGGGAAAGCCCATGCCGGTCTGGCCCGTCGCGGCCATCTTGACGACGATCTCCCGCACCCGCTCGCGAAACGCGTCGATGCCGAGCTCGTCGGCCTCTTCGAGGACGCCGGCGTACGTCGTCAGGTTGGTGCGGACGAGGTCGCGGATCCCGGAGTACTCGCCGTCCAGCACCGCGGTCAGCGAAGGGACGTCGATCTCGGGCCGCACGTAACCGGTCGCCGCAGGGGTGGAAGCGTTCTCGGGAGCCATGCCGCTCCGCTACCCCGCCGCCGGACGATCAACCGGGGACGAACGAGTGGCAGAAACCGCGCCCGTCACCCCCGCCCCACCCGCAACCGGCGCCGCCGCCCACGCGTCGCACCACACATGGAACGCGCATGGCTCTTCTCCCTCATCCCGCTGACGATCGGCCTGGTCTGCCTCGCATTCGGCGTGTACGGACTGCGCCGCGCCCGGGCGCTGCGGCGCACAGGCGTCACCGCCCAGGGACGGATCGTCCGCCACGACACCAGGCGGGACGACGAAGGATCCACCCTCTACTTCCCGGTCGCGGCCTGGACGACCCGGGACGGCCGCGCGTGCGAGTACCCCTCCCGGTTCGGACGCGGTTCCATCGCAGCCGCCTTCGGCGTCGGCACGGACGCCGTCGTCCGGTACGACCCGCACAACCCACGCCGGTTCGAGATCCAGGGCTGGGACGTCACCACGGTCGACCTGCTCTTCACCGTCCTCGGATCAGTGTTCACAGCGGGAACACTGACCGTGCTGCTCGTGCGCCTGCTCACTCTTTGACCGACACCCCCGGGACGCCGGCCCGTCCGCCGAGCGCGCCCCGCCCGTCTTCCGCCTCCGCCCTGGCCGACGGCTCCTCGGTACCCGCGCCGCCCCCGGGCCGTGTCCCCCGGGGGCGGCCCATCTGCGTCCATTCGGCGAACCACCAAGCACCGGCCACCACGACCCCCCACACCAGCCCGCTGAGCAGAGCCGCCCGCCAGGACGCGCCCTCGTTCCACCGCTCGACGCCTGCCAACGCCACCCAACTGATGGCCAGTACCGCAGCCGTACGAACACGTCGATGCTTGAACATGCGGCCCGCCTACCCCAGGCGCGCGGCCTAAACGGAAGCCGACCGGTCCGAAAAAGGGCCGGTCGATCGCCCGCCGCGCCGCATACAGCCGCCGATACCGGTCAGGCGAGCGGAGAACCATCCGGCGACGCGAACGGAGGCACGACGATGGACTGGCGCCACGAGGCCGCCTGTCGGCGGGAAGACCCGGACCTGTTCTTCCCCATCGGCACCGGAGGCCCTGCCCTGCTCCAGATCGAGAAGGCGAAGGCAGTGTGCCGCCGTTGCCCGGTGCTGAACGACTGCTTGGAATGGGCCCTGGAAGGGGGCCTGGAGATGGGCGTGTGCGGCGGCCTCACCGAAGACGAGCGGCGTGCTGTCAAGCGCCGCACCCGAGCGGCCCGCGCCCGCCTGGAAGCCTGACCCGGCGCTCTCCGCAGGTTCGGCAACCCGCCCGGGACGGCTCGCTCACGCGAGCGGACGGTCACGGGCATCGGGGGCGGCGGCCGCTACCCGGCGGCCGCCGGGACGGTCCGCCGTTCAACCGCGCAGCCGCGCGTTGAGGCGGGCGGCCTGTCGCGTGAGGTGGTCGCGTTCGGGGAGGGTGGGCGCGGACCGGGCGGCCAGGGCGTAGAGCCGTGCCGCGGTCACCGGATCGCCATCGCGCTCGTGCAGGTAGGCCGCGACGGCGGCGTGCCTCGGCAGGGAGGCGTCGAGCCGCGCCAAGGCGGCCAGGCCCGCCCGCGGACCGTCGGCCTCGCCCACCGCGACGGCCCGGTTGAGGCGGGCCACCGGGCTGTCGGTGAGGCGCACCAGTTCGTCGTACCACTCGACGATCTGCACCCAGTCGGTCTCCTCGGCGGTCCGGGCGTCGGCATGGAGCGCGGCGATGGCCGCCTGGGCCTGGAATTCGCCCAGGCGGTCACGGGCGAGGGCACTTTGCAGCATCCCGACGCCCTCGCTGATCAGAGGGGTGTCCCACAGGCCGCGGTCCTGTTCGGCGAGCGGCACCAGCCTGCTGTCGGGGCCGATCCGCGCCGGGCGCCGTGCGTGATGGAGCAGCATGAGCGCCAGCAGGCCCACGACCTCCTCGTCGTCGGTCCTGGCCGCCAGCTGGCGAGTGAGCCGGATCGCCTCGGCGGAGAGGTCGACGTCGCCCGAGTAGCCCTCGTTGAAGACCAGGTAGAGCACGCGCAGCACCGTGGCGACGTCACCGGGCCGATCGAACCGGACGCCCGAGACGGTCCGCTTGGCCCTGCTGATCCGCTGGGCCATGGTCGCCTCCGGCACCAGGTAGGCCCGCGCGATCTGCCGCGTGGTCAGACCACCGACCGCGCGCAGCGTGAGCGCGACGGCCGAGGCCGGTGTCAGGGACGGATGCGCGCACAGAAAGTACAGCCGAAGCGTGTCGTCCACCGCCCCGCCCGGGTCGGGCACGGGCTCGGCCTCCACCAGCTCCTCCCGCCGCCGCCGCGAGGTGTCGGCGCGCACGGCGTCGAGGAACTTGCGCCAGGCCACCGTGACCAGCCAGCCCTTGGGGTCCCGCGGCGCGTCCTGCGGCCACCCGCGCACGGCCTCGACCAGGGCTTCCTGCACGGCGTCCTCCGCCTCCGCGAAGTCGGCTCCACGGCGGACGAGAACACCGATCACCGCCGGCACCAGCTCCCGCAGCAGCGACTCGTGCTCGTTCACTCGGTGGCCGTGGGCTGCTCGCCGTAGAACGGGCGCACCTCCAGCCACTCGTGGATCGGCTTCCCGCCGGCCCCCGGAGCCGCGGACAGCTCGCCGGCCAGCTCGATCGCGCGCTCGTAGGTCTCGACGTCGATCACCATCCAGCCGGCGATCAGGTCCTTGGTCTCCGCGAACGGCCCGTCGGTGACCGGCGGCCGCCCCTCGCCGTCGTAGCGGACGAACGTGCCCTCCGGGGAGAGCGCCTGCCCGTCGACGAACTCTCCGGTGCCTTCGAGCCGAGCGGCGAAGTCACGCATGTACTGCACATGGGCCGAAACCTCCTCCGGCTCCCACTGGTCCATCGGCACGTCGTTGACGGCTGCCGGCGCGCCCCGGTAGTGCTTGAGCAGCAGGTACTTGGCCATCATGATCTCCTTGGTGAGGTACGGCCCCCGTGTGGCCGTGTCCGCTCCTGGGACGGAGCCGTGCGCGGGTTCTCGACATCCCACCGCGAAGTTTTTTCGGCGGCCCCCAAGAATCCCCGCTTCACCCGCCTCCCGCGCGTCAGCGACTCACCCCTCGGACGACGTCGAGGACCTGCTTCCGCGGGCCGTTCGCGTAGGCGTCGGCCGGACCGGGGCCGAGCCGGGTCAGCTCGGCTCGGCCGCACGCTCCGCCTGCAGGGTGCGCAGGAGGTCGAAGGCAGGGCCGTCCACCGGGCGCCGGGTGTTGCCGAGGGCGATGACGGCGAGCCGCTTCTCCGGGTCGAAGCCCACGAAGGAGGAGAAGCCCCCTGTCCCTCCGTTGTGCCAGACCTGGAGGTGGCCGCCCTGCCGCGGGTGCAGGCGGTGGGCCATCCAGCCGAGGTGCACCCAGGCGAAGGAGCTCCTGCGGTGCTCGACCGCCCGGCTCAGACGGATCGCCTCGGCGAGCCCTGCGGGACCGCCGTCCAACTGGGCCCGTACGAAGGCCACCAGGTCGGTCGCGGTCGACCGCAGGCCGCCCGCTCCCGCCAGGTCGGCGAGGTGCCACGGTGCGGCGGGCCGCCCGCGGCGCACGTGGCCCTGCGCGGAGCGTTCCGAGCGGGCGCCGTCCACCGTCACGACGGTGTCGCTCATGCCCAACGGGGCGCAGATCTCACGGGTGACGAGGGTCTCGTACTCCGTGCCCGCCCGGCGGGCGAGGGCCAGCCCCAGCAGCCCGGCTCCGAGGTTGGAGTAGCGGAACCGCTTCCCCGGAGTGGCCCCCAGACGGGTCCCGGCCAGCCCGGACAGCAAGGCTTCGGCCGTGCAGCCGGCGTACGGATCCGGCTTCGACGGGCGCAGCAGGGCCTGGAGCAGCATGCCCCGGGGCAGTCGCGGCAGACCGGAGGTGTGGGTGGCCAGATGCTGCAGGGAGATCGGCCGGCCGTCCCGCGACGGAACGGCCGTCCCGGCGGGCAGCAGATCGCCGAGCGGCTCGTCCAGGCCCACCACGCCGGCGGATGCCAGGCGGGCCAGAGCCAGGGCGGTGAACACCTTGGTCACCGAGCCGATCTCGAACACCGTGCCGGGATCGGGGACGCGCCCGTGGTGCGCGCCGGTGCTTCCGGCACCCCGTATCTCCACGACGTCATCCGCCACCGCGGCGACCACCACACCGACGTGCTGCTCAGCCAGCCGGTCCGCGGTCTGCTGGGCGAGCGTTGCGAGTTCTTGTGCCATGACGGACATCATCGCGGCGTCCCCCCGTGCGACCGGTGCACCCTGATGATGATTTCCGGCCGTCACCCCTGCGACCTGAGCAGTACGGCGAGGCGGTGTTGGCAAGACCCCGCCGGCGCGACGGGAGACAAGCTCGCGCTCCAGCCGGTGGCGGAGCCCGGTCCTCGCCGTTCCAGGAACACCGAACGGGGCCCGGACGGCGGCCAGTTCGCGGCCGTGTCAGTTCACGCCGACCACGACGTACGCTTCCCCGTTTCCCGGCGGCCTCGTCCACGAGCGGGTGGTGAAGGTGTGCAGCCGCCCGGCCGTGATCGCGTGGCGCGGCAGCCGGACACCGAACTCGCCGGTCACGGCCTCCAGGAGCGCGCGTTCCGCCTCGGCGCCCCCTTGCGGGGAGCCGAAGAACCGGTCGGGGTCCAGTGCCCGCGGTATCTCCCCGGCTCGGCGTATCTCCCCGTCCGCGAACGTGAAGGCGTACTGCTCGGCACCGTCTTGCGCTGCGGAAAGGTGGAAGAACGGGTCCCCGCGCCAGGTCCTCAGACCGCCCCACACGACCACCGCGCGGGTGCCCGCGCTGGCGGCCGCGGCGGGGGAGACGAACCGCCGCGGGTCGAAATGCGCAGGGTCGCTGTCGAAGGCGAAGCTCCAACGGGTGCCGGCCCGGCCGACCGCCATGAGGGCCTTGTCGTCGTCGTAGGACGAGAACTCCCTCTGTCCGCGGAGCGATCGGTGGCGCGCTTCGGCGGACGTCATGGGATCGTCCAGCACGGCCCCGTTACCGTCCGCGAGGCGTCCGGGAAGGTCCTGCGGCTGCGCATCCTCGACCAGGACGAACCGGTAGGACGTGAGGCTGCCGTGGGGGTCCGGGCTCGCCAGCCACACCAGGCTGTCCCCGTCGAGGCCGGCCGTCGGGTGCGGCGCCCCACCCGCTTGCCCGCCCCTCGGGGTGGACAGCAGCTCGCGGCCCCGTTCCGGGGTCAGCAGGGGGCCGAGCAGGGGGTCGGCGACCCATCCCAGCGGCGCCAAGTGGTCGGGTCCGAGCGGCTGCCACACCGGCAGGGCGTCCATCAGCGTCCGCCACGCCCCGTCGGTGTCGCCCCACCGAGCCAGCTCCCGTGCCCGTTCGACCGCTTCCCCGAACCGTCCGGCCGCCGTGTACCGGTACGTGCCGCCGCGTATCTGCTCCAACGTCGCGTAGGCCAGCGACACCACGTCGGCACCGGCTCCCCGCAGGTGGGACACCAGCGTGGAGTCGTCCCCGTACGAGTGCGCCGCGTGCTCGGCAACCAGCACCGGCAGCAGCTCGGGCGCGTACCGCGGATCGGCCACCACGTCCTCGAAGTACACCATGTAGGTCCGTCCGAGCAGGCGGCGTATCTGGTCACCCAGACCGGTGGCCCGCGGTCTGCCGTACTCCTTCGCCTCGTCCAACGCGTCCCCGGCCCGTTCCCAGTCGCCGCGCAGCGCCTCCAGCCGGGCCTGCTCGATCCGGGCGTCCAGCTCTCGCGTCTCGTCGTTGGCGAACTCCGGCTCCCCGTCGACCGGGCGGGCCCGCAGACTGTGGAACTCCCGGTACATGCCCCGCATGAACTCACCGAAGTTCGCGTACCGCTCGGGTGTCGAGGCCCGCCAGCTCGCCCACGTGTACACGGCCCACTCGCCGTCCTCGTCCACGTCCTCGGGATCCAACAGGACGTGGGTGATGTCGGACTCGACGTCGAGCTGGAGCCCGCGCCGCCATATGTCCGCATCCCGCCGTTCGGCGGGTCCGGCGTCGTCGTCCAGGTACTCCTCGAACACGTCCGCGAGCCCGGACTCGTTGTTGTGCCAGCGCGCGTCCGTGGTCCCCGCCAGGAGCCAGATGAACCCGCCGGCGTGCTGCCACCCGTCGCTGACCTCAAGGAATTCCCGGTACGACGGGGGCATCCGCCGACCGAGGCGCTCCTCCATGGCTGCGATCCGCTCCTCGGACGCCGGAGGGAACCCCAACCACCGATCCCGCCGGGCGGCTTCGTCCCTCTCACCCTGCGTCTCATCATCGGGCCGCGAATCCGACCACTCCTCACTCCATCTGAGCAGAAATGGCCGCCAGTCGGACGGTGGCGTCTTCGTCATGCGCCCGATGCTGCCATCCACCGCTGACACTGTGCTCTGCGACACCTGGCGGCAGTGTGCGGCCGGCGGCCACGGACACTCCTCATGGCCACCCCGAGGAAACGGTGTCGCGTCCCCGTTCGGCGGTCTGCCGTTCACGCTCCGCATAATCCACCCGCAGCGCAAAGAGACCAGAAGCTCCTCGGTCGCCCCTTAGCGTCACGTCATGGAACTCATCCAGATCACCCCAACCGTCTGGCAGTTGCCCCTCCCCGTCGGGCACGTCCACATCGTGCGTCTGCCGGACGGGTACGCCCTGATCGATACCGGGGTGCCGGGGTCCGCCCCGGCGATCCTGGAGGCTGTCGATCAGCTCGGCGGCCGTCCTCAAGACGTGCTGCAGATCGTTCTCACACACTCCCACGGCGACCACACGGGCTCGGCTGCGGATCTCGTCGCGGCCACGGGCGCCCGCGTCCTGGCCGGTACGCTGGACGCCCCGGTCATCCGCGGCGCCGCCCCTGAACCCGAGCCGGTGTTCACTGCCTCGGAACGTGCCCTCTACGAGCAGGTCATGGCTGGACTCGCCGACGCGGGCGTGCCCCCTGCGCAGCACGTTCCGGTGGACATCGAGCTGCACGACGGCGACACCCTCGAAGGCTGGGCCGAGCCCGTCCGCGTCCTGCATGTTCCAGGTCATACGCAGGGAAGCATCGCGCTCCATCTCGTATCCAGCGGCGTGTTGTTCCCGGGCGACATCGTCGCCACCACCGAGGGCCGGGCGATCCTGGGCCCGTTCAACGTGGACCGGGAGGAGGCCATCGCTTCCTTCCGACGGTTGGCCGCGCTGGAGGCGGAGATAGCGTGCGTGCCGCACGGCGAGCCGCTGATGAAGGACGCGGGCGCGGTGCTCCGGGCTGCTGCTCCGGAAGGGGACTGGCTGTAGTGGAGCACCCAGGGCGCCGGCAAAGGTCCCCGCGTGGGGCGGGGAACGGAGGGGCTGCCGTGCGGAGTAGAGGGCGGATCTCCCGCTCGGGGTCAATCGAGCCATTGCTGCCAGCGGAGCCGGCCCGGGTCGCATCGGCCCGAGGCACGGGCTTGCTCGAAGGCGAGGTCGGCGAGTTCTTTGTCCGACCGGACTCGGCCGTTCGCGTCAGGTGCCGTGTTCCCGTTTTCGTCGATGAGCTTGGAGACCCCGACGACGCAGTGGGGGTACACGGTCTGCGTGCTGTACCAGGCGAAGACGGCCAGGACGGCGAGTGCGCCGGCGGCGATGACGGTGAGGCGCTGTGGCGAACTTCCGAATCTGGTAGCGGTCACTGACGCATCCTACGGACCTGCTCGGCTCACCTTCGTGGCCGCGCGGGCGGGGATCGGTGCGTGATCACAAGCCGTTGATGACGTCCCGTCGTCGCGAGGCATCCCTGCTGAACGTCGTGGCGCTGACGCGGTCGGCCATCCTCGCGAGAGAAGTGCCGCCAACCTTGTTCTTGATCAGCGCACCGACGGCCGAGGTATCGGCAATGGCCCACAGCGCCGCCCGGTCGGCGGCGGCGCAGGACTCCATGGTCGGTTGGCCGTCGCGCAACGTGAGGCACAGCTTGGTCACCCGCTGCCGCGACGCGGTGTCCGCGATCGCGCCGTCCCGCGAAAATCTGTCGCGGCCGAAGTAGACATTGGAGGGCGGCGTGGGTATGGTTTCTCTCGTAGCCCAGAGAGAACGAAGGGCCCGGCAGGGACGAACTGCCGGGTAGTGGTATCAGCAGTACTCGCAGTACCAGGAGTTGCAGTACCCGCAGTTGCAGTACCCGCAGTTGCAGTACCCGCAGTTGTAGTACCCGCAGTTGTAGTACCAGCAGTTGCAGTGCGCAGGACGGTGCGGTGGTGGAGTGTCGAAGCCAGGCGTGTGCAGGACGGCGACGGGACTGACGACCGGACCGGGCGGCCCGCAGTGATCAGGGGCAGCCGCAGTACCGCAGTTGACGCAATACGCAGTGGCAGTACATGCAAGTGCAGTTCAGTCCAGTTCGCAGTACCCCGCAGTGAGTCAGTGGGCAGTACCTCGGTGAAGGCGTCGGCTGCGGGCGCGCGCACCGGGAAGTTCGGCAGTGGGGTTCTGAGCCAGAGCAGACGCACGATGGGCGACGGGGCCGGCTGCCGGAGAGTGGCGCTGTCACAGGCCACGCAGCAGTTCGCAGTACCGGTAGCAGTGCACGTAGCAGAGCAGTAAACGCAGTACCTCGCAGTTGGCAGTGTCTCCCGTTTGGTAAGCAGTTGATCACCGAGGGAAGAACGGAGGAGCAGGAGTTGAGGCGCCATCAGGATCGCCCGGGCGGAAGTCTGAGTCCGGGTACCGCAGGACATCGATAGTGAGGTGGTCTCCGGTCGAGCAACCGCGATCCCCGCACTGCCCGTCCCCGATCGGACGGCTCTGCGGAAACAGAAGGCCGGCGCAGGACTGGGGCCGGCAGATGGTGTAGCAGTTCCTTCGGGGCCCTGGTGCTGTACGGACCAGGGCCCCTCCCCACGTCCAGACCCTTTTCCTCCACCTGTTTCGCAGTGAGGTGCGATGACAGCAGACGATTCGCTCGGCCGTCTCGACGACGACGGCTACCCCGCCTACACGATGGGCCGGGCCGCAGACATGCTCGGCACCACCCAGGGCTTCCTCCGCGCCATCGGCGAAGCCCGCTTGATCACCCCGCTGCGCTCCGCCGGGGGACACCGGCGCTACTCCCGCTACCAGCTTCGGCTCGCCGCCCGTGCCCGGGAGCTCGTCGACCAGGGCATGCCCATCGACGCCGCCTGCCGGATCGTGACGCTCGAAGTCCGGCTCGCGGAGGCGCAGCGCGTCAACGCCGAGCACCGTCTCTCCCTGCCCGAAGGGCGCCCGCGGACGGCGGCCTGAGGCGGGCGTGCCCGCCGTCGCGGCATGTGCCACGGCTACGGGAACCGTGAAGTGGGTCAACGCGGACAAGGGCTTGGGCTTCACCGCCCGGAACGGGGCGGCGGCTCGGACGTCTTCGCCCGCTCCACCGCGATCGACACGGTCATGACCGTGTCGAGTCGAGGCCGGTTTCCCCGCGGACGCGGGCAAACCGGCCTCGACTGCGGTGGGACCGTGGCGCCGGGCGGCGAACCGCCGGAGCAGGGGGGGGCGGCTCGCCGGAGCAGGACCCGTCAGATGCCGGGGCCGTCGGGCTCCGCGGCGCGGGGGGCCTTGAGCCGGGAGGTGAGTTCCTCCACGAACGCCTCCAGATGGGGCGGGCGCGCTCCGGTCCGGGTGGCGCAGAACCAGGTACGGGTCAGCGGCCGGGCGCCGATGCGGACGAGGGCGAGGTCGTGCGAGGCCGCGTACGGGGCGGCCACCCAGTTGGGCAGCACCGTCACGCCCTGCCCGCCCGCGACCATCTCGACCACCAGGTCGGTCACCACCGGCATCGTGGTGATCCGGGCCGGCCGGGCACCGGCGGGGATCGGCAGCGGCATCGCCGGGATGCGCTTTTGGTCGTAGAAGTCGTAGAGGACCAGGTCGGCGCCGTCGAAGTCACGGGCGGTCAGGTGCGCGCGCGAGGCCCACGGGTGTCCGGCCGGCACCACCGCCATCATCTCGTCCTCGAACAGCCTGGTCAGTGATACCCGGTCCATCTGCAGGTCCGGCTTGGTGACCAGGGCGACGTCGACCAGGTCGGCGAGGAGTGCCGGGATCGGCGCGTCGTCGGGGACGGTCTCGATGCGTACGTCGATGTCCGGCTCGCGCCGGCGGAAGGCGCGGAGCACGGGCGGCAGCCAGGGGAAGGTGGTGCTGCACTGCGCGGTGAAGCGGACCCGCCGGTCGCGCCCGTCGCGGAGCTCCCGCAGGTCCCGGGAGGCCGACTCCAGTTCGATGAGGACGTGGCGGGCCGCGACCAGCAGGCGGCGACCGGCGGCGTTGGGGACCAGGCGGCGGCTCTTGCGGTCGAAGAGGGGCATGCCCAGGCGGGCCTCCAGCCGGGTGAGCCGCTGGCTCAGCGCCGGCTGGCTCACATAGAGCCGCTCGGCGGCCGCGGTCAGCGAGCCGGCTTCGGCGGTGGCGTCCAGGAGCTCCAGGTCACGCAGGTCCACGTCCATAACCCGGGATTATGGCATGCTCCAATTTCCGTCGTGGTGTTATGGGTTGGGAGTTCGTAGGTTTCTGGTGTCAGCAGGACAGGCCAAGCCGCCACGAAAGGCACCCGCATCATGACCGACACCGCCCTCGCCACCACCGCTCTCGTCACCGGCTCCTCCAGCGGCATCGGCCTGGACATCGCCCGCGCCTTCCTGGCGAGCGGCGCCAACGTCGTCCTCAACGGCCGCGACGCCGACCGCCTCGCCAAGGCCGCCGCCGGCCTCGGCCACCCGGAGCGGACCGCGTGGGTCGCGGGCGCCATCGCCGAGCCGGCGACCGGCCAGGCCCTCGTCCGCACCGCGCTCGACCGGTTCGGCGGCATCGACGTCCTGGTCAACAACGCGGGCACCTTCGCCCCCAAGCCCTTCACCGAGGTCACCGAGGAGGAGCTCGACGGCTTCCTGACCGGCAACCTCAAGGGCACCTACCTCACCACCCAGGCGGTGGTGCGGGCGCTGCGCGCACAGGGCCGGGGCGGCAGCATCGTCAACATCGGCACCGTCCTGGTGGACCACGCGCTGGCGGGCTTCCCGTCCTCCGCGCCCGTCGTCAGCAAGGCCGGCGTGCACGCGCTGACGACCAGCCTGGCCGCGGAGCTCGCCGCCGACGACATCCGCGTCAACCTCGTCTCGCCCGGCATCATCCGTACCCCGCTGCATGCGGGCTCCGATGTGGACTCCTTCGGCGGGCTGGCCCTGCTGAACCGGGTCGGCGAGGTCTGCGAGATCTCCGAGGCGGTGCTCTACCTCGCGGGCGCCACGTTCGTCACGGGGCACGCCCTGCGCGTGGACGGCGGGCACGTCACCGGCCGCGCCTGAACCCCACCCCGCCACTTCCCTCCACCGAAAGGACATCCCCGCCATGCCGTACGTCAACGTCAAGATCACCCGTGAGGGCGCCACCGCCGCCCAGAAGGCCGAGATCATCGCCGGCGTGACCGACCTGCTGGTCAGGGTCCTGGACAAGGATCCCGCCACCACCTTCGTCCTCATCGACGAGGTCGACCTGGAGGACTGGGGCGTCGGCGGCGTCCCGACGCGGGAGTACCGCCGCCGCAACCGCGCACACGGCTGAAGAATATTGCGGAAGGTCTGTCCTGACTGAGCCGAAGCGGTGCACGGCCCGCTGTTCCACCGGGCCGGCGAGGTTGTGCGGGGTGGCGACGGCCTGGACGGCGTGGGGGAGGCCGTCGCCGTCGCGGTGGCAGTCACGGCGGGTCATGCCCGACCGGCGTCCGCTCCGGCCGCCTGGACGGCCGCGGCGGGGCGCTGTGTCAAGGCGTCGGCGCGGGCGGCGGCGAGCGTGATCCGCACGGCCTGGTCAGCGGTGCCCTCCTCGACCGGATCAGCACTGACCAGCAACCGGAAGTAGATCGGAGCGGCCAGCGTTTTGAACAGCTCGACCGGATCCGTCCCTGCCGGGAGTTCGCCCCGCTCGATGGCGCGGACGACCACGGGTTCGGCCCGCCGGAACCGGTCGGCGAAGATCCGCCGCCGCGCCTCGGCGATCTCCGGCAGCCGGCCGGCGTCGGAGAACATCGCGGTCTGCACCGCCCTGCCCACCGGGCCCGTCATGCTCAGCGCGAGCGCCCGCGCGATCGCTTGCAGGTCGGTCTCGACGGCGCCGGTGTCCGGAATGGGGATGTCGGTGGCGAAGTGCTCGGAGAGCGCGTCGACGACCAGGCTCGCCCGATCCTTCCAGCGCCGGTAGAGCGTCGTCTTGTGCACCCCGGCCCGCTGGGCCACGCCCTCGACGGTGAGCTCGGCGTATCCCCGGTCCAGCAACTCGGCGAGGGTGGCGGCGCGCACCGCTGCCTGGGCCTTGCGGCCGCGCCCGACAGGGCGGGCGGGTCCGGAGGAACCCAACTCCATTGCAACTCCTAGTTGCGTTAGCGGGCGGTCACATGTCAGGCTCCAGCGTATCGCAACTAGAAGTTGCATTCGGTGGGTGTGTGCCCGCCGCGCGTCGGACGTCCGCGACCCAGGAGAAGGAAGACCATGCCCAGCGCCTCCCGTACGTGGAACCTCGACTCCATCCCCGACCAATCCGGCCGCCTGGCGGTGGTGACCGGAGCCAACAGCGGCATCGGCCAGGTCACGGCGGAGGTGCTCGCTCGCCGGGGCGCCCATGTCGTGCTGGCCTGCCGCAGCGCCCGGCGGGGGCAGGCGGCCCTGGATCGACTGCTCGCCCGGGCACCCGGCGCCCATGCCGAGGTGCGCCTCCTCGACCTGGCCGATCTCGCCTCCGTACGCGCCTTCGCCGACGGCTGGGACCATGACCGGCTCGATCTGCTGGTCAACAACGCCGGCGTGGCGATGGTGCCGTTCGCCCGGACCGCCGACGGCTTCGAGTCGCAGTTCGGGATCAACCACCTGGGCACCTTCGCCCTGACCGGGCTGATGCTGCCCCACCTGCTCGCCTCGCCCGCTCCGCGGGTGGTCACCGTCAGCAGCGAAGGCCAGCGATTCGCCCGCTTCGACCTGGACAACCTCGACGCCGAACGCCGCTACAGCGCGATGTTCGCCTACCTGCAGTCCAAGCGCGCCAACCTCTACTTCGCCACCGAACTGCAACGCCGCGCCGACGCCGCCGGCCTGAGACTGCACAGCACGGCCGTCGCCCCCGGCCTCACCCGCACCAACGTTCTCACCGGCGGCGCCAACGGCAACCGCGGTCGGCTCTACGGAGCCTTGACCCGGCTGCTGCTCCGCGTCGCCTTCCGCCCCACTCCGGAAGGCGCCAAGACCTCCCTGTACGCGGCGACCGTCCCGGACCTGCCGGGCGGAGCGTATGTCGTGCCCGGCGGGCCGCTGCAGCTGCGCGGCGAGCCGGTCCTGCGCAACCGGGAGCCCGCCATCCGTGAAACCACCACCGCCCGCCGGCTGTGGGAGCTGTCCGAGGAGCTCACCGGCGTTTCCTTCGGGCTGTCCGGCGATGCCGCATGCCCCACCCGGGAGTCCGGCCGGCCGGCCCCTGGTTGACGACCGCAGCGCACGTACGCGACCGCGAAGCGGGAACGGACCGGTCCGGCCCGGCCGAGGTCTACGTCATGATCAACAAAGGGTGCGGGTCGGGCTACGCCGGCTCTGCCGGTGCGGCCCGCAGGTGCCGCGCGGCCTCCGTGGCGGTGTACGAGGAGGCGAAGGTGAACGCGCGCGGCGACGGCCCGTGCGAGCGCAAGTCCGCCAGGCGTTCCAGGGCCTCACCGACGGTCGGGAGGTGACCGGCGGGGACCCACCAGAGCGCCAGGTGTGCCTCGACGTGCCTCTCGAACCAGTCGCGCCGCCGCCGCATGACCTCCAAGTGACCGCTGCGGTAGGCGAAGTCCCACAGCGACTCCTGGGTCTCCCACACCGACAGGTTGACGATGACGTCCTCGCCCGCCGGGCGCAGGCCGGTGGCGTCGGCCGCCCCCTCCTCCACGAGCCGCCACACGAAGCCGGGCGCACCGTCGGCGGCGGCGTTGACCGGATCGAGCATCTCGACGAACGGTGCGATGCGCGGGTCGTCGATGGGGTGGCGCAGGACGGCGACGTTGAGCTGGGCGAGGTGCACGGGGGGCGGGGGCGGGGTCATGGCCTCATCCCAGCACGGCGGCTCTTTCTATGTCAATGATCATTGTTTTTAGAATTCTCCACCACCACGCAGCACTCGCCCGGCCGGGGGTCCATGCGCGCACGCACGGGCCCGTCCGTACCGATCAGCCCCTCCAGCAGCGCGAGATTCATGCCGCACACCAGTGGAGGGAAGCGTTCGGCGACGTCGTGGAAGGGGCAGTTGCGCATACGGACGACGCGGGCGGCCGCTCCGGGCTCCCGCTCGGCGCCGCCGTCCTCGGCCACGGCGTCGACGACGCCCCTGACGCCGTCCGCATCCTCGGCGGCTTCCCAGTGCGGTTCGTAGCCGCGGGCGGCCAGCACCGCCGCGGCGTCGTCGAGGCCGCCGCAGGGCGCCGCCGAGCCGCGCAGGGCCTCACCCCGGCGGCGCGCGGCCGCGCACAGTTCGGCATCCAGGCCGGCCTGCTCGACGGCTTCGGCGAGGAGCTCGGCGGCGGTGCGGTAGTCACGGGCGGGCAGCGACACCGACCGCTCGGTGCGCGCCCGCGTGTACACCTTGGCGGGACGACCCGCCCCGGGCCCCGACCGACCCGTCAACCGGCGGCTTCCGCTCACCAGCAGCCCGGCGTCGGTGAGCCGGTCCAAATGGTGCGCGGCGAGCGTGCGCGCCACCCCGGCCGCTTCGGCCGCCTCGTTGCGGCCGACCTCACGGCCCTGCGCCGCCACGTACTCGTACAGTCGGCGCCGCACCGGATCCTGCAGCACCGCGATCGCATCGATGTCCTCCACCTCGCCATTCTAAGAACAATCCCGATCGGCGATAGAAGCTGGAACAGCAAGGTCGAGTACGCCACCCATCAGCCGCGTCAACAGTCCCGCGGGTCAATACACCTGGGCCGACGTGCGGGCGACCCACCGGCGACGGGGCCCGGCGAGGACCCCGGGACAGGTCATGAGGGGGCGGCGCGACACGCCGCGCCGCCGATCCGTCCGCGCGAGGGGCGGCCGTCAGGTGAGGCGGGACGCGGCGCGTCGCCCGTTCCTCGGATGCGGTGGCCGTTTCCGGCCGGCATGCTCCGACGACCACCCGGCCGCGGCCGCGACCGGAGGGGTGTCAGCGGCGGCGGATGCGGATCGGACCGCGGGCTTTCACCGGGTCGACAGGGTGTCCACCCTGAGTGATCTCCACCTCTCCGGCCGCGACCAGCCGCCGGGCCGCGCGGCGGGCCGGCTCCATGAGCGCGCGCCAGCCGTCATCGTCCCCCGCGTACACGGCGCGCGCGGCGTCGGAGGGGCAGATCGTGGCGTCCGGGGCACGTCGCTCCAGCAGCTCCAGGATGGCTCGTTCCAAGTGCCGGTCCGTCTGCCGTTCGATGTCTGCCACTCCACCAGTGTGGCAACGTCGTTGAAGGTGTGCCCCGAGAGCCGGCGGGAACGCCGGCGAGGGCCCGGTCGCGATGGCGCCCGTCGGCATCAGGACGTCTGCGGACGCTGGAGTCCTTGGAGGAGGAGGGCGATCAGCCGTCGGGGGTCGTAGCGGGTGTCGTTCTCACGTCCGAGTAACCCCGCCGGCAGCCGTTGACGGTGATGGCGCACGGGCGGATGGCGCCGGCCCGCAGCCGCCCGCACGCGCACGCGCACCGGCCCGGCCGCGGAAAGTCCGGGGCCGGGCCGGTGCGCTCCGACGGGAGCTGGGTCTCAGCGCAGGGTGAAGGGCGCCACGTGCGTCGTGGTGTCGGCTCCGCTGATGGTGAATTCGAGGTTGTAGTCGCCGTTCGGCAGGTTCCTCGTGCTGACGGGGAGGCTGTAGGAGGAGGCGAACGCGGTGTAGTTGAACCGTCCGGTGACCGGCCTGGTGACGGGTCCGGTGATGCGGCCGGCTGTGAGCGTGATGTTCGAGTGGGAGAGGTTGTTGCCGTTCGCGTCGCAGATCCGCAGGCTGATCACGACCTGGCCGAGCAGCCGGGTGGGGCGGCTGGGGTCGTAGAGCAGGCAGATCCGGTACGCCACGTTGTAGGTGACGCTCTTGGTGGACGGGTTGGTGGCGACGTCCGTGGCGTTGACCGTGAACGTGTGCGAGCCGAGCGTCGAAGTGTTGAGCGGGCTGCCGTTGGGGACCGTACCCGTACAGCTCGCCGTCCCGGAGGTGGCGTCCGTGCACGAGTAGGACGCGGTGACCGGCTGGCGGTACAGGTAGGTGCCGGCCGCCGGGCGCACGATGGTGATCGTCGGCCCCGCGATGTCGAGCCGCACCGTGATCGTCTGCGGCGCGGAGGTGTTTCCGGCGGCGTCGGTGGCGGTGTATGTCACCGTGGTGACGCCGGTCGTGGTGATGGCCACGGCGGCGGCCGCGCCGGGGACATCGGTGGATCCGGACGGTTGGGCGCCGCTCGCACTGTAGGTGATCTTCTGGACGCCGGAGCCGCAGGACCCGTCAAGCGCTCCGATGTTGACGTTCGCGGGGCTGGTGGTGTTCCAGCCGGCGCCGTTGGGCGTCGGCGAGATGGTGGCGAAGGCGGCCGGTGCGGAGGTGTCCGCGTCGTAGGTGAACCGGCCGGCGGCTGTGATCGGGCTGGTGCCGTTGGCGTTGGTCACGGTGACGTCGACGGTTCCCCGCGCCTGCTGGGGCGCGTCCGCGGTCAGTTCCTCAGGACCGATGACGTTCACGTTCGTGGCCGCCGCGGAGCCGAACCGGACGGTGGCGCCGCTCGTGGGGAATTCGGTGCCGCGTACGGTCACGGTGTTCACGCACTGGGCGAGTTCGGGCGCGTGGGTCGGGGTGACGCTGGTGACGGTGGGCGGGGACAGCGTGACGCGGTCCATCGCGGTGCCCCAGTCGCCGCCCGCGAGGCCACCGATCTGCTGGATCGTCCAGACGTCCTTGGGGTTGGCCGGGTCGCGGGCGGTGCCCGAGTAGTCGCCCCAGCGGGTCGAGGTGCCGCAGTTGCAGGTGTAGGCCTGCGTGCCCGCGGCGTAGAAGTCGCCGAACGTGTTCGCGGGGAAGTTCCCGGAGGGCACTCCGATCGCCACCCCGGTGGGGAACATGGTGGAGGAGGAGGCGGTGAATCCGGAGAACAAGTCGTCTTCGTCGTTGAGCGTCAGCGAGCCGTAGTAGATGTCCCCGCCGACCATGCCGAGGTCGAGGTTGGTCGCCAGGGTCTGCGTACCGCCGGTGGAGATCTGGATGTACCGCTGGCAGGCGTGGACCGCGGTGTCGCCGACGGGGGTGCAGCTGACGTTGAAGACGCCCCACAGCCGGTTGTTCTGCCAGGCGACCGACAGCATCCGGTCGTCGTTGGTCTCGACGGTGGCGTCGCCCCCGGCCGGCTGGGCGGCGTCCGGCGGCGCGGCGGCGGCTCCGATGGCGATGGTGTTCTCGGTCAGGTTGACGGCGCTGACGCCGGGCACGCCGGTGATCGTGGTCACCACCACGTTGGTGGCGTCGCGCGGATCGTGCTCCATCGCAAGCTGGTCGTCGATCCCCGACAGCGAGGTGGCCGGCACGACCTGGAACTTGGTGTTGTCCTGAGCGAACGTCGCGAGGTCGACCGTACCTCCGGCCAGCAGGTCGGCCTTGCTGACGACCACGGTCACCACGCCCAGGAACGTCCGGGGGGTCGTTGTCCGGTCGTAGTTGTTCCAGCTGAGCGTGACCTTGTCGTTGGAGTAGCCGAGTTTCGGCTGGTCCTGCAGGACATTGGCGGTATTGCTGCCCGCGATGTAGACGGTCCAGTTCCCCCGCGGGTCGGAGCTGTCGCTGACCGCGACGTCGACCTCGTCGCCACCGGTCAGCAGGCCCTCGTACGCGGCGAAGAAGCGGCCGGACCCCGCGTCGTAGTGCACCCGAGGATCACCGCCGGTGTTCGCCGCGAAACCGAAGAGGGCCCCCAGGTCGAAGGGGGCGCCGACCGCGTTGCCGGCCTTGTCGTAGACCTGGCCGGAGCGGTTCACGAACTCGACGATGTGGGTGGGGCCCACCGCGAGCTGTGCGTCGGAGGGAACGGTGTTGTCCACGTTTCCGAGCGTGGGGAAGGTCTTCAGCCGCTGGATGACAGCCGTGGAGGGTACCGACGTCGGGGCCGCCCCCGCCTTCGTACCCTTCGGGGTCAGGGACGCGGTGGTGACCGGCAGGCTCGCCCGCTGCCTCGGCCCCTCGGACGCCTTCCCCTTCGGAGGGGCGAGATAGGGCTCGACCTGCCTCTCGGTCGAGCGCTTCGGCCGCGGCAGGGACCGTACGTCCACACGCCGTTTCACCGGGACCCGCTCCAACGTCCCCTCGCCGTCCGCCCGCGAGGAGGCGGCAGCCGCGGGCGGGACGCCGGGACGCGGCTCGGCGGCCGCGCCGCCGGCCGGCGCGACCGCCGTGAGCGCGACGGCGAGCGCGAGCACCAGTGCGCGGGGCCAGCCGCGCGCCGCGCGGAGCACCGCCCGGTTCACTTCGGGAAGCCGTCTCGACGACACGGGCTCCCCCCTTCAACCAGCTTCGGAAGTTCGGTCCCGCCCGCGGATCGCCAACGGACGGTCGTTGTCCTGCAGTAGCCGATGACCATGGGCCGGTGTCTAGCGGAAGAACCCCCGTCCCCCTCCGGTCGGCGACTCGGCGTGCCGACACAGTCCCCCTCACGGGCCTATGCCGCGCCGGACGGCCGCGCCGGGGACGTACCCACCGAGCAGCGGGCGGAGGAGCCGGATGTTTACGGTCGGCCAGTCTCCTCGCTGGACCCCCGCACGGCCGAGCTGGGGCGCGCCACGGTCAGCCTGGAACAGGCTGCCGTCCTTGTTCGACTGCCGAGCGCCGCCATGCCCTCAGCCGGCGGAGTCGGGGAGATGGGCGTCGCCGGTGTCCGACACCAGCTCCGCGAGTTGGAACAGGTACTCGAACCGCGAGAACCGTCCGTGGACGCGAACGATGTAGGACCGCTCTGAGCACTTGAAGATCTCGCGTCGTCTGACCTTCCACACCTCGCCCTCGTAGGTGTCCAGCATCTTCCGGAACGCAGCCATCGCGTCCTCCGGACTACCCGTCAGCTCTTCATGTACGGCAACGCGGTACGACTCCGCAGGCGACCCGCCGACCGGGCTGACCAGGACTATCCACCGGGACATATGGCTCTCAAATCAGTGATCCGGACCTCGCTGGACTGATCGTTTCAGGCAGCAGTGTCGGTGATCAAGCGCACGGCGGTTCTCGAACGGGGCGGCCCCACCGAAGCTCGATCCGATTGCTTCAGCTGGTGCGGCGGGGCTTGGTGCCCGTCCCTGTGGTGGGTTGGTCGGGGAACCGTGGCATACCCGGATGATCTGTGGTTACATTCTGTAATAGCTCGTTACTGTGGGTGGTCAAGCTGCCCGCGGTGACGGCCTGAGGAATGGAATCGATCCAGGAGAGGGGACACCGTGAGCGGTTCCCAGCCCGCTACTCCGTCCGACCTTCGCGCCGACATCAGGTACCGCGAAGACGGCAAGTACACGACGTACGGGATCAGTCTGCGATGGCGGATCGGGGAGAACGGCCCCGACCAGGGAGCATGGCCGCCGCCGGCGGACTGGAACGACGGCAACGCGCCCTATCCGCACCGGTACGAGGTGTGGATCGACGACGAGCTGAAGCAGACGGTCTTCCTCTACTGGCCTTCCTGGAACTGGATGCAGTCCAACGCCCACTGGGTGGATCTGGGAGATCGGGAGCCGGCCGGGGACTTCCGGGTGAAGATCCGCGCCCAGGTGGACGGTGAGTTCACGCCGTTCACCAACACGGTGACCGTGGGTTCGGCCTCGCCCCTCCAGTGGGCAGTCCGTGAGCCGCGCCGCGAGGCCGCTGAGGACCGTAGTGAGTCGCCGCGGCCGCGGCACGGCACGGTCAACCACCCGCGCAGTCGCGCGGCGGTCGCCATCCGGGACGAGGACCCCTCGCCGATCTGTGTCGAGGCGCGCCGTCGCAACACCAGTACCGTCTGGCAGGAGGTGGTGCCGGGGGCCGCCCGGATGCTCGCCGACTACCCGTGGAACTTCGACCGCAAGTACCTGGAGTACCGCAAGTTCTTCGAGGGCGACACCGTCCCGTCCGTGGGCAATGACGCCTTCAAGGGTCTGGATCTGGCGCCGGACGCCACCTTGGGGGAGTGGCCCCTGACGGAGCTGGACACTCACGCTCCCAGCCAGACCTTCTCCTACGACTACACGGCCTACCACACGAACGAGACCTGGTCCCACCGGTGGTTCATCACTCGTGCGGACTGGATTCCGGGCAACGGCCTGGCCTGGCAGGACCTGGAGCCGATCCCCTTCCTCGTGGAAGTCCAGGGCTCGCACCTGGCAGAGGAGTCCAGCAGGTGGGAGTTCTCTTCCCTTCCGCGCCGGACCGGACGAGCGGCGATCGTGCACATCTGGGGCGGCCACGGAGGACCGGACACCCCGAACGGCGAAAACGGAGGCAAGACCGGCGAGTTCTTCGCGTCCACATGCGACGTGATCCTGCGGTGACCGAACCTCTTCACGCCTGAGCGACCGCCTCCATCAGGCGGTCGCTCAGGAGAAGAACCGGACCGGGACGCGGCCGTCACCGCGCGGCGGCGCAGCCGCTCCGGGGCGGGCAGGGCGCCGGCCCCGGAGCCCGGTCCGCCACGTCCTGGCCGTGGCGGTCGGCCCGACGACTGCGCCCGGGTCCGGCCGGGTCCGGCCGCGTCCGCCCCGGGCGGCCGCGGGCCCGTGGCCGCCCTGATCCGCCGCGCGGTCAGCCCCCGGCGTCAACCTTCGCCCGTGCATGTCACACGGGAGGTAGAACGCCGTGCTTTTGAGGCGGGGCGCCGGCCGGCTGTGGCTACGGTCGGGCGCAGTCCGCGTCGACAGGGCGTGCGCGGGCGAGGCCCGGTGACCAGAGCGCTCTGGCGGCAGTAGCACCGGGCCGCCCAACCCATCAGAGCCGGACGGTGGTCCGGCGTCCGAGCACGCGGCTCGTCCGGTGCAGGCCCCCCGGCACGGCCTGACCGCACGTCCCGGCAGTTCCGCCGCCGACAGCCAGAGGTACCGGCCGGCGCGGCCCGCTCCACTCCAACCGGCCTCGGCCGCCGCCCGGGCAATCGGCGAGACGCGCCCCCGCGAGGGGCTCCCGGCCCGAGGCCGGACGGACGGTCGAGGAGTCGCTGACACGGCTCGCGGAAGACATCGGCCTCAAATACAGCACCAACGAGAGGCTCCGTGGCCTGCTGTCGAAACGCTGCTCTTCGACGTGTACAGAGCCACGACGGTGACCGGCGGCTGCCCAACGTTTCGGGTAGCCGCCCGAAACCGAGGTCCAGGACTGTGGCGGCCCGGCCCGGCCAGGATCAGCTCAATGAGGCGCATTCCGCGACGGCGTAGAAGGTGGTGTCCTCAAAGCCTTCGATGGTCACTTGCCATGAGTTGCCCGGGCCCCTCTGGTTCTCGAGGACGACGTACTCGACATCCGGGTTGGGTGGCGTCGCAGCGGCGACGAACCCGCCGCCCGTGACGACGGTTCCGGCGGGGCACGTCGCGGTGGATGTCGCTGTGCCGCCGCCGCCCTCAGCTACTACCGGCGTTCCCTCCACCTGGACGGTGGTGAGAACGGCATCCGGACCTGGTTCCGCTCCTCCGTCGAGGAGGCTGAGGAGGCCGCCTGACCTGGCGGAGGCACTGTTTTGGCCCAGACTGTCCTTCCCGCTGCAGATCTGCTGGGGAGACGTTGCGGTCGCCGGGCCGCTACCGAGGAGCGGGCCATTGATGAGGCCGTTCTGGTGCGTCACGTGCGTGACCTCAGAGCGCTGATCGCACTGGACCAGGCTCGTGCCCCGGTCGGTGTCCCCGCCGCCGTGGGGATCGGCGGATGCACCACCGGCTCCGAACACGCTGATACTTCCGACCACGGCAACCACGAGGGCAGCCTCGCGAAGCTTGCGCACATCATCTCCTTTTCGCCCAATTCAGTGTCATCTCTGACGAATTAAACGTCAGATTTGAGACATTACGTGGAATGAGTGGCTATTTAGCTGCAACACGCCCTGATTGGCGAAGGGATGACGCACCCACCGCGGGTGCGGGGGAACCCTTGGCATCCCTGGCGCCCGTTCCTGGGAGTCGCACGGTCCAACGCGTCCGCGACACCAGTCGGGCTGTTACAGGACGTCGGCAGAATGCTGGTGGCAGTGGAGACGAAGTCGCCGAAGGGGCCGCCTATATCGGTCAGGGTGCCATTCAGTCGCCTGCCTCACCACATAGGACACGGTCTTTATGGGATCAAAACAGGTACTCACGGCTACTTGGGCTGGTCGGCGGGTGGGCGGCGCCGGCGGTCGCCGTGAAGCCGCTGCCGAGCGCGGTGGCCAACGCGGCCGCGATCGCGGCTCGGGTGAGGGTGCGGGTGATGTTCATCCGCGTGAGTCCTGCCTTCGCGTGGGGCACTGGTACGCACAGCACAACTGACGAACCAGGGCCGAGGCGTCTGCGCGGGGGAGGACGGCGCTCCGGCGAGCGCGAGGAACGCCTGACCCGGGCCACCGCCGGCATCCCCACCGTCATGGGTAACCGCACCGCCCGAGCCGGGCACCAGTGCCCTTGAGGGAGCACTACGGCGAGGGAGCACTACGGCGAGTCGCGGAACCGGCCCCCGTATGGACGCCGCCGGCCTCCTTGCCTGCCCTGGCTCGCGCGGCACTTCACCGCGTCCTCGGAGGTGGGCAGTTGAAGGGAGGCCGTCTACGATCTCCTCAAGATCTCCGGCCGCGTGAAGCGTTCGCGAGCGAGGCGGTCGAGCAGAACCCTTGGGCGCTACAGGCGAAGCGGGCAACATGATCGAGTACGGTTCCACGGACCGCGAGGGCCGGGCGATACGCCTGGCCGGGGTGACGGACGACAACTGGCGGGCCGTTGCCGACATCGCGCCCCAGGATGACCAGCGCCGTTTCGTCGCAGCCCTGGCGGCCCGCTATCTGCTGCTCTCCTGGCGTGGCGGGGACTGGAACTCGCTGGCCGTGATGGCCGATGACGCGGTGGTCGGCCATGTGATGTGGGCCTACGACGACGACGGCAGGCACTGGATCGGCGGCATGGTCGTCGACGCCTCCGAGCAGGGCAAAGGTGTGGGCCGTGCCGCGGTCCGCGCTTTGGCGCGGTGGCTGTCGGAGCGCCCCGACTGTCGAGAGGTCTGCCTCTCCTACCATCCGGACAACACGTCGGCCGCGCGCCTGTACGAGTCGATCGGCTTCACCCCCACCGGGGAGAGCGAGGACGACGAGGTCGTTGCCGCGTTGAGCGCAGGCCGGGCGGCCGCCTGAGCTGCCGGCCCGGGCCCCCGAGGCGGGCCGGCTCTCGTTCGAGGGTTGCGGCGGCGGGCCGCCGCCGCAGCCTCGGCGCCCCCTTCGGCGGCCCGGGTGGCCGGCCCACTCCGTCCCGCTCATGGATGTTTTTTCGTCCCTTTTGGGGTAGTCGTCCCTATGGGACGACGTTGATCTTGGCGTGATCCCGACCTGTGGGAGTGCACCACGGGCTTCGTGCAACAGAGGGGACATCTCCAATGAGCTCTGCGAACCTTTCCGGCACCCCTGGCCACCACGCCGGCGGTGCGGACGTGTCGGGCCACGGGACCCGGCGGCCGGCTACCGAAACGAAGTCGGCCCTGAAGACGACGGAGTTCTTCGTCTACATCGCCTGCGTGATCGCGGTCCTGATCGCCTCCATGGTCGTAGGGACCGAAGAGGGCCACCTCGACTACTTCCGTGCCGACCGTGCCTGGCTGTACATCGTGGTCCTCACCTTCGGCTACATGATCAGCCGAGGACTGGCCAAGTCCGGCAGTCGGGACCACTACGACGACTGACCCCCCCGGCGAGGGAGGCCGGCTGCGCGGACCGAGCCGGACCTCGGTGCCGCCGTAAGCCCCCGGGCGCCGCTGGGCCGACCAGGTCCTGGACCGACCCCTATGCGGGCGGTGGAGTCCGGCCGGCGTCGAAGATCCGGTCGAGGTGGTGGTGGAGTACCGCGACGGCCGACTCCGGCGTCCGTTGGCCGACGAGGATGCTGGTGCCCATGGTCGCCGTCATGGCGAGCAGGCTGATCGCTTCTGTGCGCGCGTCGATGCCGGTGTCGGCCAGGCCGGTCTTCTGTGCCTGCTGAAGCAGTCCGGTCAGCGCGTTCTCGGCGGCGTCGGGGCTGTCGATGAAGGGCTGGGCGGCGAGTGCTTCGTCGGTGACGGAGAGGATCGCGTAGGAGCTGTACAGGAGGTGGAAGGTACGGCTCTCCTCGTCTGTGGGGAGGGAGGCCAGGAGCAGCGCCGTGACGGTCGCTCGCGGACCCGGGTCCGGGCCGGTGGCGGCGAGGCGGGCGCCCACTCGTGCGGTGAAGCGGTCGGTCAGGTGCTGGAGTCCGTAGAAGAGCAGCTTCTCCTTGGTCTGGAAGTAGTACTGCACGAGCCGCAGGGACACTCCCGCCTCGGCCGCGACATCGCGCATGCCGACGGCGTGCAGTCCGCGCCGCCCGGCGACCTGGATCAGGGCCTCGGCGATCTGGGTGCGCCGTTCCTCGTGGTCCACGCGCTTCGGCATGTGCCGTGCCTCCGCCTGTCCGGGGTGAGTTCGAGGTCCGGCCGTTCCGGACCTCTTCATGATACCGCCGTACCAGCAAGATGGTACGGTCGTATCACGAAGATGGATCCTTCCGGAGGTGCCCCGTGCCCGAGAACACGACCCGAGTACGCCGCGACGTCGGCCGCTACGTCAACGACAAGCTCCGCGACCGCTACTTCGCCGCCAGCGATGTCCTCTACGCGATGGGAGCGCCCGTCCGCTCCGAGACGGACGTCGAGACGAGCTTCGGCACCACCCACGTCTACCGGTACGGCCCGAGCGACCCCGCATCCGAATCCCGTACCCCGATCGTCCTGATCCACGGCGCGGCCTACTGCTCCGCCATGTGGTACCCCAACACCCCCGGGCTCAGCCTCGACCGCCCCGTCTACGCCCTCGACACCCCCGGCGACGCAGGCCGCAGCGTCCACCGCGAGCCCATGTGGCAGCCCGAGCGCGCGGCCCAGTGGATGGACGAGGCCCTCGGCGCACTCGGCCTCGACCGGGTCCACCTCGTCGGCTCCTCCTACGGTGGCTGGCTGGTGCTCAACCAGGCCCACCGCCGGCCCGGACGGCTCGCCTCGGTCACCGCCCTCGACCCCGGCGGCCTGGAGAAGGTGGGTCTGCGCTTCTTCGCCTGGGTGTTCGTCAGCCTGTTCGCCAGCTTCGCCCCCAAGGCCCTGCGTCCGCGCCTCGCCGCCTGGCTCAACCAGCCGGTCCTGGTCGTCCCCGAGATGCGCAAGTGGATCCAGCTCGGTGCCCGGGCGTTCCGGATCCGCCGCCCCGCACCCCTGCCGCTCGCCGAGGACGCGCTGCGGTCCATCCGGACGCCGCTCTACGTCATCATGGGCAAGCACAGCCTGCTCGTACACCCGAAGCGGCAACTGGAGCGGGTGCCGCGCCTGATCGCCGGGGCCCGCGCCGAAATCCTCGCCGCCACCGGCCACGGCCCGCAGATCGACCACCCCGAGCTGGTCAACGCCCGGATGCTGGGCTTCATGGAGGACGTCGACTCCCGCGACCGGGCGGCGAACCGGGGCGCCGCGGACGCGTAGTCGGGAGGCCGCCGCAACTCCTCGCGGACCGTCCGGCAGCGCATGACCGAAGTGATGGACCGAGCAGTCCGCCCGGGTGCGCAGGGCGAGGCGCTGGGTGTGCGGGACGTCGAGCACGTGATTGCTTCGGGTTCGCGGCGTTCGGATGGCGGCCGAGGCTCTGACCCGCTGTCTGCATGTGCGGCCCAACGGGTTCATGCCGGCGGCCGAGGACGTCAGTCGCCGGAGTGCGGTGCGGGCGCGGGGGTCCGGGGCGTGGCGGCCCAGGAGGCGAGTAGGCGCAGGCCTTCGTCGGAGGGCGAGCCGGGTTCGGCGGTGTAAATGGTGAGGGTGAGGCCGGGTTCGGCGGCCATCTCCAGGCCCTCGAAGGCGAGGGTGAGGTCGCCGACGGCCTGGTGGTAGAAGCGTTTGGTGCCGGTGCCGTGGTGGCGGACGTTGTGGGCGCCCCAGCGGGTGCGGAAAGCGTCGCTGCGAGTGGAGAGCTCACCGACGAGGTCGTGGAGTTCCTTGTCGTAGGGGTTCCGGCCGGCCTCGGTGCGCAGGATGGCCACGGCGACGTCCGCGAAGAGTTCCCAGTCGGGGTAGAAGCGGCGGGAGGCGGGGTCGAGGAAGTTGAAGCGGGCCAGGTTCGACTGGTTGCCGGGTGCGGCGTAGACGTCGCTGTAGAAGGCGCGGGCGAGCCGGTTGGCGGCGAGTATGTCCATGCGCCCGTTGCGAACGAACGCGGGACCTGCGGTGATGGCGTCGAGCGTCCACTGAAGGCTGCGGTGCGGCTTCCACCGGTCCTTGGTGGACCGTCGGCGGGGCCGGGTGAGGGCGTCGGAACCATCAGCAGCCCGGGCCAGGTGGAGCAGGTGGGCACGCTCGGCGTCGTCGAGCCGCAGGGCGCGGGCGACGGCTTCGAGGACGGCCGGTGAGACGCCGGCCAGGTTGCCGCGCTCCAGCTTGGCGTAGTACTCGACGCTGACGTCGGCCAGCGCCGCGACCTCGCTCCTGCGCAGGCCGGGGACGCGGCGCCGGGTGCCGGCGGGTAGTCCCGCCTGCTCGGGGGTGATCTTGGCTCGCCGCGAGGTGAGGAACTCGCGCGCCTCTCGCTGCATGTCCACCCCTCGACGGTACGTGCAACGCACCGCCCCAGGGATGTACTGCCGGTACACCCCCCGTCAGTGACTCGCTGTCCGCGCGAAGCGCGGGTTACCTGGATGACGTGGCGCTTTCCCACCGGACCCGAAGGCAGGGAAGGACGTCACGGTCCCGTGGCGGGGTACGCGGCGCCGTCTCCGCCCGGGAGTGCCAGTACGCGGGCCGCCTCAGGCGGCCCGGTCCCCTCGTACGTGAGGACTCTGATGCGCGGAGCAGTGATCTACGCCCCCGGTGATGTGCGCTTCGAGACCCTGGAGGATCCGAAGATCCTCCAGCCGACCGACGCGGTCATCCGTACGGCCGCAACCTGCGTGTGCGGCTCGGACCTGTGGCCCTTCCGCGGTCTGGAGTCGATCGGCGACCCGCACCCGATGGGCCACGAGTACGTCGGCTTCGTGGAGGAGGTCGGATCCGAGGTCACCTCCGTCCGGCCGGGCCAGTTCGTCGTCGGCTCCTTCGCCACCAGCGACAACACCTGCCCGAACTGTCGCAACGGCTTCCCGTCGAACTGCCTGCACCGCGAGTTCATGAGCACCTGCCAGGCCGACTACGTCCGCATCCCCAACGCCCAGGGCACCCTGGTCGCCACCGACGAGGTGCCGGGCGAGGAGTTCTGGCCCGGTCTGCTGGCCGTCTCCGACGTCATGGGCACCGGCTGGTGGGCCGCCGACGCAGCCGAGGTCGAGCCCGGCTCCACCGCCGTTGTGGTCGGCGACGGCGCGGTGGGCCTGTGCGGGGTGATCGCGGCGAAGGAGCTGGGCGCGGAACGCATCATCGCCATGTCCCGCCACGAGTCCCGGCAGAAGCTGGCGCGCGCGTTCGGTGCCACCGACATCGTCACCGAACGCGGCGAGGAGGGTGTCGCCCGGATCAAGGAGATGACCGGCGGGATCGGCGCCGACAGCGTGCTGGAGTGCGTCGGCACCGCCGAGGCGATGCGGCAGGCCCTGCACTCGGCCCGGCCCGGCGGCAGCGTCGGCTTCGTCGGCGTCCCCCACGAGGTCGCCGTCGACGGGCAGGAGCTGTTCTTCTCCCACGTCGGTCTGCGCGGCGGCCCCGCCCCCGTACGCCGCTACCTGCCCGACCTGATCGCCCGCGTCCTTGCGGGCCGGATCGACCCGGGCAGGGTCTTCGACCTCACCCTGCCCCTGGAGCAGGTCGCCGAGGGCTACAAGGCCATGGACGAGCGCCGCGCCATCAAGACCCTTCTCACCCCCTGACCCGCCCCTCTTCTATCACTGCAAGCACGGTCGTCAGGGAAGTGATAGTTTCGGAGTGAGGGCTTGCGGCGAGAAGAAGGAGAACGGGATGGGACTGGACGCGACGGACACCGGTACGGGACCGGTGACGGTCCGGCGGGGCGTTCCGGCCGGCGCCGAGCGGCGGGCGGCCGAGCTGTACTGGGACGCTTTCGGCCGCAAACTCGGCCCCGCGCTGAACCCGCCGGACAAGGCGGTGCCCTTCCTCGCCGCCCACCTGAACGCCGATCGCGCGGTGTGCGCGCTCCTCGACGGGCAGCTCGTCGGCCTCGCCGGCTACCAGCTCGACGGCCGTGCCCTCACCGGGGGATCGGCCTCCGCCGTGCTGCGCGTGTACGGACACCTGCGAGGACTGCACAGGCTCCTGCTCCTCGCCCTGTTCGAACGCCACCCGGCCCCCGGACAGCTCGTCATGGACGGCATCGCCGTGGACCCGGCCATGCGCGGCCGTGGCGTCGGGAGCCTGCTCATCGAGGAAGTGGCCGCCGTCGCGGCGGAGCAGCACTGCCGGGAGATCAGACTGGATGTGATCGACACCAATCCGCGGGCCAGGGCCCTGTACGAGCGGCGCGGCTTCACGGCCGTGCGCACCGAGCCCACGCCCTACCTGCGCGGGCTGCTGGGGTTCGCAGCGGTGACCACCATGCGTCGCGCCGTCGCGACGAGAGGGGCGCGATAACTGTGAGCGCCGAGACCGACCACGTCGAGGTCCCCACCCGCATGCTCGTCCACGCCCTGATCCGCGAGGACGGTACCGTCGGCGCGGGCGAGCTGTACACCGTCGCCAATACCCTGGGCATGAGCGACCAGCAGGTGCGGCTGTGCGTCAAACGCCTCGTGGCCGAAGGCCGGTTCACGCACGAGGGCCGTGGCCGCAAGGCCGAGCTGCACGCCACCGCGGACACCACGCGTGCCCTGGCCCCCAACGCGGACTTCCTCCGGCACGCCTTCCGGCAAGACGCCGGGCTCGCACCCTGGGACGGTGTCTGGCACTTGGCCGCCTTCGCGGTGCCCGAATCGGCGCGCACGGCCCGAGACGCCCTGCGTGAGACGCTCGTCCACCTCGGAGGCGCCCCGCTCCAGGGCGGACTGTACGTCAGCGCGAACGCCTGGGAACCGTACGTAGAAGAAGCGGCCCACCGCCTCGGCGCCCATGACGCGCTGGCCCTCCTCACCACGACAGACCTGCGCAAGGGCGACACCCGAGAGCCTGCCGAACTCGCCCGCCGCCTGTGGTTCCTGCAGGAGATCGCCGATCGCTACCACCGCCTCAGCCGTATCGCCCGGCCCCGTCTCGCCCGGCTCACCGACCCCGCCGGACTCTCCCCGTCCGCACTCCTGACCATCGCGGTCGAGCTGGCCGCCGAACTCACCCGCGCCATGGAGCCCGACCCGCTCTTGCCGCCCCAGCTCCTGCCCCAGCCCTGGCCCGGCACCCAGGCCCGGGAACTCGTAGCCCGGTGCTGGGCGGCTCTGCGCGAACGAGACGGCGGCGAAGCCCGCCCCACCCTCTTCCGCCTCTACGCCGACATCACCCGAGAGGCGGCGGACCGGGCCGGGCGCTGAAGGCGGGACAGCAGGCCGTGCACTTTGATTCGTACCGACCCGTGCACGTTCGGGTACGCCGACAGGAGGCCCGGAGTCGGGGCCGCTTCACGATCGGAGACCACGCCGTGGGGCGCCAAAGACCCATCCGTGTTTGGATGGAGAAGAGTGTCAGCGCACATCGGGTACTGATCCGAGGTGAGAAGCATGCCAGAATTCAAGATCGGTGATCCGCTGGATGACGATGTGGAAGGTCTCGTAAAGATGCCTCCCCCCGTTGTCCTCAGCGTTCAGGCAAACTCCTTCGTCCCCATGCGGACCCCTGAACAACTTCGGGCCTGGGAAGCCAACGTGCGGCTGACCACCGGCCTCGAAATCGTCGCCGACAACCTCGCGGGGGTTGCCTGCGAGACGGGGTCGAATTTCGGAAATGCATGTAACAGCGACGACTCCGGCATGCACTGACGTGATAGTAGCCGTCTCCCACCGCGACGATCTCCACGCTCTCGCCGTCCAACACGCAGTGCGTGCCAGGGGGTCCCACGACTTTCATATCGTGGAGTCCGACAACGTCAGCGGCAGAGAGGGAGTTTCCTGGAACTCGCACAGCGGGGAAGAGACCGGAGCCCCTGCCGCGGCCTTCCTCACGTCAGAAAATATCAAGATCGCGGTCGAGGAAGCGGAGCTGTTGTGGTGGCGTCGGCCCAAGATGGACCAGGAGATCACCGCGCACGCGGGTAGCGCTCACGAGCGCAGCCTCGTCAACAACGACTGCCGCGGCGCACTGGGCGGAGTCCTCGCCGCCACCTTTCGAGGCCAGTGGATCTCACCGCCTCAGGCAACCGACCAGGCCGCCGACAAGCTCTACCAGCTGAGCGTGGCGCGAGAGGCCGGGTTCCGAGTGCCCCGGACCCTCGTCTCGCAGTCGCGCGAAGACGTCATCGCGTTCTCGCGACGCGTCGAACGAACTATCGTCAAACCAGTCGTCGGCGCTCGCGGCCCTGCGCTCTACACACGCTGGCTGGATGCCCCGGAAGCCATCCCGGCGTCGTCCTTCGAGGTATGCCCAGCCATGTATCAGGAGTACATCAAGGGCCGCCGGCACATCAGACTCAACTGCTTCGGCGAGCAGATGTATGCCGCCCTCATCGAGACCGATGCACTCGACTGGCGCCCTGACCTCAACGTCCCCATGTCCCCCTGGCCCGTCCCCGAAGACCTCCGTCGAAAAGTGGGCACGGTGCTGGGCCGACTGGGACTGCGCATGGGCGTAGTCGATCTCAAGATGACACCAGAGGGTGAGCCGGTATGGCTTGAGGTGAACCCCCAAGGCCAGTTCCTGTTCCTCGAGCCCCTGACGGGGGAGCCACTGACCGAGCACTTCGCTGACTTCCTGCTCTCAGCGGCCACCACCCCACGCCCGCGGTAGGGCTCGACGGCATGATGTCCTCCGTGATGAACAGCGGCCCGCCGGCCGGTGGGTTGTCCTGCCGTCGGAGTGGACCGCGTGAGGCGGTGAAGCCGCGGCAGCTACCGGACCACCGGTAGCTGCCGCGGCCTCTGCGAGGTTCCCGGGCCGGCTCAGGCGCTCTCGGCGACCCAGCCGGACGACACGCCACCGACCCGGACCTGCCAGGCGAGCATGTTGCCGTCGCGGATGCCGGTCTCGTTGGAGTACACGTCGCGCCAGGTTCCGTTGCCGTTGTGGTTCGCGAACGTCCTGGTAGGGCCACCGTTGACCCTGAGGTCCAGGTACGGAGTGCGGCCGTCGGCCTCGGTGTCGCCGATGCCGAACATGTTCCGGGACGGGTCGTAGTACACGTAGGCACCCTTGATGACACGGACGTCGGCGCTGGACGAGGTCGCGGTGGACATGACGGTGACCGCCGCGGTGGCGACCGCGAGCAGAACGATCCTCTTTCGCATGGTGCGTCTCCTTCTGCAGGTTTCTCATGGGCTCGGCGGGTGGCCCCCACCGGGTTCCCAGATTCCGGACGGCCCGGTTGTCCGTCCATGAAAAGGGGGAAAATCGCAGATCAGCCGCGGACAATCTGGATTGTCCGGCGGACAAGGAGCCATCCGTTGTCGTCCAGCGCCGGATGCGCCGTGCTGAATCGAGTCACAGCCGCCAGGTTGTCCGACAACTGCTGGAGACTTCGACGGATCGCCTGCTCTGCTGGGACGTCGACCGGAACGGGGCGGGCAGGAGGCTGCATTGCCCCGCGCATACAAAGGAGCGTCACGGATGGGCAGGGCGGGACGTCTGCAAGGTGAACCGAAAGGGGTGACCGTCCAGGCGAATGCGCTGGCGGTATTCCTGCGCGGCATGACGGAAGGCCATACGGTGCGGGAACTGGCGAAGTCGTACGGGGCGGGAAAGACCAGCTGGAGCGACTACCGCTCCGGGGCGAAGATCGTTCCGTTGGATCTCTTGAAACGGGTGGTACTCGGCCGGGTCCGCGATGAAAGGGGCCGCGCCGAGCTGTGGGCCCGCGCCAGGGACCTGCACGCCGCCGCCTGCGCGGCCGAGAAGGGCAGGGCACGATCGGGCGACGGACGCCCCGTCGCTCCCGAGACGTGGGAGATGCTGCAGCGGGCCCAGCGGCAGGCCGACGCCGAACTCGCCCGGTCGGAGGAGGCGCTGCGCGCCCTCGTGCGCCTGTCGGCCAGGCTCCAGAAGGAACTGGACGACGCCATCGCCCGGGCCGAACACGGGCCGGTCACCAGCGCCGGACCCGCTGCGGACGCGCCCCCGCAGGAGGACGGGTCGTCCCCCGACCGTGGCGCCCGGGTGCCGGGAACGGCAGTCGTCCTATGGGCACCCCGCCCTCCGGCCCTGTGCGAACTCCAGGAGGACATGGCCCGGGTCGGCGCCGAAGTGGAGGTCCGCAGGCAGCGGGTCAGCCGGTTGCGCGAGGAGGTCCGGGACCTGCGGCAGCCGTATCCCGCGCCGGCCGGGGGAGTGTTGGTACGGCGGGAGTCCCCCCTGCCGGCTGACCGGCGGAGCCGGAGGCCGCCGGTCCTCCCCTCCCGCTCCCGCACCCTCCGCGGGAGCCGTGGCCGGCGACGGCTGTGCCGGATATTACTGTTCACCGCGGTCGTCATGGCTGTGGCGGTGCCTGCCACCTCCATGGATCCGCTCCGGCAGTGGTCCGCCCCCTCGGTGGCCGAACCGGCGACGGCCCTCCGGCCGGAATCCGGCCCGCAGACGCCCCCGGCCGGTTCGCCGCCCCCGGCCGCTCCGCCGGCGTCGGGGAACACCGAGCCTCCCGGCACCCCTTCCCCAGCCCGGTCCGCCGCCGCCCCTCCCGCCCAGCCGTCCTCGTCCCCCTCTCCAGGAGTGCTGGGTCCCCGCCTCCCGGACGAAGAGCCGAACGTACCCGGCGGACCCGCCGACGTCCCGGCCCCGACCGGCAGCGGCGTGTACGCGATCGCGGAAGACGGCGCCGCGGTGATCCAGTGGAGCGGCGCCGGCACGGCGTGGGTGAGGATCGGCGGCCCGGCGGCAAAGCTCTACGTCGGTCCGGCCGGGGTCTTCGCCACCGATCCGCAGACAGGCGATTTGCGCGGCTACAGCGGTGTCCCCGGCCGTTGGCGAACCGTCAGCGGGCGCGCCGCCGACTTCGCGACCAGCGGCCCGAACCTGTACCGGCTGGCCCAGGACCGCAGTGCAGTACAACGGTGGGACCGGGCGCACGGCACCTGGACGCGGGTCGGCGGCCCGGCAGGACGTCTCTACGGCGGGGGAGCGGGACTGTTCGCCACCGACCCGGTGGACGGCCGGATCTTCGCCTACGGGGGAGAGGGCGAAGCGTGGTCGTTCGCCGGGACCGCGGGCGCCGACTTCGTCGTGACCGACCAACACCTGTACGGGCTCAACCCTGAGCGGAACGCGGTGTTCCGGTGGAGTGGTGAAGCGGGTGTGTGGAGCCCGGTCGGCGGTCCGGCGGGCGCCCTGTACGCGAGTTCCTCGGAGCTGTACGCCGTCAACGAGGCCGACGACGGCCTGTGGCGCTACCGGGCGGGCACCTGGTCCCGCGTCGCCGATGCCGGGGCGGCGGTCGGGGTGCGCGGGGAGCGCCTGTACCTGCTGGACAAGGACCGCTCGGCGGTATGGGAGCGCGACGGAGCGGCTCGGCTCCGGATCGGAGGCCCTGTCCGCGCGCTCGTCGTCGCGGACTGACGCGGCATCGACGGCTCTGGTGAAACCGGCCGGCGCAGCCGGTCGGCCGGCGGCACGGCCCTCACCAGCTCGAAGGGCGCGACCGCGCCCGGGCGGCGGCCCGCGCACCGGCCGCGATGTACCGGATGCCCCGCGACGCGGGTCCTGCACGGTCGGCCAGAGGTCCGGGGCCTGCCCAGGCCGGCTCCGGGCGCGCGGATGTGGGACATCACCGTCTCCAAACAGCCGGTGCGTCACCCGCCCGGCCGTCTGTGACGTGAAGGCCTGCGGCCGTGCCCGGCCGTCGCAGACCGAGGGAGGGGACGGGTACCCGGCGGGTCACGGCCGGGTCGAGGGGCCGGGACGGTCGGCGGTCGGGCCGAGGGCCGACCGCCACGGGCTCACCCCCATGCGGCCCGTGTTCCCGAGGTCCACCGGGTGCTCCAGCTCCAGCGTCAGCCGGGGCGCCCCCGGCTTGGGTACGACCTCAGCACCCAACCCTCGGCCGCCCGCGCGGTCCCGTCCGTCACCAGGTTGCGCCACACCAGCCCCGTCGAAGCCGCCTGCCCCGGCCGCAGCACCACCCTCTGCGGCGGAGCGCCGCCCCCGGCATCCTCACCCGTCCCCGTCACCCCGTTGTTCCCCGGTGCGACGGACACCTCCACCGGCCGCCCCTCGCGGTCCAGCAGCCGGACCTCCGGGTGGCCCTCCAACTCGTACACTCCCGCACCGCAGTTCAGGAGCTGAACATCGGCCACCCGCAGACCCATCGCCGCGTTCCCCTCGCCCTCCAGCAGCCGCACCCCGCCCTCGGGACAGGGCACCGGCTCCGCCGACGGATACGCCTCCCCCAGCTCCTCGGCCAAGGCGTCGCACCCCGTCAACACCCCCACCAGGGCCACAGCCCCCACCACCGCACCGAATCGCCTTCCCCACCACTGTTGGCTCATCCGGCGACCCTACGCCGACCACCGGGCCACTCCCCGGGCCACCGGCCGGCTTCGTGACGTGGTCGGCCCCCGGGGCCTGTCGTCGGCAAACGAGTGCACCGCGCGCGGGCGGCGCGGCTGTGTCCGCGCGGTGGGGAAGCGATGGACGGTGATGCCGGGATCAGCCCGGCGCACCGTGAGAGAGGAACCGCACGATGGAGCAGTCCGAGCTGGAGACCAAGATTCAGACGCTGGAGACGGGCCTGGCTGTTCAGGAGGCGTCCATGGCCGGGGCGCAGGCCACGCAGGCGGCGACGCAGGCGGGAATGACCTCGACGTTCGGCGCGACTCAGGCGGGGACGTGGTCGGTGATGGTCGTCGGCAGTGTCGCGCTGGTGGTGGGGATCTTCCTCGGCCTTGCCATCGCCAGGGACTGACAGCCGGTCCCGCCCTACCGGGAGCTGCCGTCCGGTTCTGCGCCGCCCTCTGCCCGGCCCCGTGGCCGGTCGGGGGGCGGCTCGCCGTGAGGTGCCGCTGCTTCACGCTCTACATCGCCGATGCCGAGAACCTGCAAGCCGTCGGGGAGAGCGGCCGCACGCCAGGCCGGGGTGTGTGTTCCACCCGCTACGTACGGCGGGCCGTGTTCGGGCCGTACGCCGTCAGGTCCGGCGCCGTGTGGCCGATGCGAGCAGACGGGGGGCGAAGGGCGCAAGCAGCAGGCCGAGGAGGGTGGTACTGGAGCCGACCGCGATGGTGGGGTTGACCCATGCGGCCACCATCTCGGTGGCGTGTGAGCCCCCGGGGGAGTCGGCGCAGACCACGGATACCGGGAGCACGGACACGGTGATCAGTACCCGGTCCCGTGCTGCTCCAGGGGCATCGAAGGAGCTTGGCGGATTGCACAGGGCCTTCGGATCCAGCATGTTTCCGAATCCGGTCAGATGGCCCGCCGCAAAGGCGGCGACCGCGAGGCAAAAACCCGTGCCGGCGATCAGCAGGCACACCACACCCGCCCACTCCCGGCCCTTGTCGCGCCGAAGGTCCGGGAGGAGCGGGACCAAAACGGCGTACGCCCCGGCGACGGTGAGCAGCAGGACAGCAGTCAGGGCGAGGAGAAAGATCACGCATGTAGTGACAACCGAGAGGCGGCGGCGGTTGCGCGATGGGGCGGTTGCCGCCCACCACCGCGAGGTCGGCGAGCGCACCGCGCGAAAGGAGGCCTCGGGTACCGCCCTGGTCCGGCCGGCGGACGGGTCACCTCGGCGTCGGGCAGTCGGAGTACGTCCTGATGTCCCTGGGCGCGCCGGCCGCCTTCTACCGTGCCGCTTGTGTATCGGCCGGGCATCGGAGCACACCCGGGCCGGCCGATGGTGGAGCGGGCGGCCCGGGTCGCCCGGCCCGGCGTCAGCCGGGCGCTCGTGCGACTCCGTGGTGCGGAGGCCGTGATCCCGTCTCAGTTGCCGATGCCGGAACTGCCGACGCCGGAGTTGCCGATGCCGTGGCTGCCGATGCCCGTGTTGGCGATGCCCGCGTTGCCCAGACCCCAGTTGGCGATGCCCGCGTTGCCCAGACCCCAGTTGGCGATGCCCGCGTTCCCGATGCCGTCGTTGGCGATGCCCGCGTTGCCTACGCCGTGCCCCGGCCCCAGGCCGTCGGCGCTCGCCGCGCCGGCGCCGCAGATGCCCAGCAATGCCGCGGCACCCAGCGCGGCCGTCACACGGAGAAGAGTTGTGCGCATCGTCGTGTACCTCCTGGTTCGGGGTTCTCTGGTCGCTATCTCTAGCACGTGGCCCTAGCGGATATGGGGATAAATGCCCGAAACTGCCGTGTCGTCAAGCCTTGTCCGACGACGTGCGGGGCGACGGCGTGCGGGTCACAGGCCGGCGGCCCGGAAGACCCGCTCACCGGCGGTGGGCGCCGGCCCCCACGCGAACCCCCACTCCCAAGCCCGACCTCACCACCTCACGACCGTTCGGAGCAGCCCGTATGGCGGCGCCCGCGGGAGCGGGGGACGGTGGCTGCAGCACCGGCACGTCCGCCGGCCCAGCATCCTGTGGAGGAGTGTCATGTCCGAACGCAACACCGTCTGGCGCAGCATGCACGATGTGGGCCTGGCCGCATGGTTCGGCGGATCTCTGATGGGCGCGGTCGGCCTCAACGGCGCCGCCAAGGGCCACAGCGACAGCTGGCGCGACAACGCCCGGATCGCCAGCACCGGCTGGGCGAAGTGGACCCCGGTCAGCGCGGTCGCGATCGGCGCGCACCTGGTCGGCGGCAGCGGGCTGCTCGCCGCGAACGCGTCCCGGGTCGCCACCCAGCAAGGGGTGGCCGCTTCCACCGTGGCCAAAACGGTGCTCACCGGCGTCGCCCTGGCCGCCACCGCCTACGCCCGCATGCTGGGCAAGAAGATCGAACTCGCCTCCTCACAGGACCCGCAGGACGCCGAGGAGGCGGCCGCTGCCTTCGACATCAACAAGGCGGAACGGCAGCTGTCCTACGCCCAGTGGGTGGTACCGGTGGTCACCGGCGGCCTGCTGGTCCTCAACGCCCTGCACGGAGAACAGCAGCGTCCCGATCAGCAGGCCCAAGGCATGTGGCAGCGCGCCTGCTCCATGCACCCGCACCTGCCCTCCGGCGACTACTGGCACCACCTGGGCGGCTGACGACCCGTGTTCTCCGGCTGGGCGCCGCGGGCCGCAGGCGTTGTGCCTGCGGCCCCCTCGGGCGCTGGGGTCAGGACGGGTCGCCGTACTGGAGGCCGCGTCCGTTGGTGCCGACATAGACGCGCCCGTAGGTGTCGGGGTCGCCGGTGACGACGCCTACGCCGCCGATGCTGCCCCACTGGTGGGCGTCGTCGTTGACGCGGAACCAGGTGGCGCCCCTGTCGGTGGAGCGGAAGACTCCGGTGACGTCCTTGACGGTACCGATCAGGTACAGGGCCTGATAGTCGGCGCCCGGCGCGGCCTTGCCGAAGCCGAGGGCGGAAGCGGACCGCACCGTTGTGAGCGTGGTGAAGGTGCGGCCGCCGTCGGTGGAGTGCATGAGCCCCTCGCCACCGCCGGCGATCCACAGGTCTCCGGCGATGCCGGGGACGGCCGTGAGCCGCCCGGCGGGCAGGTTGGTGGCGCGGGCGGTGAAGGTCGCGCCGCCGTCGGTGCTGGCGTGGAGCGTGCCGCCGGCCAGTGAGTAGAAGGTCGTGGCCGAGGATCGGTCGGCGACGACCACGGCGCCGGCGCCCAGACCGCTGACCTTCGACCAGCTCGCCCCCCTGTCGATCGAGCGGTACGGGGCCTGGCCGGCCTGGGTCCAGACGATGGCGGAGCCGTCCGCCGCCAGCGCGACATGGCCGCTGTCGGAACTGCCGACCGGCTCTGCCTTGAAGCCGTTCCAGCTGCTGCCGCCGTCGGTGGAGTAGGCGCCGTCCTTGGCACCGCCACGGCCGACGCGGACCATCACCGAGGGGTTGGACTGGGCGAAATCGATGTCGGTGCTGGTGATCATCATCGGATTGTCCAACCGCCCCGCGGGCACCCTGGTAAGGGAGTCGTGGCGGAAACCGCCCAGGTCGCCCATGGCGGTGATGACGATCGCGCCGCCGGGCGGGGCGATCGCGTCGAACAGGGAGGTCTCCTCCAACCCTCGGGACCCCACGATCCAGTGGCTGGTGCCGCCGCTGTCGGTGGCGTTGGCGTCCTTGCTGCGCCAGATGCCGCTGCCGGTGCCGTACAGCACGTGCCCGGAGTTGAAGGGATCGATGGCCAGGGCGGTCATCCAGTGCCCGATGCCGGTACCGACGTAGGGCGCGCCGGAGGCGTCCCGCACCGACTTCGCCGCCAGTGCCTGCCAGGTCGTGCCGCCGTCGGTGGTCCGGTACAGCTCGTCCTGGGGCCACCAGCGGTGGAGGGTGGCGACCATCACCGTGGACGGCTTCTGCGGGTCGACGGCCAGACCGGAGAACCCGTAGTTGCCCTGGGACGGGGAGACGTTCTTCCACGCCCCGCCGGCCGGCGTGTACTTCCACACCGAACCCGCCGTCGCATCGCCGATGGAATCGGCGTACGCCAGATACAGCGAGCCGTCACCGGAGAGCACGCCGTGCTGCGGAATGTGCCCGGTGGGCTGCCCGGAGACGGCCTGCCAGGTGGTGCCGCCGTCGGTGGAGCGGTACAGGGAGGTGGACCCATCGGCGACGCCGACATAGACCGTCCCGCTGCCGGCCGGACCGTACGTCACGAAGGAGATGCCCGCGCCGCTGCTCGCCCCGTCCTTGACGGGGAACGAGGACACCTGACTCCACGTCACACCGTGGTCGGTACTGCGCCACAGGCCGTTCTTGCGGGTACCCAGCAGCAGGGTGCCGTGGTCCGCGGGGTTGATCGCCAGGCGCTCGCCCGCCCCGCGGCCGTGCTCGTTGGCGCCCAGCTTGAAGGGCAGAGCGCTGCGCTGGAAGGTGCGGCCCCGGTCCGTCGAGCGCAGCATCTCGGCGTTGCCCGCCCAGTCGTTGGTGTAGGTGCCGGCCGCGAGATAGAGCCGGTCGGGGTCGACGGGGTCGGTGGCCAGCGAATCGATGCCCAGCAGGTTCCAGTCCTTCTCGCCGACCCAGTCGGTCAGCGGGATCCACTGCTCGGCCGCGGCGTCCCAGCGGTAGGCGCCGCCCATGTCGGTGCGCGCGTACAGCAGCCCCTTCTCGCGGGGGTTGAACACCAGCCCGGTGACGTAACCGCCGCCCACCACCTGGGCGTTGTTCCACACGTACGGTCCGGCCGCGGGCCCCTGGGCCTTGGCCGCCTTCACCAGCCTCCACTGCTGGTTGGCGCTGCCCTTGCCGTGGTACTGGATGACTGCCGCGCCGTCGGCCGTGGAGCCTCCGGAGACGTCCAGGACCCGGCCGCTCCTGCGGGAGGTGAAGGTGACCGCGTCGGAACCGCTCACCTCGTCGATCCGCCACTCCTGTGAGGGGGAGGAGCTGTCGCTCTGCTGCTCGGCGGCGGTCGCCTGGGCGGTCGAATCCCCCGCTGTGCCCAGCACTTTGCCGCTGTTGCGGTTCACCAGCTCGTAGTGGCCGTCCGCGGTGGACCTCAGCCTCCACTGCTGGTTGGCGGTGTTCTGGTCGGTCCACTGCTGGATACGGGCGCCGTCGGCGGTGGAGAAGGCGTTGACGTCCAACACCTTGCCGCTGTGCACGGAAACCAGCCGGTAGTAGGCATCGCCGTCGACCGTCGCGGCGTGGGAGCCGTCCTGCACGAACAGGAGATACGGCACGACGGTGGCGGGGACGCCGAGCAGCAGGCTGGTCGCGGTCCAGCGACGGCGGTGACGCCCGCGGCGCCCGCCGTTCATGGGGCTTTTCATGGAAGGTGTGCTCCTTGGCATGCCGTTCGCCGGACAAAGGCGGATCCAGGTTCCGGAACGGCCGGGTCTGGTTCCTTGTGGTCGCAGACTCCGCGAAAGGTTGCCTCGGGCCGGAATCTTTCTCAGGTCAGTGCTGCGTGAACTGGACCTGTGTCGGCTGCACGGCTTCCGGCCGCAGAGCGATCCCGTTGACGGTCAGTTGTTCTCCGTAGATGTCGGTGATCCTGATGGCGCCGCCACACCCGCTGCCGTCGGGGGAGAGGAAGTAGTTGTAGTCGGTGCGGGCCAGCGGGCGCCAACCGCCGCCGGTGCGGACTTCCAGCCGCGCGAGCGGGTTGCGGTGGCCGATCGCCTGGATGCCGCACCAGTAGGGGCTGGATCCGTTCTTGTAGCGGATCGATATCGTGCCCGGTGCATCGGGGCTCAGCAGGCTCCAGGTGATCGCGATCCGGCCGGTCGAGAGGGGGGCCAGTTCGGCGAAGGCCTGCTCGCTGAGGTCGAGTTGGCCCGGTGCGCAGGGCAGGGGGCATTCGTTGGTGATCCGGACCGTGACGGAGGCGCCGTTCGCGGCGCGGACGAGGACGTGCGCCCCGCAGGCCTTGGACGTCTCGTAGTCGGTGGTGTTCATCGCCGCGATCATCATGTCCTCGCTCGGGCCGTAGGAGCAGGCGCCGTCCCCGACTCCGGCCTTGTAGGCAGTGGCGACTCCTCGGTAAGCGCTCTTGGGCCGAATCCGCCCGGTCAGGGGTGACGCGGCAGCAGCCCCTTGGCGGGAGGCCGATGACGACGCCGCCGACGTGCTCGGGGTAGCGGGCGCAGACGCGGCGCCGGCCGGCGCCGGGGTCCTCGCGCCGGCCGACGGGGTCGCCGAGGAGGCCGACGGGGAAGCTGTGGAGGACTTCTCGCCCGGCGAGGTCGGCGGGAGACCCCCCTGGGAGTCGGCGACGGCCGTGACCTGCCCGGCATCCCCCTTCCGGTCCGGTTGCATCGTCATGACCAAGCAGACGAGAAGACCTGTGACGACCAGGCCCGTGGTGGTGCCCACCATCAGCCCTCGTCTGCGCCTGCGCTGCCGCGCGGCCTGGCGTGTCTCTTGCATGTTCATCCGTCCGGAAGAGCGCGTCGCTGTTTCACTACTCAGTGGCCGCAGATGACGAGAAGGTTGCCGCCGATGGTTCGCTCGCGTCGAGTACCGCGATCGGGCCGAACGAGCGGGTCGGCCCAGGACCGGCGCGGGGTGGCGTCGCCGTGCCGGCGGCTGCCGCGGCACAGTCGATCAGCGGCTGTTGTCCGGGTGGTGGACGCTGAGGTCGCCGTAGGCCGACAGAACGTCGGCCAGGTCACCGGCTTTGTGCCGCAGGGTGGTGTCCAGGAAGGCGAGCGTGGTCGCGGCGACGATGCGCGGGCTCTCGGTGCGGCCCAGGGAGCCGACCAGTGAGGGCGCGGGCGGCAGGTACAGGGGGCCGTCCATGAAGGTGAGGTGGGCGGCGCCGGGGACGGTAAGCCGGTAGCTCGTCGCGGTGCTGAGCTTGAGGGCCTCGGTGAGGCGGGGTATGTAGTGCGGGTCGGTTCCGGGGGTGATGGCCTGGGTGAGCGCGAGCGTCGGCTGGTGGAGGGAGGGGGAGGCGGGACCGTGGGGGTAGCCGTCCAGATCGATGACGGCGTCGAACCGGGGGTCCTGCCGGGCTGCCTGCAGAGCGGCGGCACCACCCATGGAGTGGCCGGTGACCGCGACCCGACCGGTGTCCAGACGTCCGGTCAGCGGGCCGGTGATCTCGCCCCGGTCCAGATCGTCCAGCTGGGTGAGGACGAAGCCGAGGTCGGCGGCCCGAACGGCTGTCCAGCCAACCGCCAGCTCGGCGTCCTTGTCGCGGTCTCCGGTGGAGGCGATCGTGGCGTGAATCGTTCGGCCGTCGGCGAGGACGACGGCCGCTGAGTCGTACGGGTGATCGAGGGCGGCGACCACATAGCCGTGGCTGGCCAGTTCCTCCGCCCAGGCGGTGTTCTGGGTACGCACTCCGCCCGACCCGGGAGAGAACAGCACGACGGGGAACCGTTCGCCCCCACCGGCCACCGGGGCGTCGAACACCGAACGGGTGTGGGCCCGCGGGACCCCGTCGACCAGGAAGCCGGGCAAGCCGACCCCGCGGGCGAGGGCATCGGAAACGGTGCGCGCCTCGTGCTCCGTGCGTCCGAGGTACTGGGCCCGCAGCGCGCCTGCGGGACTCTTCCGCGCGGGATACCAGAGCTGGACGACGACCGTGCGCCGGTCGTTCGGATCGGCGGTGAAGCCCTCGGGGCGGTGTGGGTCGGTCCACTGCACCACGCGGGCGCCGACCGCGAAACGGCCGGACGGCTCGGGGAACACGGGTACGGGAAAGGCCCAGGCGGCCACCGCGCCCGTGGCGATCAGGCCGACGCAGGCCACCGACCCCGGCAACGCCAGCCACCGTCGGGCCCGCCACGTCGGCCGGCCGGTACGGCGCCGCAGCAGGGGAGAGAGGGCGAACGGCAACGCGACGCCAGCGCCCGCCAGTACCGGCAGCATCTGCCATCGGATCCCCGCCACACCCAGCACGATCGCGGACAGCACGAGAACCGCCCCCGCCGCCGTCGTGACGCGTGGACGAGCAGCGGGGGGAAGCCAACGCACCGCCACCAGCGCGACGGCACCCAGCACGGCAAGGAATTCCGGAGGGGACATGTACAGCCCCGCGATGATCTCGGTCACCCGGCCATCGTCGGGGCGGGGCACGCGAGGCCGCATCGATCCCCGGTCGCCATCGCATGCCACCGCAGTCGCAATCCACGGCGATCCCCTGTGAGACCGGAGTCGCATCCAGATGTCTCGCCTGTGCAACCGAAGTCGCGTCCGGCGTGGACGGACCGCGTACGGTCCGCCTCACTCAGTTCCGCAGCACCATGTCGTCGTAGGACTCCAGGCGCTTCCAGCGCTCGGCGGGCGCACGGGTGACGGGCATGACATCGGCGTCCGGCAGCGGCCCGAAGCCGAGACCAGTCAGCTCCGCGATGTCCGTGACCGGCACCTGGAAGGTGCGGAACGGGCCGAGCGGCGGCGGATCGCCGGGCCTGGCACCTGCCATCGCCCGCTCGCGGTCACGGGTGAGGTCGGGACTCTGGTCGAGGATGTACGCGGCCGAGGCCAGCTCGCCGCCCTGGACGAAGGCCGCCACCTTCCAGAACCGCAACGGCACCTGGATGCCCCGGTACGGCGGGTCCGAGTCGTGCAGGACGGGCCCCGTGAAGACGGACAGCTTGCGGTCGAACTGGGCGGCGTGGTCGAGCAGGTGGTTCTCCAGCCCCTGCCACAGCTGCTTGCCCTGGTTGAACACGTCCGCCTGCGGGGCGGCATTGGTGTAGCGGAAGGTGTCGGTGTTCGCCCGGTTGGCCTCCGCGGCGCTGCCCCAGACCGGGTCGAGGCGCCGGACCAGGTGGCCCCGGTCGAGGCTGTTGTTGCGGTAGATGTCGTTTCCGGCCTGCTGGGTCTCGGGGAGCCGGGGGTCGAACTCCCAGGCGTCGTCGCGGGGAACGTCCTCGACGAGCTTCTCGCCGTCGATGCAGACGGCGGTGGAGGCAGCCAGTCTGCGGTCGGGGCGCAGGACGACGGTGAAGTGCGTGTACGGGAGGACGACCCTCTCGATCTCGGTCGAGGTGGGCACGGGGAGTGGGACGACCGGCCCGAGGAAGGCCGCGTCGTAGCCGGTGCGCTCGGTCAGCGAGTCCTGACGGCCTTCGGCGCCCGCCAGGGGATCCGATGGCGTCTCAATTGCATTCATAATATTGCAATACCGCGTATGACGGATCGCTCACGGCGCGGGCTGAGCGGCCACCCGAACAGGGGCCACCCCCGCACGCAGACGCCCTTCACCGTCCGCGGTCCGGCCACGGCCGTCGATCACGACCGACGCAGAGCCCCCCGGCGCGGGTCCTGCGCCGGTGCAGCGGCTGCCGCGGGCGGTCGCCCTGGCGCTGTCATGGCGTACCGGCGGTCCGCGCGATCACGACGGGCTCTTCGATCAGCCGCACGGTCGGCATCACCTCGGGCACCGGCCGCATCCACGCGGCCGCGGTGTCCGCAACCTCCTCGATGCGCCAGTCACGACAGGTGCCGTCGAGCGCCAGGGGGTAGAGGGTGAGTGTGCCGTCCGGTGCGATGTGCATCCGGACGAATCCCGTGTGGTCGTCGATGGACTGGCCGGACATCTGCCACTCGGCGACGACGCCCCGGGGCGTCCACAGCACCCACAGGGCGAAGAGCTGGGAACCCAGCAACGCACCCACCGCGACAGGGACGACCAGCAGTATCAGCAGCAGGAAGGCCGTGTTCCAGGAGGGCGGGGCCGCACGGCCCACGCAGACGGCGACCGCGAGTGCCGCGAGGGCGACAGCCATTTGAAACAGCCCGGCGGTGACCGGGCGGGACGGCGGCGTGGGCCTACGCCCGCGCAGCAGCATGCTCCCCCAGACGGCCACGAACGGCACGGCGAAGCAGCCCACACCCAGGCCGAGCAAACCGAGAAGGTCGTCGGTACCGGCCATGCGTATGGCGTCGACCGGATTGCGTTTGCCTTCCGCCAGCGCGAACACGTAGCTCACCAACACGAAGAGCGCGAGGTGCAGCGCCCCGGCCAGTACGGCGAAGCCGGGGTTGCGGCGCGGCAGCCAGTGTCGCGACCAGGGCTCGGCGATCGCGCGCGCGAGCGAGCGGGACTCCTGCTCCCCGGGGTACGTCTGCTGCGCGAGCGCGAACGCCGACGGCGGCCGGTCCTTCTCCAGCATCCGCGAGGCGGCGGGCGGCAGTGGCAAGGCCTTCGGTAGCCCGTGCGTGGACGCCAGGTACGCGCCGCCCAGGCCGCACGTCACCATCTGGCGCCGCCGGGGGTCGGGCGGCAGGGCGCCGTCGGGGCCGGGCCCGTCCTCGGGCAGCCGTTCCGTGTACCGGGCGTAGTGGTGCTTGTCGCCGGTCAGCCACAGTCGGATCGATGCGCCCGTGTCCTCGCGCTTCCCGGTTGCACGGTCGAAACGGGTCCGGATGACGTTCCGGTCGAACCAGTGGAGGGAATTGAACGCGTCGGGCTCCTCGTCGCTCTTCACCCACATGGGCTGGGCGGAGCAGACGATCACGCTGTCGCCCGGCAGCAGTCTCGGCGAGAGGTGGGACTCGAAGTACTGCCGCTGGGGATCGTCGAAGTACGAGCCGAGCTGGCTGTCCAGTCCGACCAGCCACCAGCGCCGGGGCAGCTTCACGGCGAAATAGCTCCGGGTCTGCCGGGTCTGCCAGCCGCCGATGCTCCGTCCTTGGGCAAACATCCGCAGGAACGCGGTGAGGCCGTCGTACCAGTCGTGGTTGCCCGGCAGCGCGACCATCAGAGGCTGCTCGGACGCCGACGGGAACGCGGCCCGGTAAGGCCCCTTCATCCGGTCCTCGTACGCCGTCGTCGAGGCCACCGGGTACACCTGGTCCCCGCCGAGGACGAGCAGCGAGCCACGCGGCAACGGGGCCGGCCCGGCGACGGCCAGCTCGTCCGCCGCCAGGGCGAACGCCACCGAACTCGTCGCCTCGAAGCCGTCCCCGAGGTCGGCGACGAAGTCGATCCAGATCTCCTCGGCGCGGGCATGCGCCACTGGTGCCCGCAGCAAACCTGCGGGGAGCGCCCCCTGGATCTCACGCTTGTCCGAGTAGCCGGCGAACACGGCGGCCAGTGCGACCTTGACCGCCGTACGGGCGAGCTCCTTCGGTGCCAGCCACCGCACCGGTTCCTGCGGGGTGAACCGGAGCGCCGCCGCCCGCTCGCGCAACTCATGGACGTCCACGATGGCTCCCTCCGTCGGCCCGAGATGTCTGCCGTAGACGGCCCGGCTCGCCGAGACCGGCTCCCGCGCACCGAGCACGGCCCTGTGTCGTCGCCGTTCATCGGTGGACGGCCGGCTGGGGCACGGTCATCGGTCACAGCGGCGACCAGGGCAGAACGTTCTGCGCGTACACGTCCCACAGCTTGCCGAAGAAGAACTGCCCGAAGCGGCGCAGGGCTGCCGCCCTGCCGGGCAGCGTCGCCGCTTCGACGCGGAAGGTGGTGAGTTGCCTCAGGAAGTCGGTCGGGCGGATGTGAACGCTTCCCGAGGCCACCACCTCGGCCTCGGACTCATCCTGGGCATCGACGTGGCCGCGGACGATGCGCGTGTAGAGGACGGACGTGTCCTTCCAGATCCCCCGATGGGAATCCTCACTGACGTCCTTGTATCCACTGAGCGTGAGCCGGTGACCGGCTCGGTCCGTGAAGAACAGGCGGTACTGCATGCGCAGATGCTCCGGGTCGGACTGTTCCACGAACAGCTGGAAGGTGCCTCGCTCGACCCGAAGCCGTCCGCCCAGATCCTGGCAGACGATCTCTCCCCGCAACGACGCTTCGTGCTCGGGACCGGTGATGAAGCGGTCCACTCCCCGGATGTCGATGGTCAGGTGCAAGGCCAGGTCAGCAGCGGGCGCACCCTCCGACCAGTCCGCCGCCCCGAAACCGGTCTCGCCGAAGGCGACGCGGCCGACCATGCGTTCGCTGAACCGTATGCGAGTCGGGTCGTCGGGGCGGGCCGGAGGTGCGTCGGGCCGCCATGGAATGCCCTGGGCCGTACACCAGAGGCGAGTCTTGTGGACTCCGAGTTCCACAGCCTGGGCGAACCGATCCTTGCTGAAGTTGACCAGGTAGTTCAGCGGGACCTCGGCGCTCAGCAGTCTGACGTCGATCGGTCGCCCGAACTCTCCGCGGTCCCCGGTACGGATCGCCGCGTTGTTGGCCTCGATCCGACGCAGCCAGTGCTGCAACTGACCATTGGCCGCCATTTCGATGATGTGGAAGTAATTGGCCACGAAGCCGTCCCGCCAGCGTTGCCGACGACTGACCGTCCAGATGATCCACAGTTCGTCGCAGCCCCGCCGGACCGCCTCCTCGATGTTCCCGTCGGTGAGGTAGACCGGGTCGATGTAGGTCTGCCCGTCGATGACGACCGGAGGGAACCACATGGGCAGCGCCACCCCGGCACAGAAGCGATCCTCGTCCATGCGGTCGGCGGTCACTGCCTCCAGTTCGTTGGTGCTGAAGTTGTAGAGATTGAAGGTGGCTTCCCGATCGGTGGCACGGATCCTCTCCCAGTCCAGCCCCCAGCCAGGGAAGACGCGACGCCGATACCCGTCCAGGGTGAAGAGGGAACGGGCGTACGGCCCCTTGCACCACTCACGCCAGTTCGGGGAGACGCCCTTCAACGGAGAGAGATTGCGCCAGTTGTCCGCGATCTCGCGCCCGGACATCCCCTGGCAGTACATGGCGAGGTTGAACACACCTCCGCTGGCACCGTCGGCGTGGTCGAAACGCAACTCGGCCTCGTCGAGCAGGACCTGGAGGGCACCCGCCTGGAAGGCCACCTTCAGCCCGCCGCCGGCGAGGATGAGAGACCTGCGCGGGGGACCACCGCGGGGCTCGATGCTCTCGGCGGCCGTCATGAGGGACCCGCCCGGTTCCCGTAGTGATCCTCGATGATGCGGTTGGCCGACCGGTCGGCCAACGCCGCGATGGTGAGCGAAGGATTCGGGCCCACCGGCCCCGGCATCACCGAGCCGTCGGCGATCGACAACCCGGGATAACCGTATACACGCCCAAAGGAGTCCACCACGCCCTCCTGCCGGTTGCGCCCCATCGGCGCGCCACCCACGGGATGCACGGTGATGAGGCGGTTGAGCCACGACATCGGATTCGAGGCATAGCGCCCGCCCAGACTCTGTGACACACGCTTCATGGTCTCGTTCATCTGGTCGAAGTAGCGATCGGAGGCGGCCAGGTCCCAATCGAGGTCCAGATGTCCGTCCCGGAGGAACATCCGGCCGTTCGGAACGTCCCTTCCCATTCCGAGCAGCGGCATGGACGTCGCAGTGAACAGTCCCTTGCCCATGGCGTCGGAGAGTTGTCGCCCCACACGGCTTCTGGCGCTCCTGGTCAGCTGCGACCATCCTCGCCGCAGCAGGAACCTCGCGACCCTGTTGGACATGGTCAGGACATTGTGCTCGACGAGCCAATTCATGAATTCCGGGTAACCGGCATCCTCGATGTAGAAACCTCGGCCGGTCTCGCCGTCGTGCTCGCGGGGTATGACCATCGCACTCGTGATGACCGGGCCGAAACTCGGCTCCAGCATGCGCGGCACAGTCTCCCCGGTCCCGTCCCGCCGGCTCTCCCGTGCCTTGAAGACCAGCCCGAGGAAGTCCCCGTTCCCGGAGAAGTGGGTCCCCAACGCCGGGCTGATTCCGGGGAAGGCGCTGCGGTTTCGCAGGAGCAGATAGGTGGTGCCGAGCGAACCGGCAGAGAGAATCAACCGCCTGGCCTTGATGGTGCGCGGAGCGGGCGGACGGAATGGATCTCCGCCCCCTGCGGCGGCACCGTGCTCGATGTACGAGATCGAGAACCCCTGCGGGACAGGTTCGAACGAGCGGACCTCGCAGCAGGTTCGGATGTCTACCTCAAGTCGGTCCGCGGCGCTGAGGTACGTGAAGTCCAGACTGTTCTTGCTGCCGAAATTGCAGCCCAAGTCGCATTCACCCACGAGTCTGCACGTATAACGCGGACTTTTGTGCAGATTGTCCCTACCGCCTTCGACGGGAACGCCGGGCACCGGCGGTTTTCCGAATTCGACGGCCAGCAGCGGGAGTTCCCACTCAAGACCCAACCGGGACGCCGCGTGCTTCATGGCGATGGTCTTGGGTGTGTCCTGGTACGGCTTCACATCGAACGGGTACGGCTTCGCACCCATCATCTCTTCGACGCAATCGTAGTGAGGGTCGAGATCCTCGCGTGTCACAGGCCAGTTCTCGTATCCGCCATCGAACGATTCGTGTACGAACCAGCTCTCCGGCTTTCGGACGAGGACATTCGCATAGATCAGCGAGCCTCCGCCCAGGCCGCTGGACACGAGGGCGTCGAGTTTCGAGAAGCTCCACATGTCGTACATCCCGTACAGGCGGGAATCCGGGTCCCAGAAGTTCTTCGCCGTGTCATGGGGACTGCGTGGGAAAGATCCCGGCGGAAAGGGCTTTCCTCTTTCGAGAAGGCATACGCGCATCCCTGCCTCGGCCAGCCGGAAAGCGGTCACGGACCCGCCGAAACCCGACCCGACGACGACGGCATCGAAGGAGTCCACGCTCACCACCTCAAGGAGTCGAGGTCGAGGCTCATGCCTTGACGTCCCCCGTATGAGACCGCGGCATATCTCCGATACGCGCCGACCACCTCCTTCAATGGTTCACCCGGGCGCGGTGACGTGCACGTCGGAGCGTCCGCCCGGGCGGGGGAGTCCACCGGCGCGATTCCCCGGCCGCGGACGCTCTCGGCCTGCGGACCGCGCCGGGGCTCCGCGAGGTCCAGCACATCCACCACATCCAGCACATCCAGCACCGCAGGGCAGACCACGTCAGCCGACGTCGGCCGGCTCGGGTCAGTGGGCCTCTCCCAGGTAGCTCAGGGCCTGGCGGAAGTCATCGAGGGCGGGCCTGAACTCGCTGGTGGCGATGCGGAAGGTCGATCGGTCGATCAGGCTCCTGGCCAGTGCTCGTGCTCCCTCTGCCGGGTCGTGCCGAGAGAGTCGGCGGGCCAGGCTCACTCCGTCGTCGAACAGGGAGTGCACTTGCTCCGCGAACAGATGGGTGCGGTTCGCCCAGTAGACGGCGGAGCGGATGGTGAGGACCCGATGCAGGCGGACCAGTTCGGCCAGGTGCTGGTTCGGATCCTCGCCGGCTCGCGGAGCAAGGGCGTCCACCTCTTCGCGGAGGGCATGACGGCTGTCGAAGTAGCGCTGCTTGGCATCGGGCGACCACTGCATGGGCGCCGCACCCGAAGGCGGACGCGGTCCATCGGACGCAGGGCGGTCGCTTTCGGCGCCGGAGAAGGACAGCAGCACCGCCCAAAACGCCGCCTGATAGCCACTCCAGGATTTCCGCTCACCGGTATCGGCCAACTCCGTCAGCAAGGCGAATGCTTCATGCCGCGCGAGGGCCGCCCGCTCGCCTCGGCCGTGGGTGTCGAGCATCTGTGCGTACCCGATGAGGGAGTAGAGATGGCAAGCCATCGAGTCGCGGTCACTCGCGGCTTCGGCCGCTTCCATGCTGACAAGTGCCTCGAACGCGGCGAGCGCTTCGCTGGATCGGCCGGCGTCGTGGAGAGCGGCGATCCAGTCCAGGAGTGACCAGGCGAGACCCCCACTGCCGAGCCCGTGGGGCAGGATCGCTGCGACCAACTCGGTCATGGCATCGGCAGCCTCGGCATACCGGCCCTCCTCGGAGAGTCCGGCAGCCCACTCACGCAGCCCCTGTACCACGGGCTCTCCGGCCAGTTCGGCCTGTGCACGGCCAATGGCGAGCATCTCGGCACGCAGGGCGAGTCCGTCGGCGCGTCGACCCAGGCTGTACAGCTCTCTCTGGCACGTGTTGAGGGCCTCGTACAGAACATCCGCACGGGCAGGCTCGGCCGGATCGATGGACCGCGCCGCGGCCACCGCCTCCTCGCGCAGCGCGAGACAGGCCGCAGGCTTCTTGCCGGAACCGGTGTCGTAGCTCAGACGTTGCAGCGCCCTGGCCAAGAGCGGCAGATACGAGGCGGGGCTCACCTGGGCGAGCACCCGGTAGGCGTCGACTTCCTCGCGCGGCGTGCGGCGTCCCGACGCGAGCAGTACATTTCGCGCTCGCATGATGTCGTCCTGATCGGCTTTCCCCCGTTGATTCATAACGGAGATTCTGGGTGTGCCGGAGAGGGCCCAACAAGGCCGGTCACCTGTGCCGTTCGTCCTACGAAAACAGGCTCTGACCTGTCATGATGGGTGTGACATCACTTCGCCGGGATTGCTGCACGACATGCTCCTCGACCAATACGGCCCGGCGGCCGACGGCCCGCAGACGTGCGGCAGATGGTTGCGGTCCTGCCGGAGGCGAACTGCGACTACGTGGACATGCGGACCGGTCCTGCGGGTGAGGACCTCTGGTTCGACCTCGACGTGACGACCGCAGGCGCCGCCGCACTGGAGGCAGGCGGCCCCCGAGTCGGGCTGCTTCATCCGCCACTTGCGAGGTCAGCGCGTCGCGCCGGGTCCTGCGCGGGGGCCTGTTCGTGGGGCAGGTACAGGGTGCGGTGGGGGGTGAGGACGACGGTGGCGTCCGTCAGGCCGTTCCAGGTGTGGCCGCGGCCGTTGTAGCGGGGGGTGAGGTAGGACCATTCGAGGTTCCCGGCGATCATCGCTTCCAGCGCGTCGAGGTAGGCGCGAAGGTCGCTGTCCTGGCCGGCCGCGCCGGTCCGCAGGGTGGTGGTGAGGCCGTCGAATTCGGCCTCGACGCGGTGGACGGTCGCGGCGACGCGGTCGACGGCGGCTTGGAGGTTGCCGCCGTTGTCGGCGAGCGCGAGCTGGATCTCGTTCATGGTGTCGCCGCTGTAGAGCTCCTTGCGGTAGGAGAAGACGTCGTTGACACCGATCCAGTGACGCGCCACCAGCATGTTCAGGCGCTCCAGTTCCGGTAACTCCTCAAGGCGCTCGGTCAGGTCGGTGCCGAGGGCGAATTCGAGGAGGGGGAAGCAGCATTCTCCGATCGAACGGTGGCGGTGGCTTTCGTAGGTGGGCAGGTCCAGTACGGCGCGGTTGTCGATCAGGTGACGTTCGCTGTGGCAGGCGTGCAGGAATGCGTGCAGGGTCCGCGCGTAGCGCTGCCAGAGCGGTGCGGGTGCCAGAGGGAGGGTCTGCTCGCGCAGCTGCTTGAAGGCGCGGGTGAAGGCGGTGTCCAGGGCTGGGGGCTTGCCGTCGATGACGGCGGGCAGGTCGTGGATGCCCAGCTGCCGGATCCGGGATGCCGGGGCGTGGGCGAGGACGTCGTCGATGGCGAACAGGACGTCTATCCAGGCGCAGACCAGCTCGATGCGGTCTTCGCGGGCGTCGGCGTAGGTCAGCAGGTTCCACAGGCTGGTGCGGTGCTCCAGGAACGCCACCAGCTCCGCCCGGCTGGTGAAGGCGTCGGCGAGGAGTGCGCTCAGGCGGTCCGCGCAGCGCTGTTCCAGGGTCTTGAGGCGGGGGCGGCGCCTGGCCGGCGCGAACCGGGGGAAGAGCGGCATCCGAAAGCGCGGGTAGTCCTCGCCCGGGTCCGAGATGCCGGTCCCGAAGGCCGGACGGGGGAGGGAGGCGGCGCCGTCTCCGGCGTGGCCGAGGGCCTTCACTGCCGGACTCCCGCGTCGGCCCGGTGCCCGCCTGTTGCGGCCGTGCGGCGGATGAGAACGAGGGGGCCGGCTTGGGGGGTGAGGAGGAAGCGGGGCAGCGGCCGCAGCGGCGTGGCGTCGGCCTTGCGGAGTTGCCAGTGGCTGCTGATCGCGGCGAGGGCAAGGACGGCCTCGGTCATGCCGTAGTGCTCGCCCAGGCACTTGCGGCGCCCGCCGCCGAAAGCCGTGAACGCCTGGCGTTGGCCTGCCGTGAGGCGTTCGGGTAACCACCGGTCCGGATCGAAGACATCAGGGTCGTCGAAGACGGCCGGGTCGCGCTGTAGGGCGTAGGGGGAGAGGATCACATCCGCGCCCGCGGGAAGGGCGAAGCCTGCCACCTCTGTCTCTTCGAGGGTGATGCGGGAGAGCATCCAGGTGGGCGGCCACAGTCGCAGCACCTCGAAGAGGACCTGCCGGGTGTAGGGCAGGCGCGGAACGTCGGCGTGGACGGGAGCACGGCCGACAAGCTCGCGGTCCAGCTCGGCCCACAGCCGGCGCTCCACGTCCGGGTGTGCGGCCAAGGCGTGCAGGGTCCAGGCGAGCAGCGAAGCGGTGGTCTCCACGCCCGCCGCCAGCACCGACAGAACCTGATCACGAACCTCGGTGTCGTCAAGACGGCGCCCGTCATCGTCGGCGGCGGCCATGACCTGGGACAGCAGATCGTCCCCCGGCGCCTGCCCGGCCCGGTACTGCCCGATCACCTCACCAACGGCCACCTCCAGGCGGGCCTGCGCCCGCTGGAAACGGCGGTTGGCCGGCAGCGGAAGCCGGTGCAGCAGCGGCCAGGGCACCAGCATCCGCCGGAACATGCCCTCCAGCAGCACCGGCAGCGCCCCGGCCATGACATCCGCCGCCGTGCGGCCGGCCGGGGCCCCGACCAGCGTGCGCGCCACCACGCGGGCCGCGAGCCCGTACATGCTCGCCTCCACATCGAGCCGCTCACCCTCGCGCCACCGGGCGACCACCTGCGCGACGCACTCGCCCATCACCGGGGCGTAGCGCGCCACCTGATCCCGGCCGAACGCGGGCCGCATCACGGGCTGCTGACGCCGGTGATCCGTATTGCTGCACGTGATCACACCGTTGCCGACCAGAACCCGCGCCGTGTCCATGAACGGCCCGCCCTTGTCGAACACCGGCGACACCAACACCTGACGGGCCGCCTCCCCGCCATTGACCAGAAACACCCAGCGCCCTGCGAGCCGCAGCCTCACCACCGCCGGCTCTTCTCGCCGGGATGCCAGGAATGCGAGGGGATCACGCAGCAGCTCGATCACGTGGCCCAGCCAGGGCACGCCCCCCGCGACCGGCTGAACCTCATGAGCTCCCACCACGCCCACCCCTACTCCATCCGCCCGGAAGCACGCCGAACCACAACTGCCCACCCCACCCCGTACCAGAAACAAAAAATCGTTTCCTCTCTCCGTCTTCCAGGCCCGCCTGCCCGCATCCGAGCACGCCCGGCTCGGCCCGGACGGCCTCCCCGTGGTCATGAGCCCGCCGCGCCAGTACCTGACCACCCAGCTCGGCGGGTGCCGTCTACCAGTTGATGAGCATGACGCCGCCGCTGGCGCCGCTGGCCAGGCCGAACAGCGCTGTCTTCATGCCCGGCTGGAGGCGGCCCCGCTCTGTTGCGAGGGCGAGTTGAAGGGGGAGTGTCGCGGCGCCCATGTTGCCGGTGTACTGGAACGTGGGCACGACAGCGCCGCTCTGGAGGCGTAGGCGGTCGCAGATCATGCGGACGAAGGGGACTGATGGCTGGTGGAGGCAGACCAGCGGAAGGCTGCTGGGATCGGTGTGCTGTTCCTTCAACCACTGCCTGGCCTGAGCGTCCAGGTCCAGGAAGGAAGCCAGCAGCTGCTCGGAGTCGATGTGCAGACCGGCCGGCCCTCCCGGACCCTGGTGGGGGTTGAAGAGGGTCGCGGCGGGCCAGCCCGCGGAGTTCGCCATGAAGGTGCTGGCGATGATCCCGGGTGTCGTGCCGGCCTCGACGAGCAGGGCGGCGCCCATGTCCCCGCCGGTCAGGGAGGCGAGTCCCGTGCGCAGTTCGTGGGGGGTGAGCGTCCAGCGACTGAGCCGGCTCAGGGTCTCCCCGCACGCGACGGCGACCCGGCGGTAGCTGCCGCAGCGGATGAGGGCATCGGCGACCTCCAGCGCGTTCAGGACGCTGTTGCAGGCGTTGGAGATGTCAAGAACCGGGCAGGTCAGGCCGGTCTTGGCGGCCACGATATGGGCGTTGGCGGGTTCCTGGACGTCGGCGCTGACCGCGGCGAACACCAGCAGATCGATGCTGCCCGGATCCAGGCGTGCCTGGGCGAGGGCTCGGGTGACGGCGTCGGCGGCCAGGTCGGAGGGCAGGACGTTGTCGGCGGCGACAACGCGTTCTTGGAGCCCGTAGAGCCGCCGGAGCAGTCCGGTGGGGACCCGCAGGTCGGGACTGTCGCGCCGTAGCCGCTCCTCGATGGCGCGGGAGGTCTGGCGGCCGGGGGGCAGGTGGACGGCGACCTGGGTGATGCGGCTGTGCAGACTCATGCCGTTCCCCGTCCCACGCCGGCCCGCAGCCCGGCGTCCGGGCCGCCCTGGTGGTGGGGCTCCAGGCCGCGGACGGGGCCGGATCCTCGGCGGGGCAGGCCGCTGGCGGCATGCTTGACCCGGTCGGTGAGCCACAGAGGTGACGCGGTGTGCAGTGGGATGAGCAGGCGGGCGTCGAGGCCGACGGTGTAGCGGGCCCTGGGACGGCGGGCCGACAACGCCCGCGCGATCACCTCGGCGACCGGCTCCGGCCCCGGCACACGCTCGTTGACCTTGGTGAACAGGGCCCGGGTCCGCTCATATCCCGCGCCTCCCGCGCTGTCACCGACCGCGGCCAGGTCGGCGACCGCCCGCTCCAGCATCGCTGTCGCGAACGCACCCGGCTCCACCAGACACACCCGCACCCCGGCATGGGCGCTCTCCACCCGCAGGCAGTGCGTGAGCGCACTCAGCGCATGCTTGCTCGCGCTGTACCAACCGCCCAACGGCCACGGCACCCTTCCCAGACCCGAGGACACATTCACGATCCGCCCCGCGCCCCGGCGACGCATCGCCGCCAGCGCCAGACGGCAGATCCGCATCGCACCCAGAACATTCACCTCCAGCAGATGACGGGCCTGCTCATCGCTCACGTCTTCCAAAGAACCCGCCTGCGGCACACCGGCGTTGTTCACCACCGCCCACGCGCCACCGCCCGTCATCTCCTCGACCTCAGCCATCGCCCGCTTGCACGAAACCGGGTCGGCCACATCCAGCAGCACCGTCCGCAAATTCCATCCCCGCTCGGTGGCAGCAGCCACCAGAGCATCCGCCTTCGCCTGACTGCGCACGGTGCCGATCACATCGAACCCGCGCTCGGCCAGCCGCAACGCGGTGACCGTACCGATGCCCCCACTCGCCCCCGTCACCACCGCGCTGCGCACCACCAGGCGATCGGACGACTTGCCCACCGAAGCCGGCACGGCTCCTCCTCGCATTCCCGACGGCCGCCACCCAGCGGCGCTCACCGCACTGATCAACGACCACGCTCCGGCCGAGTTGTGGGCGCGGGCGCCGGCGGGACGACGAGCGGGGGCGGGGCGAGGCCGGGTGCTCGTGGTGGGGGGCACTGTGGCGCGGCTGCCGGCGGCCGCGGCCGGTAAGGGGCGAACGGTGACGCATACGGAGGCTGCGAGCAGGGCGGCGAGGATCAGAAAGGCCTGCGTCGGTGGGTTGCGTAGGCGCAGTTCCACTTCCCTCGGGGCACGGCGCGGACGTCTCCTACCAGCCCCAAACGGCCGGAGCCGTTGCTCAAGGTCAGCGAGGGGTGAGGAGGCAGAACTCATTGCCTTCCGGATCGGCCAGAACCGTCCAGGAGATCGCGGACTGGTCGATACCGGGGTCGGTGGCGCCCAGAGCGCGAAGTCGGGCTTCCTCTGCTGCCAGGTCGTCATCGGGGTACGGGCAGACGTCGAGGTGGACGCGGTTCCACACGCTCTTGGTGTCGGGGGTGCGGAGGAACTCCAAGTAGGGGCCGACGCCCTTGGCGGAACGCATGGCCGCGCGGTCGTCGGTGACCTCGTGCAGCGTCCAGTCCATCGCCTCACCCCAGAACCGGGCCATCCCTCGTGGGTCGGTGCAGTCGACCACCACCGCGGCGATCGGCCCGGTGTCCCGGTAGATCGGACGGGGCTCCAGGACGCAGAACTCGTTGCCCTCCGGGTCGGCCATGACCGTCCAGGGGACGTCCCCCTGACCCACGTCGGCGAGCGTCGCGCCGAGATCCCTCAGGCGCGCGACCAACTCCGCCTGCTGGGCGGTCGAGGTGGTGGCCAGGTCAAGGTGCACCCGGTTCTTCACCGTTTTGGGTTCCGGGCGGGCGATGATGTCGATGCAGACGGCCACGGGGTCGGGGTAGACGAAGCCCACGGGTTCGAGGTTGGTCACGCCGGGTCCCTCGCTGTCGACACCCCAGCCGAGTGCCTCCGCCCAAAACCGGCCGAGCGCGGAGTCGTCCCGGGCCTTCATATTGATCTGCACGAGTCGTGTTGCCATGTCTCAGATCCTAGAAGCAGCCGCCGGCCCGGACCGCAACTGCGCATCACCAGAGCGTGCGGCAGGGAGGGTGCCCGTGTCCGGCGTCCGGCCTGACCGCCCGGACGCCGGCCGACACCCGGACCCGTACATGAGGGCGGTGGTGCGTATCCCGGTGCGAAGAAACAGCAGAAGCCCCGTTACAAGCCCTGGACCCATTCGGCGTACAGCACACGGCATGGCGTGAATCAGCGGCTTATGTGACCGAAACCTTGTTGGTCCGACGCCGCACGGGCCGCCCCGCCCCCCGCCCCGGCCGCGTCAACCGCATCCTGACGGGTGCATCCTACAAGGGAGGGTTACGGACATGTCCGCATTTGGCAACGCACGTCCGGAGTTGTGGCGGTTGACGGCCGGGGTGGGCCAGAGTGTGGCTCCTCGGCGAGGACGCCGGGAACCGTACGGAGTCCGCCCGGCTTGCACGAGGCCGGGCCGGGCTGACTGTTGAAGGAGTCATCTGCATGTCTGCTTCTCTCGCCACCCGCCGTCTTCTCGCCGCGGCCCTGGCCGCCGGCGCCCTGGTCGGTGCGGCCGCCATCCCGGCCGCCGCCCACGACGACGACCGGCGCGGCCACCGCGGCCAGCACTCCTCGATCGTCATCGGCGACGTCCAGCACGACAGCCGCGACCGCGACCGCGGCAACCGCGCCCTGAACCGCGAGTGGGTCGAGGTGAAGAACACCGGCCGCCACTCGGTGAACCTGCGCGGCTTCACCCTCACCGACCGCGACGGTAACCGCTACCGCTTCAACCACCTCCGCCTGGACGGCCGTTCCAGCGTCAAGGTCCACACCGGCAACGGGCGCGACACCCACCACGACGTCTACCAGGACCGCCGCCACCAGATCTGGGACGAGCGCGACACCGCCACCCTCCGCGACGACCGCGGACGCGTCATCGACACCGAAACCTGGGGCCGCCGCCGCTAAGACACGCCGGCAGCCGCCACACCATCAAGGACTGTGAACTGCCGGCCCCAAGCACGGCGTGGGGCGGGCCCCCCCCCCCGCCCCCCCCCCCCCCCAACCGCCCAGGCGCCCGAACACCCCCGGGACCCCCCCCGCGCCAACACACACAACGCGTTTTGGGGGCGGGGCAGGTA